>JBBREA010000012.1:0-41520 GCA_038203385.1 Acidimicrobiales bacterium | reverse complement strand
ACTCGATCGCTATGTGCTGGGCGAAGTGCGTCGTCTGGTCGACTCGATCACCACGCAACTCGACGACTATGACTTGTTTGCTGCGTGTGAGTCTGTGTCGGGCTTTCTCGACACACTCACCAACTGGTACATCAGACGCAGCCGCGACCGCTTCTGGGACGGCGATCAAGACGCCATCGACACACTGCACACCGCACTCGTGACCCTCTGTCAGGTGGCGGCTCCGTTGCTGCCCCTCGTCACAGAAGAGATATTCGGGGGCCTGCTGGGTGCCGAAGCCGGCAGCGTGCATCTCACGGACTGGCCCGACGCCAATCAGTTCCAACTCGACGCGGACTTGTCGATCGGCATGGCTCAAGTGCGCGATGCCTGCTCGGCCCTGCTGTCGTTGCGCAAGGCCGAGGGACTTCGCGTACGACTCCCGCTGACCTCGGCAACCCTGGCAGTGGCAGACACCGCTCTGGTGGCTCCTCATCTCGATATTCTTCGTGACGAGTTGAATGTCAAGAGTGTCGAACTCACCACCGACCTCGACCGATTCGGGTCCCAGGAGCTCGTGCTCAACCCGAAGGCCCTCGGTCCTCGGCTCGGCAAGCAGGTGCAAGACGTCATACGCGCGCACAAGGCGGGAGACTGGAGTCTCGCGGGCGACGTCGCCGTGGTTGGCGGGGTTCAGCTGCTTCCCGGCGAGTTCGACTTCAAAGTGGTGTCGGCCGGCGACGCCGCAGTGGCAACGTTGAAAGATGGAGTTGGCATGGTGTCGCTCGACACGCATGTCACGGAGGATCTGGAAGTGGAGGGCCGCGCCCGCGACCTCATCAGGCTTGTGCAGCAAGCTCGGCGCGCAGCTGACTTGCACGTCTCAGACCGCATCCGACTGCACATTGTTGCGCCGCCCGACACGCTCGCAGCATTCGACGCACACCGCGAGCTGGTGCTCGGCGAGACGCTCGGCGTTGACGCGATCGCTGCCGAAGGCTCTGGGATCACCATCACAGTCGAACCGGTCCTGTAGAGGCTGCAGCAGTGGCCAGACTGCATGTGCGAGTCCAGCCGGGTGCCCGTTCGACGAAATGGGTCGGCTGGCTCGGGGACATCCCCAAGCTTGCAGTCACAGCCCCGCCGGTGGGTGGCGCCGCCAACGTCGAGGCAATCCGCGCAGTCGCTCAGCTGTGTGGAGTGCACGAACGCCAGGTTCGCATCGTCGGTGGCGCCGCATCGCGCAGCAAGCGATTCGACGTCGACGGCGTGGCGTTGGAAGAGATCGAGCGGGCCTTGATCGACACCATCGGTGACGGCCCGAAATCGAACATCGCACGGTAGAGTCCGGCGTTCACGTTCGCCAGGAGGTGCAACCGAAATGGCTGCTGCGAAAAAGTCCACCGCCAAGACGGCGGCGTCCCCCGCTCAAAAGAAATCTGCGCCGGCCAAAGCCGCCGTGAGTTCGCCCGCGAAGAAGCCGGCAGGAATGCCGACGAAACCGACGCGTCGTTCTGCACCCTCGGCCCAGCCTGCGGGGAAGCCCGCTGGTAAGCCAGCGTCCAAAGCATCTGCGACGAAATCGGCTCCAACGAAGGCCGCCACGAAACCGGCCGCCACGAAACCGGCCGCCACGAAATCCAGCTCGTCCCCGCAATCATCCCCCGGTCGCACACCCAAACCGGTTGCGACTCCTCAGAAGAAGGCGAACACCACACCGAACATGAGCACTGGTTCAAAGTTCAACGAAGCACTCCACGAAACGTTGCCAAAACCCCGTTTCAACAAAGACGGCCTCGGCTATACGAAGGATTTCGACCTCCCGTTCGTGAAAGAGATGTTCGACGCTCTCCAGGCTGAACGCATCCGACTCACCGGACAGGCCAAACGGCTCGAAGACGAAGCGCAACAGCTGGTGCAGGAAGCCGAGATGGGCGACGTCAAGTTCGACGACGAAGGTGGCGAAGGCGACTCCACCAACGTGGAACGCGAACGCGATCTGGCCCTCAGCGCACAGGCCCGCGATGCCGTAGACGAAATCGATGCTGCGCTGCTCCGCATCGCCGCCGGAACGTACGGCTATTCCGTGGAGTCCGGCCGTCAAATCCCACGCGAGCGCCTCGAAGCGTTGCCGTGGTCCTCCGTGTTGGTCGAAGAAAAAGTAGGCGGCATCGGTCGCCGCTAAGTCTGCGGCTGCTGCGATCCCCATGAACTCGAAGCTCCGTTCGACGCACGCGTGGCTGCCCGTCGCCGGGCTCGTCGTCGTGATCGACCAGCTCACGAAAGCATGGGCGGTCAACGAACTGGTCGACCGCAACATCCAGCTGTTCTGGACGCTCCAATTCAACTTGAGCTTCAACACTGGTATGGCATTTGGTCAAGGTCAAGACCTCGGGCCCGTCATCGCCGTCGTAGCCATGGTGGTCGTGGTGGTCGTGTTGTTGCGCATGAGGCCCGAGGGTGGTCGCGTAGCCAACATCGCGATCGGTCTGATCATCGGCGGTGCGGTCGGCAACATCATCGATCGGATGTTTCGTGGACGTGGATGGCTTCGAGGCGGCGTCGTCGACTTCATCGACTTTCAATGGTTTCCGATCTTCAATGTGGCCGACATGGGAATCACCATCGGCGGCAGCACGCTGGTGCTGGCGTCTTGGCTCGCAAGTCGCGAACTTGCCGCTGAGCACGCAGAGGTCGACGAGGTCGACGAGGTCGACGAGGTCGACGAGGTCGATCACCAGTTGATGGGCGATCCATCGACCGATCACATCGCAGTCACCGGTGACACGAGTCGTAGCGACGTTGCGACCGGCGGCTCTGCGAGCAGCGATCCATCGTGAACGACGATTTCGAATTCGACATTGCCGAAGAAGTGCCGTCAGCGTTGGCAGGCGAACGTATCGATCGAATCGTCGCGTTTGTTCTCGA
The DNA here is from genome assembly GCA_038203385.1 of Acidimicrobiales bacterium. Taxonomy (GTDB): domain Bacteria; phylum Actinomycetota; class Acidimicrobiia; order Acidimicrobiales; family Ilumatobacteraceae; genus Ilumatobacter. The sequence continues at coordinate 38,613 of JBBREA010000012.1, read as the reverse complement.
CGTCAGCCGCACCGTCGCCCAAGCAGTCATCGTTGCAGGGGGTGTGCTCGTGGATGGCGAACCTGCGACGTCTGGAAAGGTTCGTCTGGTTGCCGGGCAGGCAATCGCGGTCGCAACCGGTGCTATTCCGATCGAGCAACCACCGGGGCCGGAACCCGATGTGGTGTTCGGGGTCGTATACGAAGATGACGAAATCATCGTCATCGACAAACCTGCCGGGCTCGTGGTGCATCCAGGCGCGGGTAATCGTTCAGGAACGCTGGCAAACGGGCTGTTAGCCAAGTACCCAGAGGTTGCTTCGGTCGGCGAAGCCGTTCGTCCTGGAATCGTGCACCGACTCGATGCCGGCAGTTCCGGGTTGTTGGTCGTCGCCCGAACGCAGCACGCCGCTGACGCACTGATCGAACAGTTTTCCAGTCATCATCCGATGCGTGAATACAGTGCGTTGGTGTGGGGTCATCCGGCCGCACCGCACGGGGTCATCGATGCACCCGTTGGTCGATCTCGCCGCGATCCGCTGAAGATGGCGGTGGTGGCCGATGGACGCTGGGCTCGAACCGAGTATCGAGTGGTGCGACTCTTCGATTCGCCAGCAGAGCTTGCGCTGCTCGAGTGCCAGTTGGAGACGGGCCGCACGCATCAGATCCGGGTGCATCTGAGCTCCATCAATCATCCGCTGGTGGGAGACCCCGCGTATGGGCAGCGACGGCCGAAGCTGCAACTCGACCGACCGTTTCTCCATGCAGCAAAGCTCGCGTTCGATCATCCCATCACCGGAGACCGAGTGCAGTTCGAGAGTCCGCTGCCAGCAGACCTGGCGCAACGACTCGCCTCGCTACGCGAGGTCGTCGACGAGCGCTGAACGCGGGGTATCCCCACGGGTGGGCCACGGAGCGTTGCCGCGGCTGACCTCGGCGATCGACGCCAGTGTGAAGCCCTCGAGATGCTCGCGCATCACCTGGCCCGACTGGTGCCAAATCGCAAGAAGCACGCACTGACCCTCGTGGTTGCAAGCTCCGTCTTGGTGTGGCTCACCAAAGTCACCCAGCGTGATCGGGCCATCCACTGCTGACAGCACCTCCGAGATCCGGATCTCATCTGCCGGGCGTGCCAGCACGTAGCCACCACCCACACCTCGTTTCGAGCGTACGAGTCCGGCTCCTTTGAGTGCCAACAGGATCTGCTCCAGATACGGCTGTGGAAGGCCGGTGCGCTCGGCGATGTCGCGCACCGAGGTGGGCCCACCTTCGCCGCTGTGCAGCGTCAACGAGAGCAGTGCCCGACACGCATAATCGCCTCTGGTTGACACTCGCACGTTCCCAGCGTAGGGGTTCGAACGCCCTTCACTTGGCGTCGGGTGCGCGAAGCTGGTGGACTAAGGCACGCGGGCCGAGACAGACGCCGAACCCAGACCACTCACGAAGGACCCCGTTCGATCGGGAAGAAACCATGACCGACAAAACCGAGACTGGGACCCACCACCCCGCGACGGGAACCGACAGCGCCGAGCTGGGGGTGGTGACCGGAGGGGTTCGCGCAACCGGCAACGAATCTGCATCGGCCGATCCCGTTCTCCCGAATTACAGCGGTGCGAACGTTCGTGGTGTGGTCCCGGCGTTGGTCGGCCCGCAGTCCTGGACGTCCGGTCTGCCGAACTGGATGCCCGAAGCGGTGCGCCATGCTCGCCAGGCAGTACTGCTGGTGCTCGACGGGCTCGGCTGGGATCAGTTGCAAGAGCGCCCGCTGGTGGCGCCGGTGTTGAGCGCGCTCCAAGGTCGAAGTATCACCACCGTGGCACCGACCACAACGGCAACCGCCCTCAGCTCGATTTCCACCGGGCTGACCCCAGGTGAGCACGGCATAGTGGGCTATCGAATGGTGCTCGGCGGCGAAGTGGTCAACACGCTGCGCTGGACCGTGGACGGCGCAGATCGAAGCCGGAGTCAGCCGCCCGCGGAAGTGCAGCGCTTTCCCGCATTCCTTGGGGAGGCTATTCCCGTCGTGACGCCGTCGGAACTGATTGGCACAGCGTTCAGTGCTGCCCACCTGCGGGGAAGCCGCCCGATCGGGTGGCGTGCGCCGTCGTCACTCCCCATCGAGGTCGCCCGATTGCTCGACGCAGGGGAACGGTTCGTCTACGCGTATTACGGCGGCGTCGACAAGATCGCCCATGAGCGCGGATTCGGCGACTTCTACGACGCGGAGCTACGAACTGCCGACCGCCTGGTTGCCGACGTCTTGGAACTGCTCCCACCGGGCGCCGTGCTGCTCATCACCGCTGACCACGGCCAAGTTGAAGTCGGCGAGCGGATCATCCATCCCTCAGCCGATCTCTTGTCGCACGTGGCGCTGCAGTCTGGCGAAGGCAGATTCCGGTGGTTCCACGCTCGAAGAGGCGCCAACGCCGACTTGTTGGCGGCAGCCGTAGCCGAGTTCGGCCCCAGCGGCTGGATCTACACGCGCGACGAGGTCATCGAGAGCGGCATGTTCGGGCCGAACGTGCCCCCCCAAGTTGCTGCCCGTCTCGGTGACGTGGCTGTCCTCGCACGCGATCAGGTGAGTTACCACGACCCAGCCGACACCGGGCCGTTCGCGCTGCTGTGTCGGCACGGTTCGCTCACGTCGGCCGAAGTGAACGTTCCTCTGCTGGCCGCCATGCCACGGCCGTAGCATCGAGCGCACCGCCAGCAACGAAGGACCAAGATGACCGATCACGATCAGCCACCAGAACCAATCGTCGCTGTCGAGCGCGGCGAACTCGTCGACATGCCCGACAACGCCGCCCCCGGCGAGGATGAGGAGTCGAACGACGACCAGCTCGGCGCAGTCACTGAACCCGCCAAGGTGATGCGAATCGGCTCGATGGTGAAGCAACTGCTCGAAGAGGTCCGTCAAGCTCCGCTCGACGACCGCAGCCGCGAGCGGATGGCAGAGATCTACGAGCGGTCGGTCACCGAACTGGCTGGCGCACTTTCACCTGATCTTCAAGAGGAGCTGCGCTCGTTGGCATTGCCGTTCGACGGAGAGCAACCGCCGTCGGATGCTGAACTGCGTGTCGCGCAGGCGCAGCTCGTCGGCTGGCTCGAAGGCCTCTTCCATGGCATCCAAGCCACGTTGTTCGCACAACAGCTTGCGGCGCGCCAGCAACTCGAACAGATGCGCCAGTTGCCAGCGGGGGCGATGCCCGGCCAGCCTGGGCAGCAGCCGGGACAAATGCCCGACCGCCCGGGCACCTACCTGTAGCCCCGTGTCAGACTCCTTCACTCACCTCCACGTTCACACCGAGTTCTCGATGCTCGACGGAGCGGCGCGCCTCGACGAGTTGGTGGCCAAAGCAGTGGCCGACGGCCAGCCGGCAATCGGCATGACCGACCACGGCAACATGTACGGCACGCTCGACTTCTACAAGGAATGCAACAAACAGGGCATCAAGCCGATCATCGGCACCGAGGCCTACATGGCGCACGATCACCGCTCAGAACGGCCGACGCGCCGTGGTCGTATCGACGACTCTGGTGGCGATACCGAAGGCGGCAAGAAGCTCTACTACCACCTCACGTTGCTCGCAGAGAACGAAGTTGGATACCGCAACCTCATCCAGCTGTCGAGCCTGGCATTTCTCGAGGGCTACTACTACAAGCCTCGGATTGATTGGGAGTTGCTAGAGAAGTATCACGACGGCCTCATTGCGACCACTGGCTGCCTGGGTGGGCACGTGTTGCAATCGTTGCTCAACGGCGACACGAAGGGGGCCACCGAAAAGGCCGCACGGTTGCAGGAGATCTTTGGACGAGACAACCTCTTCGTCGAGTTGCAAGATCATGGCCTGAAGGCCCAACACGACACCAACCCGCAGCTGGTCGAGATTGCCAAGAAAATCCATGCACCGCTACTCGCCACGAACGACTCGCACTACACCCACCGCGAGGACCACGAAAGTCACGACGCACTGCTGTGCGTGCAAACCGGAGCGCTCATCTCAGACACCAAGCGGTTCGCCTTCGAAGGCCAAGAGCACTACCTGAAGACGGCCAAGGAGATGCGGTATCTGTTCCGTGAGCTCCCGACGGCCTGCGACAACTCGTTGTGGATCGCCGAGCGGGCCGAACTCGACATCACCTTCGGCGACGCGCTGCTCCCAGACTTTCCGTTGCCGGAGGGCTTCGAGAACGACGCCGAGTATCTCGAACATCTCACGTGGGAAGGCGCCAAGAATCGGTGGGGCGACAACTTGCCGCAAACGGTGGTCGAGCGGGTGTCGTACGAGCTCCAAGTCATCAACAACATGGGGTTCGCCTCGTACTTCTTGATCACGTGGGACCTCATTGCCTACGCCCGACGAGAGGGCATCCGAGTGGGACCCGGCCGCGGTTCGGCGGCTGGGTGTGCGGTGGCGTACTGCCTGTGGATCACCGACCTGGACCCCATCAAGTACGACTTGCTGTTCGAGCGGTTCCTCAACCCCAGTCGCGTGTCAATGCCCGACATCGACATGGACTTCGACTCGCGTTACCGCGACCAGATGATTCGATACGCGGCCGACAAGTACGGTCGGGACCACGTTGCGCAGATCATCACGTTCGGCACGATCAAGGCGCGCAACGCCGTACGCGATGCCGCACGCGTACTCGGCTACCCCTACGGCTTGGGCGACCGCGTCGCCAAAGCAATGCCTCCTCTGGTGATGGGCCGCGACACGCCGCTGAAGTACTGCTTCGAACAGAGCGAGAAGTACGCCGACGGGTACAAGGCTGCGACAGACCTGCGGGCGATGTACGACACCGACCCAGACGTGAAGAAGGTCGTCGACGTCGCGAAAGGTCTGGAAGGGCTCAAACGGTCCGACGGCATTCACGCCGCCGCGGTCGTGATCACGAAAGAACCAGTCACGCATTACCTCCCGATTCAACGGAAGCCGGAATCCGGGCAAGACCCTGCTGACGCCCCCATTGTCACCCAGTACGAAATGCACGGGGTGGAAGAACTCGGGCTCCTCAAGATGGATTTCCTCGGTTTGCGGAACCTGGATGTCATCACCGACGCACAGGCCATGATCCGCCGACACGCCAACCCGACGTTCAACGTCGACACGATCCCACTCGACGATGCGAAGACGTTCGAACTGTTGTCTCGAGGCGACACGATCGGCGTGTTCCAGCTCGAATCACCGCCGATGCGTCAACTGCTCAAGGCAATGGCCCCCAACTCGTTCGACGACGTCGGAGCGCTGATCGCGCTCTACCGGCCAGGGCCGATGAGCGCGAACATGCACTACGACTACGCCGACCGCAAGAACGGCCGCAAAGCCGTCGAGTACTTCCACCCCGACGCAGAGGCGGTGCTGGACGACACCTACGGTCTGATGATCTACCAGGAGAGCGTGATGCGGGTCGCGCAGAAGTTCGCTGGATACTCGCTCGCAGAAGCCGACTCGCTCCGTAAGGCAATGGGCAAGAAGTCTCGTGAGGTCATGGCCCAGGCACGCGAAACGTTCGAGAGCGGCTGCGCTGACGTCGGATACGACCGGGCGCTCGGCAAGCATCTCTTCGACGTCATCGAGAAATTCGCCGACTACGCGTTCAACAAGAGTCACAGCTACGGGTACGGCCTCGTGACCTATCAGACGGCATATCTCAAGGCGCATTACCCGGTCGAGTACTTCGCATGTCTGCTCACCTCCGTGAAGTCCAATCTCGACAAGGCAGCCGTGTACCTGTCCGACTGCCGCACTGCCGGCATCAAGGTCCTCACGCCAGACATCAATCGTTCGGTCATCGATTTCGATGCACTGTCGCCAACGCAGGTGCCCACCGACGTCACGCTCCCCATCGGCAGCCCAGGTGCGATCACCTTCGGGTTGTCTGCGGTTCGAAACGTCGGTGTCGGATTGGTCGAGCAGATGTTGCTCGAACGCGATCAGAACGGTTCCTACGAGTCGTTCTACGACTTCGCTGAGCGCGCGCCGGAATCGGTGCTGAACAAGCGAACGGTGGAGTCGCTCGTCAAAGGTGGAGCATTCGATCGCCTCGGACACAGCCGCCGCGGGCTGCTCGCCTCGTTCGAACATATTCTCGACAGCACCATCGAACGCCGGCGCGAGCGGGACCGGGGCGTCATGAGCTTGTTCGGAGATTGGGGCGGCGCCAGTGATGGAAATGGCGGGGGACAGGCGCAGATTGCAGACTCGTTCAGCGAACGCATCGCCATTCCGGATTTCGAGTTCGACAAGTCCGAACGGCTGAAGCACGAGAAGGACATGCTCGGTCTGTATGTCAGCGATCATCCGCTATTCGGCGCCGAGGCGGCCCTCAAACGGAAGACTGAACACTCCCTCATCGACCTGCCCTCCATGGACGACCGAGCGGCCGTCGTCGTCGGTGGGGTGATCACCAGCCTCGCTCGAAAGTTCACCAAGAAGGGTGAGCAGATGGCCGTGTTCGTGCTCGAAGACCTCGAAGCGTCCATCGAGGCAACGGTGTTCCCGAGAACGCTGCGCGAGCAAGGACACAAACTCGAAGACGACGTCATCGTTGCGGTGCGTGGCCTACTCGACAAGCGTGACGAGTCGCGGTTCGGGCTCATCGTCAACGACATCCAGGTGCTGTCCGGGCTCAACGACGGCCCCGCAGCGCCGCTACGGCTCATGCTGCCCAGCTATCACCTCGACGAACTGAAGATTCAACGCCTCAAACGAATCCTGAGGGACCACCCCGGCGATTCGGTGGTGCAAGTCGACATCGGCGGGGGGAAGATCCTGCGTCTGGCCGATGAGTTCCGAGTGGATCTCGATCGAGCCGTCGGCGAGCTTCGCATGGCATTCGGACACGACGCAGTCGTGCTCTAGGGCCTCGATCAGGTTCGCTCTCACGCGCATTTTCCGCGATCGACCAGGCTCGTTTGCGGCGTGACCGTCCGGAGATGGCAGAATGGAGGCTCGCCAACTCCGAGGAGAAGGGGCTATGCCGCTCGTAGTACACACCAACGACGCCGTTTCACTCACCGATGCCGATCTCGACGAGATGGCTTCGATCGAGGGCGCGTTCGATATCGGAACGATTTCCAAGGCCAAGGAAGACTGGGTTCTGGCTACCACGGCGCGCATCGACGACAAGTTGCACGGGTTCACCTTTTCCACGCTCGAGCGCATCGGCGGCACACCGTGCGTGCTTCTGGGCATGATGAGCATTCGACGGTCATCCAAGCGCGATCAAGTGCTGCGCGGCCTCATGGGTGAGGCCTACCACCGCGCGCTGATGGCGTTTCCCGACGAAGACGTGGTGGTCGGCTCACGCTTTGTCACACCCGACGCCCTGATTGCATTCGACAAGCTCGACGAGGTCACGCCGTCACCGGGCACGAACGCCGTTGGTGAAGAGCGCGCTTGGGGGCGGCGTCTGGCCAAGCGTTTCGGGGTCGATCGCAAGTACGAAGCCACGTCGTTCGTGGCCCACGAGGGCCAAACGGGTTTTCTCGACTTCGCCTCAAACACGCCAGAGAAAGTCAAACCAGCGTTGGCCGAGATGTTCAGCGTGCTGAACGTGCCCGGCGGTGACGTGATGGTCGTCTACGGCTGGACCATGGCTGAAGACCTCGTCAAGCACGGGCAACGTTCATAGCCGAGTTCAGTTCCGTCGTGCGGCGACGGCGGATGACCCGTTCGTTCGCCGACCAAGCGCTACCGCCAGGAGTGCTCGAGGAACTCGTCGACCTGGCGAGTCGCTCCCCGAGTGCAGGGAAGACGCAAGGGTGGCACGTCGTGGTCCTGGAAGGTGGCGACCTCCAGCGATTCTGGGACATCACGCTTCCTGTCGAACGGCGGGCGAGCTTTGGTTGGCCCGGCCTGCTGCTGGCCCCGACCATTCTCTTACCGTTCGCCGATCCCGGTGCCTACGTCGCCAGGTACAGCGAGCCAGACAAGGCCTCCAGCGGTTTGGGTCGCGGGGCAGACGCTTGGCCAGCGCCTTACTGGACCATCGACGCGTCGATGGCTCTCATGACACTCCTGCTCGCTGCCGAAGACGCTGGTCTCGGTGCGTTGCTGTTCGGAGTGTTTCGAGGGGAAGCCGAACTCCGGGCTGCCCTGGACGTACCGGCCGACCTCGTACTACTGGGTGCGGTGGCGCTCGGCTTTCCACCCGAGAAGCCGAGCGGCCCTGGGCGCAGTGCGACAAGAAGTCGACGCAGCCCGGCAAGCATACTTCGGCGCCCAATGGGGTAGTATTCCCACGAGCCAGGGGAGGCGGAGTGCGGGTACAGCCCTCATTGATGGTACGTAGCGACCTATCACCTACTAGTCTTGGACCATTCGTTCCAGTTCGCGTGCTCGCACGCTGCCGGTATCGACAATCAGCCGAGCGCACCAACGTATGCTCGGCGTAAAACACCACCACTACCGCAATGCGTTCTGCGTTGCGACATCAAGGAAAGAGGTACTGAGTTGATTCGAAGCTCACGTATTAGAACAGCCGCACTACTGGCTACCAGCTCACTCGTGTTTGCCGCGTGTGCCAGTGACGACACTGATGGTGACGAAGCCGTCACCGAAGACACCAGCGGTGACACCGCCACCACCATGGCCGAGGGCGACGACACCGCCACCACCATGGCCGAAGGTGACGACACCGCCACCACCATGGCCGAAGGTGACGACACCGCCACCACCACGGCCGATACCGAAGGCGCCGCACCTGCGGGTGCCGTCGGCGAAGTCGGCGGTAGCGCATGTGGCACTCCGAATGGGCCATACGAGGCAGCCGAACCGGCTGGCGAAGTACGCGTTGCCTGGAACGACCCATTGTTGTCGTTCAACAACAACACCACCCACGCCAACGCCTCCGCGAACGCCAATGTTGCATATCTCATGCACTCTGGCTTCAACTACTACGACGGTGAACTGAACCTGGTCAACAACGACTCGTTCGGTACCTGCACCATCGATTCGCTCGACCCGCTCACCATCACGTACCGCGTCAACGAGGGCGTCACCTGGAGTGACGGCGTGCAGATCGACGCCGCCGACCTCATCCTCGGCTGGGGATCCGTCTCCGGTCAGTACAACGAGGGCACCTCGACGTTCCTGTCTGACGGCACCGCCATCCAGACCGATGAAGAGGGCAACTGGCTCGTGGTCACGCCGGAAGGCGAAACTCGCGCCGAGACCGCTGAGGACTACGACGCCGAGACCGGTGAGCTGCTGGAAGGTTTCGAGTACGTCCCGGCTGAAGGCGTGCAGTTCGACGGCTCCAGCGAGGCGTACGAACTCGTCACCGAGTTCCCGGTCGTCTCAGACGACGGCTTGGCCATCACGATGACCTACGACTCCTTGTACGTCGACTACCCCAACGTCACACCGTTCGGTGGTACCGCGGCGCACGTCGTGGCCCAGAACGCGTTGGGCATCGAAGATCCCATGGAAGCCAAGGCAGCGTTGATCGCCGCGTTCCAGGACAACGATGCTGCGACCCTCGCACCCATCGCAACGTTCTGGAGCAGTGGGTACGACTACACCAGCCTGCCCGACACCGAAGGTGTGTACGTCAGCTCGGGCATGTACCTGATGACCGGCTACGACGAGCTGTCGGAGATGACCTTCGAGGCGAACCCCGATTACAACTGGGGTCCGATTCCAAAGGTGCAGACCCTGGTCTACCGCATCATCGGTGACCCCACGGCTGCAGTCCAGGCCCTTGCCAACGAGGAGATCGACCTCATTCAGCCACAGGCAACCGCCGATATCCTCACCCAGCTCGAGGGCTTCGCCGATCGTGGCGTAGAAATAGCCGCCGGTGACGGTGGGGTCTACGAGCATGTCGACTTGATCTTCGACAACGGTGGCCCGTTCGACCCCGCGACATACGGAGGCGACGAGGAAATGGCGCTCAAGGTCCGCCAGGCGTTCCTCAAGACGATCCCTCGCTCCGACATCGTCGATCGCCTGATCAAGCCGCTGAACGCCAACGCAGTCGTGCGTGACTCGTTCTCACAAGTGCCTGGCTCGCCGCCGTACGACAACCTCGCCGAGAACAACGGCTTGGCCGACTACGCCGACGTGGACATCGCTGGTGCGGTCGCTTTGCTCGAAGAGGCCGGCGTCACCACGCCGATCAACGTGCGGTTCTTGTTCGCCGAGAACAACCCACGTCGTGCGAACCAGTTCGACCTCATTTCCGCCAGCGCCGCCGAGGCAGGGTTTACCCTCATCGATGGACGCAGCGCCACCTGGGGCACCCAGTTGTCCGACCCATCGAGCTACGACGCTTCGTTGTTCGGCTGGCAGACGACCGCTGTAGCGGTTGCTGACACCGAGGCGAACTTCGTGACCGGTGGTCAGAACAACTACGGCTTGTTCAGCAGTGAAGAAGTCGACGCACTCTACGAGGAGCTGAAGGGCACGACCGATCCCGATCGCCAGCAGGAAATCCTGCTCGAAGTCGAGTCGATCCTGGTTGCGGAAGCCTTCGGCATCCCCATCTTCCAGCACCCGAGCATTGCTGCGTTCAACAGCAACTACGTGAGCAACATCGACCCGATTGCCATCTCTCCGACGATCTTCTGGAACGTCTGGGACTGGGAAGCGGCCTGACCTAACTGATCCCGATATCGGCGCCGGGGCACACGCCCCGGCGCCGATTCGCGATTTGGTCCTTGCACCCATCATGCATCAGCCATGATCATGTTCATAGCGAGGCGCCTGTTCGCCTCGGTATTCCTGCTACTCGCAGCGACGTTCATCGTGTACATCCTCATGGCGAACGCGGGCGACCCATTGGCCTTCTTGGTCGACATCACGAACCCCACGCAGCGCGCCGCCATCGAGCGCGACGTCACGCGGGCGCTCAATCTCGACACCCCGCCGGTCGTCCGATACTTCAACTGGCTCGCCGATGTCCTGCGCGGCGACTTCGGCATCTCCGCTCGCACCCGGCAGTCGGTGAACAGCGAACTCGCCAGCCGCGTGCCACTCACGCTCAAACTGGTCGCCGCCTCGACCCTGCTGTCCATCACCGTCGGCGTCATCGTCGGCATCGTGACCGCCCTGCGGCAGTACTCCGGTTTCGACTACATCGTCACCTTCTTCACGTTCCTCTTCTTCTCCCTGCCGGTCTTCTGGGTCGCCGTGATCCTGAAAGACGTCGGTGGCATCCGCTTCAACGACTGGCTCCGCGACGGCGCCAACGTCCCTGTCTGGCTCATGGTGATCGCCGCGATCGGCGCCGCCATCGTGGGATACAGCATCGCCGGAGGACGCGCACCACGGCGCGCTGGCATCGCTGCAGCCAGCGCCGCCGGCATGTACGGCCTGCTGTGGTACCTGTCGTACTCCAACTGGTTCTTGCGTCCCGGCATCGGGCTGCCAGTCCTCATTCCCCTTTCAGTCGGCATCGCTTTGGCAATCACCGGAGTGTTCGCTGGCATCCGTAACCGGAAGGCTCTGTACGCCGCTGGTACCACAGCGCTGATCGGAGTGTTGTCATACCTTCCGCTGCAGAGCGTGTTCGACCGTGAATCGATGAGTTGGACCACTGCGCTGGTGTTGCTGGTGATCACCATGATCATCGGTGTTGGTGTCGGCTATGCCTATGGCGGCTTCGACAAAGGTCTGTCGGCCAAGGTGTCAGCTATCACAGGCTTGTTCATTGCGCTGACGATCTTCGTCGACCGGCACATGCAGTCGTGGCAGGAGTACTCGGAGAACCCGATCATTCGCAATCGTCCGATCAAGACGATCGGCGACAAGGAAGCTCGCCTCGAGGGCAGCTTCTGGGTCCTGAACAACGACCTGGTCAGCCACCTCGTCCTTCCTACGGTCACCCTGATGCTGATCTCGCTGGCCGGATATACCCGCTATTCGCGGGCGAGCATGCTCGAGGTGCTCAACCAGGAGTACATCCGCACCGCTCGCGCCAAGGGGCTCACCGAACGAACCGTCGTGGTCCGCCACGGCCTTCGCAACGCCATGATCCCGCTGGCCACGATCGTGGCATTCGACATCGGTGGCGTGCTCGGTGGCGCCGTCATCACCGAGTCGGTGTTCGAATGGAACGGCATGGGACGGTTCTTCATCGACGGCCTGCAGAATCTCGACCCGAACCCGGTGATGGCGTCAACCGTGGTGGTCGGCGTCACCGCGATCACAGCGAACATCCTGGCAGACATCGTCTACTCGCTGCTCGATCCACGAATCAGGATTCACTGATGACCGACGAACGCACGCCCACCGACCCCCGACCTGACGACGTCAACAGTGACGTCGTCCTCGACGAACTCACGCACGAACAGCGCGAAGTCGTCGGGCTCAGCCAGGGCCAGATCGTCCGCAAGCGGTTTTTCCGCCACAAGGGCGCAATGATCTCGCTCCTCGTGCTGGCCGTCATCCTCGTGATGGCTATCACGAGCATCGGCGCCGGCCCGATCCCCGGTTGGTACCCCTACGAGCACACCGATCTCATCCCGCCCGTCGACCGCGAGGGACCGACCATCTCGGTGGTTCCCGAGTTCCTCGGGGGGAACGGACTGGCGTGGGGTGATCACCCCTTCGGTGTCGACAACCAGCGAGGCCGCGATCTCTTCGCCATGTCGATGCGCGGCGTGCAGGTGAGCATGGTCGTCATCCTGGTGCTCGCCTTGCTGTCGGTCACGCTCGGCGTCCTCATCGGTTCGGTCGCCGGTTTCTTCGGGGGCTGGACCGACGCGATTCTCATGCGGATCACCGACGTGTTCTTGATCCTCCCCCTGCTCGTCGTCGTGTCGGTAGCGGCGTACTCCTTTGGCGCCACCGGGTTGTGGAGCGTTGCTTTGGCACTCGGCCTGTTCTCGTGGACCGGGCTGGCACGACTGGTCCGCGCCGAATTCTTGGCGATTCGCGAGCGGGAGTTCGTCGATGCGGCCCGTGTCGCCGGTGCGTCGTCTGCGCGTATCATTTTCAAGCACATTCTGCCGAACACACTTGGCACGATCGTCGTGTCGACCACGCTCCTCATGGGTGCAGGCATCCTCACCGAAGCTGCCCTCAGCTTCCTCGGCTTCGGGATCCAGGCACCAAATGTTTCGCTAGGGTCGCTGGTGAGCGACTACCAGGGATCGTTCAGCACGCGTCCTTGGCTGTTCGTGTTCCCGGGCTTGTTGATCATTTCGATCGTGCTCTGTCTGCAGTTCATCGGTGACGGCTTGCGCGACGCGTTCGACCCACGTCAGAAGCGCATACCGAAGTTCAAAGATCTCGACCGCCGCAACCAGACCGACCAGGTCATCGCGCAGACCGCGCCGGGGACCCGGCCGTGATCGGCGTGCTACACCAACAGACCGAGCAGCGCGAGCACGGCGGTTGCCACGCAACCGGCGAGCAGTTGCCAGTGCCAGCGCACCGGGGCATGCTCGAACTCCACCACCGCATCGTCGAGATGCCCGGCGCTGCGCAACCGCTGCCAGCGTTGCTGTACCACAGCTGCTGCGGCACCGGAATCGGTGTTCGGGAGATCGCTCGGACGAGCGGTCTCATCCTTGGGGCGTCCACCCACACGCCGATCGATTGCCGTGGAGCGTCGCAAGACCTGGCGTCCCGGAGCCGGTGCTGCCCAGGCCCGGAATGTGCCGAACGACGTGTGCAGGGTCAGCGCCCATCGAGTGTCGATGCCTTCCAACGCCGGCCAGGGAACGTCGATGGTGCGAAAGATGTTCACCACACGAACTCCACCGTTGGTCACGACCACCGACGGTTTCCAGTAGAGGGCCCAGCTCGCGCCTGCGATCATCGTCAGCCACGGCCAAATCGTCAACAGGGCTCTCGGCCCCTCCGACGACACCGAGCCGATCGCACCGATTGCGCAGAAACCGAGCATTCCCACCGTCAGCGATCGACCGAAGGCAGAGCGAAAGACATCTTCTTGTTCAACGAACTGATTCCCGCTCATGAGTGCCACCATCGTGCCAGCTCGATGCGGGGATTGCCACGGAGTGTCGCAACCTCATGAGTGACATGAACTCCTCAGCGGTGCCGGTTCTCAGCGTCTCATCACTCAACATCGATTTTTGGGTCGACGGCGTGTGGTACCCCGCGGTCATCGACGCCTCGTTCGATCTGAATAGTGGTGAGGTGCTCGCCATCGTCGGCGAGTCAGGGTCTGGTAAGTCGACGACTGCGTTGGCGTCGATGGGCCTGTTGCCGAAGAACGCACACGTGTCCGGATCCATCAAGGTGGCCGGCACCGAAGTCGTCGGTCTGGATTCCCGGACGCTTCGGTCACTTCGAGGCCGCCTTGCCTCGGTGATTTTTCAAGAACCGATGACCGCGCTCAACCCCGTATACACCGTGGGTTTCCAGATCGCTGAAATGCTCCGAAGCCACCAGGCCATGGCTCCGAAGGCAGCGCGAGCGCGAGCGATCGAGTTGCTCAAGATGGTCGAGATTCCCGACCCTGAGCGACGTGTCGACTCGTATCCGCACCAACTGTCCGGCGGGCAACGCCAACGCGCCATGATCGCCCAGGCGCTTGCGCTCGAGCCGAAGCTCCTGATCGCCGACGAACCCACGACGGCGCTCGACGTCACGGTGCAAGCCGAGATTCTCAAGCTACTGCGCGATCTGCGTGACCGTATCGAAGCTGGCGTGCTCCTGATCACCCACGACATGGGTGTCGTCGCCGATCTCTCCGATCGTGTGCTCGTCATGCAAAACGGTCGAATCGTCGAGTCAGGCGATTCGACGCAGGTGTTCTATGAGCCACAAAACGCATACACACAGGAGCTCCTCGCCGCGGTGCCACACCTCGGGCGCCTCGTTGCGATGCAGCAGGCAACCGGGGGAGCACTTTCGATCGGCGACCAATCGGTCGCAGACGCTCGCTCCTCGGCGCCGGACGGCCCGATTGTCAGTCTGACAGACGTCTCCGTCGAGTACCCCAAACGTGGTCGCACCCCCGCATTTCGGGCTGTCGACGGCATCAGCATCGAGATCGCTCCCGGGGAAGTGGTAGGCCTCGTCGGCGAGTCCGGGTCAGGCAAGACCACGGTCGGCAGAGCCATTGTCGGGTTGCTACCGTTCGTAGAGGGCCAGGCCGAAGTGCTTGGCACCAATATGGTCGGCGTCGACAAACACACCTTGCGCACGGTGCGTCAAAGTCTGAGTTTCGTGTTTCAGGACCCCGGATCATCGCTCAACCCGCGTCTTCCCGTTGGCGAGTCGATCGGCGAGCCACTACTGCTTGCGGGTCAAGGCAAGCAAGAAATCAACCGGCGCGTCGAGGAGTTGCTCGACCAGGTCGAGTTGGCCCGCGGACTTCGCAACCGCTACCCGCACGAATTGTCTGGCGGGCAGCGCCAGCGAGTAGGCATCGCACGCGCGCTCGCACTGCGGCCCAAACTCTTGATTGCCGACGAGCCGACGTCGGCGCTCGACGTCTCGGTGCAGGCCAGGGTGCTCGAGTTGTTTCAAGACCTGCAGCGTGAGATTGGCTTTGCTTGTCTCTTCGTGTCGCATGACCTGGCGGTCGTGGAGATTCTGGCCAGCCGCATCGCAGTGATGCAGGACGGCAAGTTGGTGGAGTTCGGTTCGCGTGACGAGATTCTCAGCAACCCCCAGCACGCCTACACCAAGCGACTACTGGCCGCCGTACCGGTGCCCGACCCCGAGGCGCAAGCCGAGCGTCGCCAGGCTCGAGACGCCCTGCTCGAAGCTGAGCACATCATCTCCTGATCCATGACGGATGGTGCCTGGCAGCATTCGTGATGGATTACACCTTCAGAGAGGCGCCTTGCGGAATCGGGCGGCCGGTGATCTTTTCGTAGAGGTCCTCCGGCGTGTTGACCGGCTGCTCGCACACGTAGTCGCGGCACAGGTATGCGAACCCGTCGGCGCGGTCCTCCCACAGGGGCGAATCGAACGATTCGCCCCACGCAAGTACCAGGTCGGGTCGCCACAACACCTGCGCGACCTTGACCAGCGCTGGCTCATCACCGACGATGGCGAGTTCGATCAGGCCGCGTTGCCGCAGCTCGATGGCCAGCATGGCGTTTGATACTGCGGACGGCGACTTCTTGGCCACGGATGCGAGCAGCTGCAGGATGCGATCGGCGTGATTGCGGAAGCGCTGTTCCCCGAGCAGGGCCGACAAACGAAGCAAGCCGTGCGCCGCAACCGAGTTGGCAGACGGAGTGGCGTGGTCATGGACGTCTTTCTGGCGAACCACCAAGGCGGGCGCATCGTCGGCGGTGGTGAACAAGCCGCCATGGTGAGGGTCCCAGAACCAGTCGAGCATGGTGTCTGCGGTGTGGCTGGCAGCGTGCACCCAACGCGCCTCACCGGTGAGTTCGCCGAGACGAAGGAACGCCACGATCAGGGCTGCGTGATCAGCGGCGAGCGCGTGGTGGCGGGCCTGGGGTTGGCCGTCGGCATGCCATGACCGGTTCCACCGGCCGTTCGGCTGTCGCAGCTCACGCAGCAAGAACTCCCCGTTTGCGACGGCCGCTGCTTTCCAGTCGTCTCGCTGAAACGCGGCAGCAGCATCGGCAAGCGAGAACAGGAACAGAGCGTTCCATTCGGTGAGCACCTTGTCGTCTCGACCGGGGCGCCGCCGGCCGCTGCGAACCTCCATCATTCTCTGCCGTGCCGCCTCGATCATGGGAGGGCGCTGGAGTTCGCCGCGATGAAGCCTGCGATTCGGAATCGACCGTGGCGCAGCGTTCGGATCGTGCGGGTCGGTGAAGTTTCCGCTTTCGGTGATGTCGAACCACTCGAGTACAGCGTCGGTGTCGACGTTCGTGTGATCGAACATCGCGCGTACTTCGGCGGGCGTCCAGGTGTAGAACAGCCCCTCGACACCGTGGCCGTTCTCGTCTGGAGAATCTGCGTCTTCCGCAGAGTAGAACCCACCATCGGGATGCTGGAGGTCGCGCAGCACGTATTCGATCGTCTCCTCGACCACTTGCCGATAGGCGGGGACACCGCACGCCGAAAACGCCTGCCGATAGATGCTGACCATCGCTGCCTGGTCATACAGCATCTTCTCGAAATGGGGCACCAACCACTCCCGATCGGTTGAGTACCGCGCAAATCCGCCACCGACGTGGTCGTACATGCCACCCGATGCCATCGCATCGAGGGAGGTCGTGACGACGCGACGGGCGTCTGCGTTCGACCCGCTCATGAACGCTCGCAACACGAGTTCGAGATGATTGGTGTTCGGGAACTTGGGAGCCTGACCAAATCCGCCCCACTCTTGATCGAATGCCTTCGACATGTGCTGCAGCGTGGTGTTGACGAGTTCGAGGGCTGGCACGTCTGCGACCGGATCGATGTCCCTGGTAGCCGCCATCGCCTTGATCAGGTTCACCGAATTGGCAGCAAGATCCTCGCGCTTATTGCGCCATGCGTCGTCGAGCGCCGTGATGGCTTGCAGAAACTGGGCCTTGGGAAAGTAGGTGCCGCCCCAAAACGGTTGTCCTTGTGGATCGAGCACCACGGTCATCGGCCAGCCGCCGCGGCCTGTCATCGCCTGTACAGCATCCATGTACAGCGCATCGATGTCGGGGCGCTCCTCACGGTCCACTTTCACATTGACGAATGTGGCGTTCATCGCCGCCGCGACGTCGGCATCTTCGAAACACTCGTGGGCCATCACATGACACCAGTGGCAGGCGGAGTACCCCACCGAGAGTAAAATCGGCACATCGCGCTCCCGGGCCGCAGCGAACGCCTCGTCGCCCCAGGGGTACCAGTCGACCGGGTTGTCCCGGTGTTGCCGCAGGTAGGGGCTGGTTTCCTGGGCGAGCCGGTTGGTGGCGGTCATGCCATCACGGTATCGGCACCGAGCCATCGAGAACATCGAGGGTCACTCGCTCAGGCACGGTGGTCTCATACCTGACGGACCGACGTGGAATGCGAAGTAGTGTCTCGTCAGACGGAACGATGACTGCCGCCGGGGGTGGCGGTCAGGCTCACATCGCTCAAGGGGGTTCACATGGACGACGTCGAGGGTGCGCGAACGTTTGGTGTTGCCGGCGCGACATACGACGCGTTCATGGGCCGTTACTCGCATTTGTTGGGCGCTCCGTTCGCCGATGCGGCAGGCGTACGGCGCGGGCAGTCCGCGATCGACGTTGGTTGTGGTCCGGGAGCGCTCACTGCGGTGCTCGTCGACCGCCTTGGAGCCGACGCGGTGGCAGCGTGTGATCCGTCTCCGCAGTTCGTGACCGAATGCGCGGCCCGAAACCCTGGCGCTCGGGTCGAACTCGGGCGGGCCGAGTCGATCCCGTTCGAAACCCACTCTCATGACCACGCCATGGCCCAACTCGTACTGCACTTCGTGTCCGACCCGGCTGTGGCGGCAAGCGAGATGATGCGAGTTGTGCGCCCAGGTGGCCGGGTGTCCGCTTGCGTCTGGGACTTCGCCGGAGGCATGGAAATGTTGCGCAGCTTCTGGGATGCGGCGCTCGAGCTCGATCCCGCCGCCCCGGATGAGGCGGTGAGCATGCGGTTCGGCCACCCCAGGGAAATCGCCGAGCTCTTCGAGTCTGCCGGATTGGGCGACGTGGTTGAGTCGACCCTGCGGGTTTCGTCGACGTACACCGGTTTCGACGAGCTCTGGAACGGCTTCCTCGCAGGTATCGGCCCGGCTGGCGCCTATTGTTTGTCGCTGCCGGACGCCGAACGAGAAGGTCTCCGCACCGCACTGTTCCGCAGACTCGGTGGGCCGACCGGATCGCTCACACTCAGCGCCGTTGCGCACTTCGCTGTGGGTCGCGTGCCCGTCTAGCTGCACACCGACCCGGTGTTGCCTCTACACGCCCATTGCGTGGTAACCGCCGTCGACGTGGACGATCTCGCCGGTGGTGGCAGGGAACCAATCGGACAACAGCGCTACACACGCACGCGCCACCGGCTCTGAGTTGTTGACGTCCCAGCCCAACGGTGCTCGACCGTCCCAAGTGTCTTCGAACAATGCGAAACCGGGTATCGACTTGGCCGCCATGGTGCGAATGGGCCCGGCCGCCACCAAGTTGCAACGGATCTGCTGCTCGCCGAGTTCTCGCGCCAAGTAGCGCGACAGGCTCTGCAGCGCCGATTTGGCGACACCCATCCAGTTGTAGGCCGGCCACGCGTGCTGGTTGTCGAAATCGAGACCGACGAACGAGCCACCGGGTCCCATGAGCGGTAGGAACGCATCGACCAACGTCTTGAGCGAGTACGTGGAGATCTGCATGGCTAGGGCCACGTCGTCCCACGGTGCAGCGAAAAAATCGTCGCCCAGGCACGAGGCCGGGGCAAAACCGATTGCGTGCAACACACCGTCGACATGGCCGAGTTGGGCGCGAACCTGCTCGCGGACCGACTCGACGTGTTCGGGCACCGTCACGTCGAACTCGAACACAGGAGGTGCTGGCGTGTCGTCGGTCGCCAGCTTGCGGGCGGTGCGCTGTGTGAGGCTCATTGCTCGGCCGGCACCGGTGAGTACGATCTCGGCTCCTTCTTGCCGAGCGATCTTGGCAACGCCGAACGCCAGCGATGCGTCGGTGAGCACACCGGTGATGACGAGCTTTTTCCCCTCGAGAATTCCCATGGGCAGACCATAGACGAGGTGATCGTGTGGGGCCGGTGCCAGTCGCCCACGGCGGTTCGACGTGTCGCGGGTGCTGTGGTTGAGCGAAACCAGCGGGCGATGTGCAAGGCTCACGCCATGCGTATCGGAATCATCGGGGGCAGCGGCCCCGCGGGAAGTGGTCTTGCGGCCCGTCTCGCCAGCGTGGGCTACGAAACGGTCATCGGATCTCGCTCGAAGTACCGCGCCATGGAGAGCCGCGACGAGATCGTCGGGCGCTACCCCCAGATCGAAGACCTCCTCACCTACGGTGACAACATGGCGGCTGCCGATTGCGACTTGGTGGTCATCGCCACCCCGTGGGATTCCGCTGCGACGATGGCCCAAGACCATGCCAACTACCTTCGTGGCAAAATCGTCGTGAGCATGGCCAACGCCTTGGTTCGCGTTGGCAAAGAGTTCCAGCCACTCGTACCACCGCGCGGCAGCGTGGCGGCCCACGTACAGGCCGCTGTGCCTGCCAGCCGGGTCGTCGCCGCGTTCCACCATCTCCCTGCGACGGAATTGGGACACATCACCGAGCCCATCGATTCCGATGTGTTGATTTGCGGGGACGACAGTCAAGCGGTAGCCACGGTCAGCGAGATCGTTGCGAAAATTCCTGGATGTCGTCCGCTCGACGCTGGTGAACTGTCGAATGCCACGGCCATCGAGGCCTTCACCGCTGTGTTGTTGCAACTGAACATCCGTTACAAGACCCGCGTCGCCCCGAAGTTGACGGGAATCAATGGCGACCCTCGGGCTGTTACAAAGCCCGCATGACGTTCCGCCTCTACGACACCGCACGCCGCGCGATCGTTCCATTCGAGCCAGACCCCCACGTGTTGATGTACACGTGTGGCATCACTCCCTACGACGCCACGCACCTTGGCCATGCCGCGACGTTCATCAGTTACGACGTGCTGCAACGTCACCTCATCGACAAAGGCCACACCATCAAGTGCGTCCGTAACGTCACCGACGTGGATGATCCGTTGTTCGCGAAGGCGCGCGAACTAGGCGTGCACTATCTGGATTTGGCAGCGGGAGAGGAGGCGCGTTTCGAACGCGACATGGTTGCCTTGAACGCGCTGCCGGTAGCGGCGTCCCCCAGAGCTTCGTCATCGATTCCGGACATTCGTGGCTTCATCGGCATGGTGCTGGAGCGCGACTTCGCGTACGAAGCCGGCGGTTCGGTGTATTTCGATGTGTCGAAGTTCGATTCGTTCGGCTCGCTCAGCCACTACACAGAAGAAGAAATGTTGGCTCTGGCACAACAACGCGGCGGCAACATCGACGATCCCCACAAGCGCAATGCGCTCGACTTCGTGTTGTGGCATCCATCTGCCGCAGACGAACCCGCCTGGGACACCTTGTGGGGCGCTGGCAGGCCCGGCTGGCACATCGAGTGCAGTGCGATGGCGTTGCGCGAACTCGGTGCCACGATCGATCTGCACGGCGGCGGTGCCGACCTCATTTTCCCGCACCACGAGTGCGAGCGGGCGCAGTCGCAAGCAGTCACCGGCGAACTGTTCGTGAAGCACTGGATGCACACGGCACTCATCAGCATGGATGGCCAGAAGATGTCGAAGAGCCTCGGCAACCTGGTGTTCGTGGATCGACTGCGCCAGGAGTTCGATCCCATGGCCATTCGGCTCGGGTTGATCGAACACCACTACCGCACCGAGTGGGAATGGGACGAAGGGCTGATGCCGCGCAACGCCGAACGACTCGAGCGTTGGCGCCGAGCGAGCATCGGTGCGGAGGGAGACGTCATCGACGAGGCACGGGAGCGTCTCGATGACGACCTCGACTCGCCGGGCGCTGTCGCCGCCATCGATGGAGCCGCGGGGCGTGGAGAATCGGTTGATCGAGCAGCGGCACTACTCGGTGTCGCCTTGTGACCAACGGTGATGGTTGGCGGTGATGGTTGGCGGTGATGGTTGGCGGTGATGGATGGCCGTGATGCTGTTGGCCAGATGATGTCCACACAACAGTTGTGGGACCCGCACAAATAGTTTACCGAGAATCAATGTTCACATCGCCCGAGCCGACCACACTTGATCTATCGTGCAGCCCATGGTCACCGATGTGGGAGAGAACAAGCTGCAAGCTCGTTCACGATCAACCGTTCGGCCGATCGCAAACCGGTTGTGGAACATCGAACGTTCAGGCTTCGACCGGCTCCCCACGGAGGGTCCCGCGATTCTGTGTCCCAACCACATCAGCTTCATCGACTCGGTGTTCTTGATGCTGTCTCTGCCCCGCAACATCAGCTTCGTGGGCAAGGCTGAATACATGGATTCCTGGAAGACCAAGTTCGTTTTCCCTGCCATGGGCATGATTCCCATCGATCGGTCTGGTGGCGACAAGAGTCAAGGCGCGCTCGAGATCGCGCAGAAGGTGCTCGAACGCGGTGAGCTGTTCGGCATTTATCCTGAAGGCACCCGCAGTCGCGACGGCCGGTTGTACAAGGGCCGTACCGGCGCGGCGCGACTGGCCATGGCAACCGGTGCACCGATCTACCCGGTTGGCATCGTCGGCACCGACAAGGTGCAGCCGGTGAACGCCAGGCTTCCCAAGTTGGGAACCACCTGTTCCTTCACCATCGGTCGTCCCATTCGGCCAGAGCGCTATGTGGGCCGCGGTCCGGAACACCTTGCGTGGCGCTCGATGATGGACGAAGTCATGTACGAGATACGTGAGATGACCGGCCAAAGCTACGTCAACGCGTACTCAGGGGCCACCGACGACGAACGACCGTCGAAAGTTGCAACGGTCGAGGCCGTCACGGAACCAGCAGTTCGCGAACTGGTCACCTCCTCGCACTGACCGACCGCATTCCGACGAAGGGATGCGCGAGGCTGGGTCATGGAAGTTGTTCGTGAGGCAGTTGGTGCTGCTGTGCGCGGCGCAGTCGTCGGCGCCAACGCCGACCGCCGGCACGCCGAACTGATCGACAGCATTGGCGAGCGATGGTTTCCCAGCGGGTCGCCAATCCACATCGTGCACGCCGACAGCTCGATGTTCGTCGGCGGTTTGCGGGCGTTGCTCTACCAGTCGCTGCATCCGCTAGCGATGGCTGGGGTGGCGTCCCACAGCGACTATCGGGCCGACCCGTGGGGCCGCCTGCAACGCACTGCCGACTTTCTGGCCGCAACGACATTCGGTCCCGCCGTCGAGTCAGAGAGAGCGATAGCGCGTGTCCACGCTGTGCACCGCCGAGTGAAGGGCCTCGCCAGCGACGGGCGTCCCTACTCAGCGAACGATCCGCACCTGCTGGCGTGGGTGCACCTCGCCGAGATCGACAGCTTCATCGCAGCGCATGCCAGGTACGGCGCGACACCCCTTGATAGTGCTGGTTACGACAGGTACGTCGCCCAGACCGCTCGCGTTGCCGAAGCACTGGGTGCCACGTCGCCACCCGTCAACCAGCGCGAACTTGCTGCACAACTGCGGCAGTATCGGCCAGAATTGCGCGGTACCAGCGAGGCACGGCAGGCCGCCCAGTATCTGCTCGTTCGGCCACCGATGCCCATGGCCGTTCGACCGTTCTATGGGGTGCTTTCGGCGGCAGCGATCTCGTTGATGCCGGTGTGGACTCGATGGCAACTGCGCTTGCCATGGCTTCCGGTCACCGAAGCCGTTGTCGCCCGACCGCTCGGCGACGCGATGACTCGTGCGATCAGATGGGCCTTACGGCCCTCTGCCTGAAGCCGAGCCCACCGGTGAGCGCGATCATCCGGGGGTGGAGTTCAGCTCGGAACGAAACGGGCGCTGCGACTCACTGACGCGGACCGTAGGCTCGGAGCGTCATGTCGACCATCTCGATCTCCTTACCCGACGGTTCAGCGCGCGAACTCCCCGCAGGCGCCAGCGCACTCGACCTCGCCGCAACCATTGGCTCGCGACTCGCCCAGGCTGCGGTCGCGGCGACGATCAACGGCTCCGAGGCCGACCTCACCCGCCCGATTCCAGACGGTGCTCAGGTCGCGATCATCACCAACAACACCGATGCTGGCCGCCACGTGCTGCGCCACTCCACCGCTCACGTGCTGGCGCAGGCCGTCACCAGACTGTTTCCCGGAGCCAAGTTCACCATCGGACCGGCGATCGAGAACGGCTTCTACTACGACTTCGACCTGCCGAACGGGAAGACGTTCTCCGACGAAGATCTTGTGGCCATCGATGCCGAGATGCGATCAATCGTTGCCGCTGACCAGCCCTTCACTCGTTCGGAGATGACACCTGAAGAAGCCAAGGCGTTGTTCGCCGACCAGCCGTACAAGGTCGAAATCATCGAGCGAGTCACCGGCAACGCCACAGCAAACGACGCCGGTGCAGCGGATCGCGGAGAAGTCGATCCCCGTGAAGTCGATCATGGCGAAATCAGCGGCGACATCGTGTCCGTCTATCGCAACACTGACGATTTTGTCGATATGTGCGTCGGCCCCCACGTGCCATCCACCGGACGGCTCGGCCACTTCAAGTTGCAACGGGTCTCGGGCGCCTACTGGCGCGGTAACGAAAAGGGTCCGATGCTCCAGCGCATCTACGGCACAGCCTGGGAGTCGAAGCAGGCGCTTGCCGATCACCTCGTCATGCTTGAAGAGGCAGCCAAGCGTGACCATCGAAAACTGGCCAACGATCTCGATCTGTTGAGTTTTCCGAGTGAACTCGGCGGTGGGCTCGCCGTCTGGCATCCGAAGGGCGCCATCATTCGAAAGCTCATGGAGGACTACAGCCGCAGCCGCCACGAAAGCGGCGGTTACGACTTCGTGTTCACGCCACATCTCACCAAGAGCACGCTCTACGAGACCTCCGGTCACCTGGCCTGGTATGCCGACGGCATGTACCCGCCGATGGAGATGGACAATGGCACGTACTACATGAAGCCGATGAACTGTCCGATGCACTGTCTGATCTATCGGTCGCGGCAACGCAGCTACCGGGAGCTTCCACTCCGTCTGTTCGAGCTCGGCACCGTCTACCGTTACGAGCGGGCCGGCACCCTGCACGGCTTGCTCCGCATTCGTGGGTTCACCCAAGACGACAGCCACATCTTCTGTACCCGCGAGCAGCTGGCCGACGAGATCACGTCGCTGCTCGACTTCGTGCTGTCGGTCCTCCGTGCGTTCGGCTTCGAGGATTTCACGTTCAACCTCTCCACGAAGGACCCCAACAAATACGTCGGGTCCGACGAGATCTGGGAGGAAGCAACCAATGCATTGCGCGAAGCACTCGAACGGCATGGGCTCGAGTACTCGGTCAAGCACGGGGACGCCGCCTTCTACGGGCCGAAGATCGACATCGACGTTCGTGACGCCATCGGGCGTTCATGGCAGCTGTCAACCATCCAGGCTGACTTCAATCATCCCGAGCGGTTCGAACTCGAGTACGTGGGAAGCGACAACGAACGGCACCGTCCGATCATGTTGCACCGCGCCCTGTTCGGCTCTGTCGAACGTTTCTTCGGTGTGTTGCTCGAGCATTACGCGGGCAACTTCCCCACATGGCTGGCACCCGAACAGGTGCGCGTGTTGCCGGTCTCGACCGCGCACGAAGAGTACGCTGCCGAAGTGCTTGCAGCGCTGAGGTCAGCGGGGTTGCGTGCCGACACGATCGCCGCCAACGACGGGCTCGGTAAGCGCATTCGCTCGTCGAAGCTCGAAAAGATTCCGTACATCCTGGTCGTGGGCGACGACGACGTTGCCCACCGCACCGTGGGCGTCAATCCGCGAGGCGGGCAAGGCGACGAGGCCGTCGAGCGTGGTGTGGATCTTGCGACGTTCATCGAGCGTCTCATCGACGAAGTCGCTGCATCGACCGAGCGTGCCCTCACCGCAACCTGAGTGGAGTCATGATGAGCGAGTTGGAGCGACTCTGGAACGGTTGGCGATCGAGCTATCTGAATGGCAATGACGGGGCGCCAGCAGGGAAGGGGAGCGTGTTCACCCGCATCCTCGATGCCGGTCTCTCGGATGTCGATTCGAACATCGTTCACCGAGGGCCCACCTGTTTTGCGATCCTCAATGCGTTTCCGTACGGCACCGGCCACCTGATGGTGCTGCCATATCGGGAGATCCCCGATCTCGAGTTGCTGAACGCCTCGGAGGCCACAGAACTGTGGGCAACGGTGACCGACGCGGTGTCGGCGCTGAAGGCGGCCTACAGCCCTGGCGGGGTCAACGTCGGTATCAATCTTGGGGCGTCGGCCGGTGGCAGCGTGTCCGAGCATTTACACGTGCACGTACTGCCGCGCTGGACTGGCGACGTCAACTTCATCACGGCGGTCGCGAATGCGCGGACCCTTCCGGAAGCGCTCGATGAGAGTGCACGGAAAATCCGCGAGGCATGGCCCGGAAGTCGCAGCGGGCCGGCCTACTGATTGTGTGATGTCGGGTTCGCCTCCCAGCTCACCCTCTAAGCTGGAGCAACCATGGTTGACTCTGATCCCGCCGGCGACGTACGCGACATTCGCGACGAGCTGCCCGCTGAGCTCGTTCCCGGTGAGTTCGATGGGGTGTACGAGTTTCCCGACAACTCGCGACGCCGAATCCCCGGTGCGATGTATCTCACGGTGGCTGTTGGCTGCCTGATCGCGTGGTTGCTGGTCGACTCGAACCCCATCGTCAACGACGGCTTTGGGTGGGCAGCGCTGTCGCTCGGTGCAGTCGCTGCACTGTGTTTCACGTCAGGCTGGCGGATGCACGTCGACGAGAAGGAGGCGCTCGTCACGGCGCAGCAAGCCATCGGATTCCCGGTGGGGCACGCAGGCGCGCAACAAGTGTGGCACGGCGTGCGGAGTCGACCCACTTGGCGGGTGCTGTGTTACTCGGCTGAGGATCCGCCCACACGTCGCGGGCTGGTGCTCGTCGATGCAGTCGACGGCCATGTCGTCGAGTTCATGGTGCAAGACAACCCCGAGCAGTGGGGTTGATCTGCTGTGTTCGACGGAACCTTCCGCAAACCCGTCGATGCGGCGGTTCGCCCGATCGGAGCTGCGCTCCGCAAGACCAAGCTCACTCCCGACCACCTCACGGTCGTCGGCCTCGTCATCGGCATCTGTTCTGCGATAGCGGTCGGCTCGGGTCGACTGCATCTCGGCTTGGTGCTGGTCATCTTGGCCGCGCTTCCCGACCTCCTCGACGGCGCTCTCGCCAAAGCGTCGAACTCGTCGAGCCAACGTGGCGCGTTCTTCGATTCAACGGTTGATCGCGTCACGGATGCCTTCCTGCTCGGCGGCATTGCCTACTACTTCGCCGAAACCGAAGACCCACGGCTGGCAGTGCTGCCGTTCGCCGTCTCTGCGGTGTCATCGGTGATTTCGTACCAGCGAGCCAAGGCAGAATCGTTGGGGCTCGACGCCAAGGGCGGTTTGATGGAACGAGCCGAACGCATCGTCGTCATCTGCGTCGGTTTGCTCATCGAACCCTGGTTCGGCGGCGCGTTGGTGTGGATCATGTGGGGCATGCTCGTGCTCAGCACGATCACGGCAGTGCAACGTTTCATCAAGGTGTGGAAGCAGGCCAACGTTGCGCCGGTCACGCAACAGCGCATCGATATGCGCCGTGAGAAGCGCGAGCACCGTCGGCAGGCTCGAGTGGGTCGCCGCACGCGTCGCAGGAGTACCCGAGTGCCGTTGCGTGGGCGTGTGCCCCGCCGTCCATCAGACTGATGTTGCAATGAACACTCTTCGTCGTCGGCTCGACCCTACGGTGAGCGGCTATCGACTCGCATCGTTCGCCGCGCGGGGATTGCCTTCGGTTGCCGGGAAGTTCGTCGCCCCCACGGTTGGCTTCGGAGCGAGCCTGCTGAGTTCCGACAAGCGAGCCATGATCACTCGGCACATCAGGCGGGCCGACCCCACGCTTGGTGGCATTCGACTTCGGCGCGCCACGCAAGAGGCATTCGACTCGTACAGCCGGTACTTCATCGAGAGTTTCCGTCTCCCACACCTCTCGTCGCAGCAGGTCGATCGTGGCATGCGAGTCCAGGGGTTCGAACATGTAGATGCGGCGCTCGCCCAGGGAAACGGTGTGATCTTGGCGCTACCACACCTGGGTGGATGGGAGTGGGCTGGGCGCTGGATGGTCGACCGAGGCCTTGGAATGACTGTGGTGGTTGAACAGCTCGAGCCGCCTGAGTTGTTCGAGTGGTTCGTCGACCTGCGGGCAAAACTTGGGATGAATGTCGTACCTCTCGGCCCCTCTGCCGGACGGGAGACGCTCGCCGCATTGAAACGCAACGATGTGGTGTGCCTGCTCAGCGACCGTGACATTCATCGCGCGGGCATTCCAGTGGAGTTTTTCGGAGAGATCACCACGTTGCCTGCGGGGCCGGCCACCCTGGCCTTGCGTTCTGGTGCTCCGGTGCTCCCGACAGCTGTGTACTTCACCGATCGCACCGATGGGCATCTCGGGGTGGTTCGCCCGGCGCTCGACCTCGCTCGGTCGGGCGAAGGCCTACGGGCCGATGTCACGGCGGGTACGAGGGTCTTGGCGAGCGAACTCGAGCATCTCATTCGTCGGGCGCCTCAACAATGGCATCTCTTCCAGCCGAACTGGCCCTCCGATCCTGGTTACCACGAGTCGCGCCACGCCTCGTGAGGACTCTCGACTCATTCAAGTGTTGATGCCTGCCAGCCGAGAAGGACTGCAGTGAGACGTGAAGTGGCAGCACCGCTATTGGTTGGCGCCATCAGCGTCGCGCTCGTGTGGTGCTACCTTGCGATTCCTCCCAGCCAGTGGACCGAGGCAATCGCCGCTACGGGTCCGCTTCTTGCCGGTATGGCTGCAGCCGTTGGAGCGCTCACCGGTCAACCAGATCGCCGGGCGGGTTGGAGCCTGGTCGGAGTGGGTCTCGCCATGTACGGGGTGGCCAGGATCTTTGCGGCAGCAGAGTGGTACGACGGCACGCCGATCGAATTCCCCGGTGCCTACAGCGCTGTCTTGGTGTTGGGCTTACCGTCGCTCGTCTTCGGCCTCGCAGCAATGCGGCCGCTGCGGCGTTTTCGTGATTTCGGGTATTTCACCGGCATCAAGCCGGTGATGTATTCGGTCGTGACGACCGCCATCATCTGGTTGGCGATCACCCAGCCCTACTTCGGCAGTCGGCGTCGGTTTCCAGGACCGGCCTGGCTCTGGTTCGTGATTCCCACAGTGGTCGAAGTCGGCCTCTGTGTCGTCGTCTTCGTGCGGATCTCATCGCGGCCAGAGTTTCGCACGACCCGAATCGCGGCCGCCCTCGGTGTCGCTGTTGGCGTCGCTTTCCAAGCGGTGTTCACGTGGTCGATGTTGCGGGATCGTCTGGAGCCTGGCGGCTTCTTCGCGGCCTGTGCACTCGTTGCTTCAGGAGTCCTCGCGATCACGATGTGTCTCCCAAATCTCGGCAGGGCAATGGGGGGCGATGAGACTAGCCCACCAACCAGTCGGGCCCAGCTCGTGACGCCTCTTGTTGCGGTTGTGGCCCCCCTTGCACTGTTGGTCGTGGTCCTCGGCGTCATGGTCGACTCGCCTCAATCGACGGTCATCGTGGGCGCAGCGGTGATACCCACTGTGGGTTTGGCATTGCTCGAGGCACGACGAATCGAGCATGAGGTGCGTGATCTCGTCGAGGGTCGTGACGTGGAACGCCTTGCAGCGATGGTGGAGCACTCGAGTGACGTCGTGTTGCTGTCGGACGCAGCCGGCTCGATTGCATATGCAAGCCCGGGAGTGACACCCATGTTGGGCTTTTCGCCAGCAGAGTTGGTCGATCAGCCAGTGGCGATGCTGGTAGCCGAGCCCGTCCGCTCACACTTTGCGGCCCACTTCGAGCGCCTCGCGGCGGGTGATCTGGGCGAGACGATCGAGCTCGAGATGTCTCTCGTTCGCAGCGACGGGCAGGCACGAACCGCGACGGTGATCATCGCCAATCAACTCGGTGGCGCTGCAGTCGACGGAATGGTCACCACATTTCGCGACGTCACCGAGCAACGCAACCTCGAACGCCAGCTCAGTCACCGGGCGTTTCACGATGAACTCACGGGACTCGCGAATCGCGCGCTCCTGCTCGACCGGATGGATCACGCTCTCCGCGTTGACAGGTCGGAAAGTGACCCTGTGGTGGTGCTCTTTGTAGATCTCGATGACTTCAAAGTCGTCAACGATTCATACGGGCACGCAGTTGGCGACTCGATTCTGCAAACCACTGCAGACCGAATCCGCCGGTCGGCGGGAACCGGTGACACCGTTGCCCGCTTGGGCGGCGACGAGTTCGCTGTCCTCTTGGACGACCGCGGTGGGGTCGACAGGGCGATTGGCGTCGCTGAGAGTCTTATCGAGAAGCTGGGTGAAGCAGTCGAGTTCGCAGGCAATCGGCTGTCTGTGCGCGCCAGTGTCGGCATCGCCGTGGCTACTCCGGGGATGTCCACGAGCAGTCTGCTCCGCGACGCTGACGTAGCGATGTACGAGGCCAAACGCGCCGGGAAGGGTCAGATTCGAATTTTCGACCCAGCGATGCGACTCGCTGCGAGCAAACACCTCGCCTACCGCAGCCAACTCGGCCAAGCGCTCGCCAACGGCGAACTCCGGTTGGTCTACATGCCGTATGTGGATCTGCGAAGCGGCCAGGTCACCGGTGCAGAAGCACTCATTCGCTGGCACCACCCTGAGTTCGGGGAAGTACCGGCGGCCGACTTCGTTCCGATCGCCGAACGATCCGGCTTGATCGTGCCGATGGGCAACTGGGTTCTCAACGAAGGTCTGGCGCTGGCGTCCACCTGGGAAACCGCCCTCGGGCTCTACATCAGCTTCAATGTGTCGCCCACTCAGATCAAGCATCCGGACTTCACTGCAGACGTGATCGCCTCGGTCGAACGACATGGCGTAGATCCGACGCTGGTCATGCTCGAGGTGAACGAAAGTGTGCTGGCTGACGAGACGGCTCGCATCAGAGACACGTTTCGTGACCTCAGCGATTTCGGCGTTCGATTCGCCGTTGACGACTTCGGATCCGGGTCGGCGTCGTTGAGTTACGTACAGCGCTATCCGGTGAGTCTCGTCAAGATCGACTCTGCGGCAGTTGAAGACTTTGGCAACGATCCACGGGCCAACAGTCTGGTCCGAGTGATCGTCCAGATGGCCGAGTCGCTCCAGATCACCACGGTGGCAGAGGGCATTGAAAGCACACGTCAGTTGAACGCGCTGCGTCGGCTGGGGTGCGACCTCGGGCAGGGATACCTGTTGTCGCACCCGATCGACGCGGCCGAGATCACCCGACGGTTCGGTGGCGCTCTGCCGGCAGGAGTTCACTGACGACCAGAGCGAGCTACTGCGGCTGCGCTGTCTCGCAGATACGGTGTCGTCGGTGAGCATGCGAATCGGGATGATTTGCCCCTACAGCCTGTCGATTCCGGGTGGGGTGCAGGCTCAGGTGCTCGGGTTGGCGCGAGAACTGCGCCGCACCGGGTATGAAGTGCGAGTCCTGGGCCCGTGCGATGGCCCACCGCCGGAGTCGTACGTGACGCCGCTCGGTGACAGCTTGCCGACGTCAGCAAACGGCTCGATCGCTCCTCTCGCTCCGGACCCGTCTGCCACGCTTCGAACGATGCGAATACTCCGTGACGAGCGCTTCGATGTGCTCCACGTGCACGAACCGCTTGCTCCGGGGCCTCCGATCACCACCGTGACCTTGCACACTGCTCCCACCGTTGGCACCTTTCACGCCGCCGGTCGCTCGTCCATGTACCGCTATGGGGCTCCGATCCTGGCGCGAATCGCACATCGAATCGACCACAGAGTCGTCGTGTCGAAAGACGCGCTCGGTTTGGTGAGTGGCTACTTGGGTGGTGAATACGAAGTGCTGTTCAACGGCGTCGACACAGCGGAAATTCGCGCGGTGGACCCGCGTACTCTCACCCGTCCAGCACTGTTCTTTCTCGGTCGCCACGAAGAGCGAAAGGGACTGGAGGTACTTCTTGCAGCACTGGCCCTTCTGGATCTCGATGTGTCATGTTGGGTGGCTGGCGATGGCCCCGACACCGACCGGTTACGAAGCGAGTACATCCACGACACACGGATCGAGTGGCTGGGCAGGATCACCGAGGCAGACAAACTCGATCGCCTCCGAAGTGCTTCGGTCTTCTGTGCGCCGTCGTTGCACGGAGAGTCGTTTGGGGTGGTGTTGGTGGAGGCCATGGCTGCTGGCACGCCAGTCGTGGCGAGTGCGCTCGACGGATACCGAAATGTCGCAACACATGACGTCGATTCGCTCCTGGTTCCACAAGGCGACCCACGTGCGCTCGCTACGGCGATCCGCCGAGTGCTGACCGACTCGGCGTTGGCCGCGCGATTGGCTGCGAATGGAAACCTGCGCGCTGACGACTTCGCGATGTCGAGTCTGGCCAGCCGATATGCCGCGATCTACCACCGTCTTGCCCAACTGTCCGAGCCGCAGGCGAGGAGAAGTGGATACGGGTGAAATCAGCGGAATCGACAAGGAGCGCAGCGACAGGTCCGCTGATTCACCTAGGATGATCGGATGCTGATTCTCATCATTGTGCTGGCCGTCGTGGCTCTGCTCGTGATCTACTTGATCGTTGCCTACAACGGCCTGATCAGGCGCCGTAACCAGATCGAAAACTCGTGGGCGCAGATCGACGTGCAATTGAAGCGCCGGCTCGATCTCATCCCGAATCTCGTAGAAACCGTCAAGGGTTACGCGGCCCACGAAAAAGAGACGCTCGACGCCGTGATCACCGCTCGCAATGCGGCCGTTGCCGCACCGAATACGCCCCACGCACAAGCCGAAGCCGACAACGCAGTCACCGGCACCCTGCGTCAGTTGTTCGCATTGGGAGAGGCCTACCCCGACCTGAAGGCCAACCAGAACTTCTTGGCGTTACAGGAAGAACTCACCGCCACCGAAGGACGCGTTGCGTACGCACGGCAGTTCTACAACGACAGCGTGTTGAGCTACAACAACAAGCTGCAGCAAATCCCCACGGTCGTCTTCGCCCAGATGATGAATTTCGAACGGCGCGAGTATTTCGAGGCAGACGAAGCAGCGCGTACAACACCGAACGTTTCGTTCTGATCCGCGCCGCTCCTCACTCATGTATGAACTCATTCGGTCGAACAAGCGTCGCAGCGCGCTCCTGATCGCCAGCTTCGTCGTCGTTGTCGGCCTCGTCGGCTTTGCATTCGGCCTCTTCATCGGCAACGGGCTGCCCGCAACCATCGTGGCGCTCGTCATTGCGGGTGCGTTGGCGTTCACCTCGTACTGGAAGGCTGACAAGATCGCCCTTGCGGTCAGTCGCGCTAAACCAGCAGATCCCCAAGAATACGCACGGCTCCACAACCTGGTGGAGGGATTGTGCCTGGCTTCCGGGCTGCCGAAGCCCGGCGTGTACGTGGTCGTCGACCCAGCACCCAACGCTTTCGCAACGGGGCGCAACCCGCGCCACGCGGCGATCGCGGTCACCACCGGCTTGCTCGAGAAGCTCAATCGCGTGGAACTGGAAGGGGTGGTCGCCCACGAGTTGAGCCACATTCGCAACTACGACATCTTGGTGTCGACCCTTGCTGTCACCATGGTCGGATCCGTCGCACTGTTGAGCGACCTGTCGATTCGAACCATGTGGTGGAATGGCGGTCGGGTGTCCCGGGACGGCGATCACGGCAACTCGGGCAACCCGCTGGCGCTGGTCGGGTTTGCCCTTCTCATCCTGGCTCCTCTTGCCGCACGGGCGATGCAAGCTGCGGTCTCACGCCAACGCGAGACCCTCGCCGATGTCAGTGCGTGCCAGATGACCAGGTATCCGCCAGGACTCATCTCTGCGCTCGAGAAGCTGCAAGCCGATACCACTGTGACGCACTCGGCGTCCACTGCCACGGCGCACCTCTGGATAGAACAACCCCTGAGCGGCGTTGGTGACGGCGGCAAGATGCGCGCCACCCATCGCCTGTTTGACACGCATCCACCACTCGAGGAACGAATTGCATTGCTGAGAGAACTGTGAACCGAACCACCACAACGACGACCACCACGACGACCACCACAACGACCACCACCAACAACACCAGGACCTCCGTTGCCCTGACCGTCATCGCCGGCATCGTTCTTGCCGCTTGCGGCGGTGGTGACAATGAGACGGCGCCAACCACCACTGAGGTGGCAGTCACCACCACCGAAGGGGCAGCCGCCACAACCGAACTCGTGGACACCACCACCTCCACGTCGACCACGATGCGGCCGATCGTCACGTCGACGACGATCCCCGATGTCCTGCGCATGCCACTCACTGGTGAACCGATTGATGATGTGTCGGAGATCCCGGACCGCCCGGCGATAGCGGTCAAAATGCCCGTCGACCGCAAGGCTCAGCCGTGGTCTGGCCTCAATCAAGCCGACATCGTGTTCGAGACCATCATCAACGGTGGCGTCACTCGGTTCATCTCCATGTTCCATTCGCAGGAGGCTGATCCAGTTGGTCCGATCAGGTCCGGGCGGGCACAAGATGTCGACATCATCGCCATGTTCCGTGAGCCACTCGTGGGCTGGAGCGGCGGCAATCCGAGCGTCACACGTGAGATGCGCCGCGCAGACGAGGAACTCAACGTGCTGATCGACCTGAACGCCGTTCGCGGATCATCCGACCTCTACTACCGGCGTTCGGGCGTTGCTGACGCGCCGAACAACCTGTACAGCAGTACCGAGGTGTTGCTCACGGCGACTCCCCCCGAGTTCATCACCCCGACACCGGTGTTCACCTACCTGAGGCCAGGCGACGAGGTAGTAGGGGAGCCGGCAACAGAGATCGCTGTCACCCTCGACGACATTTCGTCGGAGTGGGAGTACGACCCCGAGACCGAGCGGTACTTCCGTTCGCAGAATGGTTTCGAGAGCATGACCGAGTCCGGTGATACCGAAGAACGGGTGTGGGCCGACAACGTGGTGGTGATGTCGGCTGATTACGGCATCAACCCACTCGACAACAACCCCGATCTGGTGTCGCGCGGTTCGAACCCGTTGTTGGTCTTCAGTCGGGGAACGGTCCGCGAGGGCGTGTGGATCCGCTTTGAGATCGTCGACCCGTTCGCGTTCTTCGACAACCTCGACGACCTGAACGCGGTTGGCCTGGTGCCCGGGCGCACATGGGTCGAGTTCCCCCGCAATGAAGAGGGCAAGATCACCTATTCGTAGCGGAGCCTACGAACCGTTCAACAGGAGGTTCGCCGCGTCCACCACCACTCGAACCGCGCCTGACTCAACGGTCGCGTGCACTGAGTCGTCGGGCATCTCTTGTGTCGTTCGATTCACCAGGACCCCAGCCACCATTCCCGCTCGCCAGCCGTTTGCAGCGCACATGGTGAACAACGTCGCACTTTCCATCTCGTAATTCAACACGTGGAGCGATTGCCACTCTGCCATGCTGCCGCGCAGATGGGCCGGGACGAACCCGGAGACGGTGTCATAGCGTTCCTGGCCTGGATAGAACGTGTCTGACGATGCGGTGATCCCAACGTGCACGGTGTGGTCGCCAGCTCGTGCGGCGGCGATCAGCGCCTGTGTGCACTCGTGATTGGCCACTGCGGGATACGCGAGCGGCGCGAAGTGCAGGCTGGCGCCGTCGAGACGAACAGCGCCAGTGGTGACGATGACGTCGGCAATCGCAATCCCAGGCTGGATGGCGCCCGTGGTACCCACCCTCAAGAACGTGCGGACCCCGAGCTGCGCCAGTTCCTCGACGGCGATCGACGTGGACGGCCCTCCGATGCCGGTAGAACACACGATGACCGGTGACCCGTTCAAGGTGCCCCGGTAACTGGTGTACTCACGGTTGGCCGCGAGCGGCACCGGGTCGTCGAGGAATGCGGCGATCTTTGCGACTCGGCCCGGGTCGCCAGGAAGGATCGCCAGGGTCGCCCCGTCTACTTGGGCATGAGTGAGGTCGAGATGGAAGACATCGGACACGCCTTCTACCGTACGTGACCACAGGCTGGGCATCGCTATCCCCAGGAAATTCACAAGATGTCGGCACTGACAATCCACAGGCAGTGTGGTTCACAATGGGACAATGTCATCGAGCCTCCGACGTCCGAGCAGTCGAGCACGCCGCCACGGCACCGTGCTAGAGCCTGAACAGCGTCGTCAGCTGGAACGAGACGGTTGGCGAACCACGCTCGACTACCGAGAGAACCACGTGCGCGGGCTCGACGGGCGGCTGTTGCGGGTTGAACCGGTCTGGGTGGCAGAGGCCGAACGGTTCGACGGTGAAGTGGTGGTGGCCTCGGCCACCGCCGATACACCTGGCGATGCCTGGGTCGCGCTGTCCGAGGATATTGCAGCAGCCAATGTCACGCGGCTCCGACGTGTGAGACTCGCCGCCATTCGGTAACGGCCAAGCAGTGGCGGGCTACCGGCTGACGTGGACGAACTGGCTGGTTGCCAGCGACGTCAGGATCGCTGCGACCACCCGCTGAGCGATGAGACCGTCGAGCGCGGTCGGTCCAACCGCTTTGCCGGCGGCGATGGAGTCGACCCAAGCTCGATCCTGAATGGTGTAGGCCGCAGCAAACCATCCGAACCAGTCAGCGCCGATGTTCGCTGAGACGACACCGGCCGTACGTATCGTTGCTCTCGCTGGCGCTGCGGTGAGTACGTCACCGTTCAGGCCGAGAACCTCGACCGATACTTCGTATGCGAATCCACCGTCGTCGAACTCGAGCATCACGTGCGCGCCACTCATCAGCTCGCCGACGACGACGATGTGACGGTACGAACCGTTGCGGGCCCCGCCCCCGTGTGCGATCACTCTGGTGAATTCGGAACCGGTGAGAAACCGGACGGTGTGGATGTCGTGCACCATCGACTGACCGATGATCTGTTCGACTGGCCGTGGTGAGGCATTGACGTTGCGGTGCACCGTGCGGATGTAATCGATCGGCCCGGTGACGCCGAGGGCGTCGCGAATCTGAACGTGGGCGGGGTCGTACTCCCGCATGAAGCCCAACTGAATCAGCCGCGTACCGGTCGCCCGCTCGGCATCGACCACGCGCTGGGCGCCCTCCAGGGTGGTGGCAAGGGGCTTTTCGCAGAGTACGCGGGTGCCCTGCTCGATCGCCGCGATGCTCAACTCGGGATGAGTGGCGTCTGGGGAGGCGATGACGATGCCGTCGACCTCGGAGGACGTCGCCAGCTGCATCGGGTCGGTGAGGGCCTCGCATCCGATGTCACGGGCGACGGCGTTGGCGTTGGCAGCGTTCGGGTCGGCCACGGCTACGACGTCTACTCCAGCGAATCCAGCCAGCGTGCGGGCGTGGAATGCCCCCATGCCACCCACCCCGATGACGCCCACACGAACCAGCTCCAGTTTCTCCATGGGTGCGATTCTGCCATTGTCGCGCCGGCCAGCGATGATGGAGCGATGGAGCCACCTGATCGATCCAGAGTCGTCGTTCTGGGTCGCATTCCGAAAGCCGCAGTCGATGCCTTGGCGGCTCGGCACCACGTGTGGACGTGGGACAGCGACGACCCGCTCCCTACCGACCAACGTGACGAGGCGCTCGCAACTGCGGATGCCGCCGTGACGCTGCTCAGCGATCGCGTCGACGACGCCTTCCTCGACGCCGCTCCGAACCTTCGGGTGGTCAGCAACGTTGCGGTGGGCTACAACAACATCGACGTCGCAGCCTGTGCTCGACGGGGGGTCACCGTCACCAACACGCCGGGTGTGCTCACCGATGCAACCGCTGACCTTGCGTTTGGGCTGTTGCTGGCGGTGACCCGCCGCCTGGGGGAGGGCGACCGGCTCATCCGATCCGGTCAGTCCTGGCAGTGGAGCATGTTCATGATGCTCGGCACAGGGTTGCAGCAGCGGCAGCTCGGCATCGTGGGAATGGGGGACATCGGTGTGGCGATGGCGCGTCGTGCACGTGCGTTCGGAATGAACATCGTCTACCACAACCGCCGGGCAGCAGAACCTGCAATTGAGGCCGAACTCGGCGCCAGGTTGTTGGCGCTCGATGAGCTGCTGTCCACCAGCGACGTGGTGTCGCTGCATTGTCCGTACAACACCGAGACTCACCATCTCATCGATCATCGGGCTCTTGGGCTGATGCAACGATCGGCCTACCTCATCAACACCGCACGCGGACCCATCGTCGACGAGTCTGCGCTGGTCGATGCGTTGGTCAGCGGCGGCATCGCTGGTGCGGGTCTCGACGTGTACGAACACGAGCCGACCGTCCATGCCGGACTGCTGAACCTCGACAATGTGGCACTCGCACCGCATCTCGGCTCGGCCACCATCGAAACCCGGGCCGACATGGCGATGTTGGCGGCGAGGAACGTGATGGACGTGCTTGCGGGGAAAGCACCGCTGACGCCCGTGGCGCCGCCGGACCATTGACCTCCTGGTTACCATCGGGGCCATGCCAATCACTGGAGAGTACGAACCAAGCAGCGCTGGATGGGTTCGGGACCAAGTTGCCGAGTACGAGGCGTCGAGCGGCACGCGTGCCAACACACTGCGCGAAACGGGTATCCCGGTCATCATCGTCACGATGCGGGGCCGCACCAGCGGAAAAGTTCGCAAGATTGCCCTGATGCGCGTCGAGCACGAAGGCGAGTATGCGCTCGTAGCGTCCTATGGCGGAGCGCCCGACAACCCGGTGTGGTACGACAACCTGATCGCACATCCTGAAGTGATGATCCAAGACGGGCCACGGCCGCATGACTACATCGTTCGGGAAGTGTTCGGTCACGAGCGGAAAGTGTGGTGGGATCGTAGTGTCCCGGTGTACGCGCCGTATGCCGAATACCAGGTGAAGACTGACCGGCTGATTCCGGTGCTCGTCGCCAGCCCTGTCTGAACTGCTACTCGGCTGCGTCGATCACGGCGCCAGCAGGATGCTCGGGCAGCTCTTGACGGAGGTCGGCGACAATCGCGACCAGCTCAGACATCACGGCATCGGCCACCTCGCGAATCACGTCGGTTGACGTGTCGTCGCGATCGCCGACGAGCGCACGGACGTCGATGGGTTCCCCGACCTCGACG
>JBBREA010000011.1:0-42026 GCA_038203385.1 Acidimicrobiales bacterium | reverse complement strand
GTTCGGTGGTCGCTGGTTCGGTGGTCGCTGGTTCGGTGGTCGCTGGTTCGGTGGTCGCTGGTTCGGTGGTCGCTGGTTCGGTGGTCGCTGGTTCGGTGGTCGCTGGCGCCACGGATTTGCCTGATGTCTCAGCGACAACGGGAGCTGATTGCTTGGAGGCTCGGCTGTCGGGAGCGTCGCCTTCGATTTCGATGCCGACGAACTCGGTGCCGATGGCCATGACTTGGCCCTCGGTTCCCGTGAGGTAGACCACGGTTCCCTCGACCGGCGACGAAATCTCCACCGTCGCCTTGTCGGTGAGTACCTCGGCCAACGGTGACTCTTGAGTGACCACATCTCCGACCGCGACGAGCCAGCTGACCAGCTCGGCCTCCGCGATTCCCTCGCCCACATCGGGCAACCGCACGTGGTACACGCCCATCAGGCGATCACCCCTGTCATCTGCTCGTCCATGATGTTTCGCATCGCTTGCCCCACGCGATCCGGACCCGGGAAATAGGACCACTCGTGAGCGTGGGGGTAAGGCGTGTCCCAGCCGCACACCCGACCCACGGGCGCTTCGAGGTGATGAAACGCGCGCTCCTGCACGGTGGCCGACAACTCGGCGCCAAACCCGGACGTACGGGTTGCTTCGTGCACGACCAGGCATCGGCCGGTCTTGACGACCGACGTGATGATCATGTCGACGTCGAGCGGCACGAGGGTGCGCAGATCGATGATCTCAGCGTCGATGCCCGTCTCCTCCGCAGCGGCCTGAGCGACATGCACCAACGTGCCGTAGGCCAACACCGTGAGATCGTTCCCTGGCCGATGCACACGCGCCGAGCCGAGGTCGATCGTGTAGTACCCCTCGGGAACGTCGCTGAGCGGATGCGCAGACCATGGTGTGAGCGGCCGATCGTGGTGCCCGTC
This sequence comes from Acidimicrobiales bacterium, assembly GCA_038203385.1. Taxonomy (GTDB): domain Bacteria; phylum Actinomycetota; class Acidimicrobiia; order Acidimicrobiales; family Ilumatobacteraceae; genus Ilumatobacter. The sequence continues at coordinate 41,114 of JBBREA010000011.1, read as the reverse complement.
GAATGGGCCGTTGTAGACCCGCTTGGGTTCGAGAAAGATCACCGGGTCGTCGTCTTCGATCGCCGCGAGCAGCAAACCCTTGGCGTCATACGGATTCGACGGAACGACCGTTTTGATGCCGGCGACATGGGTGAACAACGCCTCGGGGCTCTGTGAATGCGTTTGACCCCCGAAGATCCCGCCACCCATGGGCATGCGAATTGTCAGCGGGGCGGTGAAGTCGCCGGCCGACCGATGCCGCAGACGTGCCGCCTCCGACACGATCTGGTCGTAGGCCGGGTACATGTAGTCGGCGAACTGGATCTCGACGCACGGCCGCAACCCATACGCAGCCATGCCGATGGCGACTCCGACGATGCCACTCTCGTTGATGGGGGCGTCGAAGCAGCGGCCGGTGCCGAAGTGTTCTTGCAGACCTTGGGTGCAACGGAACACGCCACCGAAAAACCCCACGTCTTGACCGAACACGACCACCTTCGAGTCGCGTTCCATCGCAACGAAGTGGGCGTCGCGGATCGCCTGAATCATCGTCATGGCAGGCATGTCACGAACCTTCGTTCTGCAAACGTTGTGACCGCTCGAACTGAGCGCGCTGTTCGACGAGGTGTGGCGGCATGGTGGCGAAGACGTCGTCGAACATGGTCGCCGCGCTCGACACATCGCCGCGCATGACGGACCCGAACGAATCGGCTTCCTCGAACGCTTTCGACACCACTTGGTCGACCGATTCTTGCAGCGCGGTCTGACGCGTGTCGTCCCACTCGCCGCACGTCACCATGTGCTGACGAAGCCGATCGATCGGGTCGCCCAGCGGGAACTGACCAGCGACGTCGGGCCGATACCCGGTCGGGTCGTCGGATGTGGAATGTGGGCCGACCCGAAAGGTCACCCACTCGATGAGCGTTGGACCGAGCCCCGTTCGGGCGCGCTCGGCGGCCCATGCAGTGACCGCGTGCACGGCGAGATAGTCGTTTCCATCGACGCGAAGCGAGGGGATACCGAAACCCAAACCGCGATCGGCGAACGTCGCTGCGGCGCCGCGGGCGAAGTCTTCCGGCGTGGAGATTGCCCACTGATTGTTGACGACATTGAGAATGACTGGTGCTTGGTAAGTGGACGCGAACACCAGTGCCGAGTGGAAGTCGGATTCCGCCGATGCACCCTCACCGATCCACGCTGACGCAACCGCATCTGAACCGTCGAGAGCCGCAGCCATGGCCCAGCCCACCGCTTGAACGAACTGCGTGGCCAGGTTGCCCGAGATCGAGAAGAACCGGTGCTCCTTCGATGAGTACATCACCGGCAGCTGACGACCCAGCAGCGGGTCATGGGTGTTCGACAGGATCTGATTCATCATGTCGACCATCGGATAGTCGCTCGACACCAGCAGACCCTGCTGGCGGTAGGTGGGGAAGTTCATGTCGCCCGGCTTGAGCGCCCATTGGCTGGCGCAAGCGATCGCCTCCTCGCCAAGGCACTGCATGTAGAACGAGATCTTCCCTTGCCGGTGGGCTCGCAACATGCGGGCATCGAAGCTACGCACGAGCATCATGTCGTGCAGTCCGGCTTCGAGCTCGGACCGTGACAGAGCGCCTGCCCAAGGGCCAACAGCATTGCCCTCGTCGTCGAGTACGCGAATCACGTGGTCGCGCATCGACGCGACGCTGATGGCGTTCTCGTCGAGATCGGGGCGGCGGGCCTCACCTGCAATCGCCACGCAACGCGTGCCAGCAGCCGCAACCAGGTCGGTGTGTGCCGTGGGTTCTGGAATGCGCAATCGCACCGAAGCTTGCCGCGAGGTGTCATTCATGCTCGAGGTCTTTCGAGTCACTGTCATCCATACGGTTGTTCATACCCATTCCATCGACATCACAAGACAACGGATCGCGACACTCTGCATCCCAACACACTTACACGCCACGACCGTGTCGTGTGATGTTGAGGAAGTCCCTCACCTGCTCGGTTCTGCTGGGAGGGCGAGTCATTGGCAATCTGGGACAACCGGTGTGCGACTGGGTGACCGACGCGTCGGTGTTCGACGTGTGGGTCGGCGGCTCGACTGCACAGCTGTCGACGACGTTCGAGGTCAGCAACCCCTGACCCATGGCGCACGTCAGATGTCAGCTGTCAGCGGTCGGCGCTTTGAGCATCAGGGCGTCACGCACTGCACGACAAACGAGCACGTCGTGCTGGTTGAAGCCCCGGTGTTCGAACGTGACGATGCCTTGGTTTGGACGACTCGTCGATTCGCGGTTCGCTCGCACTTCGGACTCGACGTGGAGCGTGTCACCATGGAACATCGGTGCGGGAAACGAAACGTCAGAAAACCCCAAGTTGGCAACGGTGGTTCCCAAGGTGGTTTCATGAACACTGATTCCGATGACCATCGCCACGGTGAGCATCGAGTTCACCAAGGGTCTGGCGAACTCGGTCTCACGTTCGGCGTAGTCGAAGTCGAGGTGCATCCACGCCGGGTTCATCGTGATCGACGTGAAGAACACGTTGTCCGACTCGGTGATCGTGCGACGAATCGCATGGGGAATCACCAACCCGGGCACCAGTTCTTCCAACCACTTTCCCGAATGCGGACGTGTCATGACATCGAACGTACCGCGTCGGCAGCGAGGCCGATCACCCCACGTTCTCGCACGTCGGGGATACCTCGTACGATCAGCATCGTGGATCCGGTGGAACTCACGATCGAACCCCGGGTCCGCCCCGTAGGCGGTGGCGAGGTGCTCCGGTTGCTGCCGTGGCGGGCACGCCGCACGGTGGGGCCGTTCATCTTCGCTGATCTCATCGGCCCAGACACGATGTCGACTGGGCAGGGCACCGATGTGGATGCACACCCTCATATCGGCCTCTCGACCGTCACGTATCTCTTCGCCGGACGGATGGTGCACCGCGACTCCACCGGTGCGGTGCAAACCATCGAGCCGGGAGCGATCAACTGGATGACTGCCGGAAGCGGCGTCACTCATACCGAACGGAGCCACCCGAGCGACCGAGTGATCACCCGGTCGCACCACGGGATGCAGACGTGGGTGGCGCTGCCCGACGACGCCGAAGACGCTGCCCCAACGTTCGCGCACTACAGCGCTGCCGAACTGCCGGTCGAGTCGGCCAACGGCGCACGAATTCGTGTGTTAGCTGGCACGTCCTGGGGCATCGAGTCGCCGGTGGCAGTGTCGTCTCCGCTGATTCTCGCCGAGATCAACCTCGGTGACGTCGGCACGTTGCTGCTCGACGACACCCAGCCAGAGCGAGCTGTGTTGGCGATCGACGGCGACGTCGCGATCGAAGGGCATCGCCTCAAGCATCAACACATGGCGGTCGTCGAGCGCGGCGCTCGGCCAACCATCACCGGTCGGGGACGGGTCATGGTCCTCGGCGGGGAGCCAGTCGGGAAGCGAACCATCTGGTGGAATTTCGTGCACAGCAACCCTGAGCGCATCGAAGTCGCGAAGGCCGACTGGGCCGCCCAACGTTTCCCGATCGTTCCGAACGACCACGAGCCCTGGGTCCCGCTGCCTGCCTGAGCACCTCGACGCTCACCTGGGCCGGTTGACGAAGGCGTCCAGGGCAGCCCAATGGTCGGGGTGCATCCAGGTGTTGACGAACTGTTCGAGCTCGATCGCCTCGAGTTGTTCGCGCCGGTCGTCGATGCGGGCCGCTATCGCGAGCGCCTTGTTGGCCCGCAACACGTGGGCCGGCCGACGTAGGAACGGTTCGATGAATGTGTCGACTGCGTCGTCGACCGAACCATTCGCAGCTGCCACCGCGTCGAACAATCCAAGGCGGAGAGCGTCATCGCCGCCCACTCGGGCTGTGGTGCCTAGCAGCCGCTGAGCCCGCGACGCCCCGACTCGGTCGATGAGGTCGATGCCACCACCCCAGCCAGGCGACACGGCTTGACGAGCCTGGGCGAACATCATGTGGGCATCGTGAGAGGCGACCCTGAAGTCACACGCCAAGGCCAGTTCGGCGCCACCGCCGATTGCGTCGCCATTCAGCGCAGCGACCACCGGCGCTGGACAACGCCGAATCCGGTCGAGAACCGATCGGATCCGCGTTGCCATGGCCTGTGCCGACTCTGGCGTGTTGTGAGTCTGGATCTCGACGAGGTCGCCGCCTGAGCAGAACGTGTCACCAGCACCGGTCAGAACGACCACCCCCACCGACGAGTCGGAGGCGAGCTGGTCGAAGGCGCTGATCAACCCGTCCTGGACGATGGAAGACAGCGCGTTCCGTTTGGCTGCATGGTCGATGAATACCGTGGCCAACGGCCCACGATGGGCAACCGAGACAACACTGCCAGCGCTGGTCACGGTCGGTCGCCTGCCGTGAAAGGGTTGGCTTCTGTCAACATCAACACGCCGCTGATTCTGGCAGCTCGGCTGCGGCGGAGAGAGGTCAGGCCGAGAGGAGCAGAGATAACTGTGCAGGCTGGATTCAGCGGCCGGCAACGCCCGAGGATGTCGGTACCGAGCGGGCGATGGTTGATGACTATCGTCTCTCAGATGGTTCCACTGCTGCGACGGGTGTTCTGGTTAGCTGTAGTCGGGGGTGCCGGTTTCGCCGGGTGGAGTGCGTGGAGTCGGCGCAACGCATCGGCCAACATGCGGCCACCAGAGTGGCCAACGATCGAGCCGCCGGTCAGCGTGGCGCCGGCCGCCAGTCATGCTGCCGAGCCCGTCGACAACGCCCCCGCTGCATCACCTGCAGAGGTCTCGCCGAGCGGTGCTCTCGCTTGGGTTGCGCCGGATGGTGGCGCTTGCCCGAGCAGCCACCCGATCAAGGCGAACAGCAACTCAGGGATCTTTCATGTGCCAGGTGGCCGCTTTTACGATCAGACACGAGCAGAGCGGTGCTACGGCCTCGCCGAAGATGCCGAGGCCGACGGCTATCGTCGGGCGAAGCGCTAGCGCGGCGTCACCAAACGAGAACTTGTTGAAAGGAACCTGAACATGAAGGTTGTCGTGAACTTCGATCTGTGTGCGTCCACCGGCGGTTGTGCGCAGGTCGCACCGGAAGTGTTCGAGGTCCGTAACGACGGTTACCTGTACATCCTGCAAGAGGAGCCTGCCGAACCATTGCACGCCGCAGTGATAGACGCTGCCGACGTTTGCCCCACCGGCGCGATCACGCTCGAAGCGTGATTCGGTCGGCGCGGGTTTCGTGAGCTTTCACGCCCACATTCGCAAGTCGTGGCGGCGGTCGGGATCCTCGCTCTGCGTTGGGCTCGACCCCGACGCAGATCGCATTCCCGCACCGTTGAGGGGCGACGTCGACGCTGTCTTCAAATTTTGCGTCGAGATCATCGAGGCCACAGCGGATCTGGTGTGTGCGTTCAAGCCGCAGTTCGCGTACTTTGCGGCGCAGCGAGCCGAGCCTGCACTCGAACGAGTGTGCGCGCACATTCGTGAGTATCACCCTGGTGTCACGTTGATTCTCGACGCCAAACGCGGCGACATCGGCTCCACCGCCGAGCAGTATGCGCTGGAAGCGTTCGCCCGATATGGCGCGCACGCCGTCACCATCAACCCGTACCTCGGGCTCGACTCAGTGCAGCCGTACTTCCAACACGGCGCCATCATTGCCTTGTGCCGCACCAGCAACCGCGGCGGCGACGATCTGCAGAACCTCATGGTCGCTCACGGCAACGACGTCCGTCCGCTCTACGTGCACGTCGCCGACCTCGTCGCGAACGACTGGTCCCGTCATGGAGAGTGTGGGTTGGTCGTAGGAGCCACCTATCCCGAAGAACTTGCAGCGGTTCGAGCTGTTGCGGCCGATCTTCCCATCCTGGTGCCAGGTGTGGGGCACCAAGGCGGCGACGCGGCCGCAGCGGTGCGCGCGGGAAGCACCGCAGACGGTTACGGGCTGATGATTTCCTCGTCGCGTGCGGTGCTCTACGCCAGCAGCGGGGACGACTTCGCCACCGCTGCACGCGCGGCGGCGATCGAGGCGCGGTCGGCAACCCTTCGAAACACCGAGTAGTCGCGGCCTATCATCGCCGCATGGCACTGCTCAGCTCCAAGAACATGAAGAAGGCGAAAGCCCTGCTCGACAAGAATCGCGACAAGGTGTCCGACGCGGTCGAAAAGGGCGCCGCCACCCTCGACAAGGCCACCAAAGGAAAAACGGCCAACATGTCGGCCAAGGCAACGTCTGCCGCCCGCAAGTACGCAGGCGCAGAAGAGCCGGCAGCAACAGTCACCAAGTCAGACCCGCCCCCACCCCCCGCGCCCAACCCGTAACCGAAAGGGAGTGGTTTGTGTCTGACACAAACCACTCCCTTCGTTTTTGAGCGGATGCGGCGGCGTCAGCCGCGGAGCACTGTCACGCTGACGATGCCTGGTGAGGCACGCAACACATCGATCGCTTCCACCGGTGGCTCCTCCGTGGTCGCCAGCACCATGACAGCGGTGCCGCTCTCCGGCGTGCGGCCCACATCCATGTCTGCAATGTTGACACCGTGCTCGCCCATGGTGACGCCGACGAGACCGATCACGCCGGGGCGGTCGTCGTTGGTGATGACGACCATGTGTTCCGACGGCGGGACGTCGATGGAGTGACCGTCGATCGCAACGATCCGTTGCTCTGCTCGGCGCCCGGCCAAGGTGCCCGATATGGAGTGTGTACCGTCGCTGATGGTGACCAGGTTCACGTACTCGTCGGTGTCTGGGCTGGTGACCTCGCGAATCGACAGCCCAGCCGCCTTGGCCATGTTCGGTGCGTTGACATAGCTGACTGGGTCTTCGCTGAGGCGGCTGAAAAAGCCTTTCAGCGTCGCCAGACCGATCATGCGCGTGTCGTACTGTGCGAGGTCGCCGTTGCAGGACACCTCGAACGATTCCCGCAACCCACCGGCGAGGGCGCCATAGAGGCGGCCCAACGATTCGGCGAGCGGGAGAAATGGCCGTACCGCTTCGTGCGGCTCCACCGCATCGACATTGACCGCCCACGGAACAAAATCGCCGGCCAATGCAAGTTTGACCATGTCTGCGATGGCGTCGCCAGCCTTGTCTTGAGCCTCACGTGTCGATGCGCCCAGGTGAGGAGTCACAACCACCGAAGGCAGTTCGAACAACGGTGATGCGGTGGTCGGTTCGGAATCGAAGACATCGAGCGCAGCGCCGGCGATGATGCCCTCGCTGATGCATTCGGCCAAGTCGGCCTCGACCACGATGCCGCCGCGGGCAACGTTGATGACACGCAGTGACGGCTTGGCCTTCACCAGCAGGTCACGGTTGATGATGCCCTTCGTTTCGGCAGTCTTGGGCAGGTGGATCGTGAGAAAGTCGGACTCTGCCACCAGCTGATCGAGCGGCAGCAGTTCGACACCCATCTGGCGAGCACGGTCGGCGGACACGAACGGGTCGTACGCCACCACCCGCATCTGGAAGCCCTTGGCACGGTCGGCGACCAGCTTGCCGATGCGACCGAGACCGACCACGCCGAGCGTCTTGTCGGCGAGTTCCACACCCTCCCACTTACTGCGCTCCCAACGCCCAGCCACCAACGCAGCGTGCGCTTGGGGCACATTGCGGGCCTGGGACAACAGCAGCGCCATCGTGTGCTCGGCGGCCGAAATGATGTTCGACTGGGGTGCATTGACGACCATGACCCCTCGTGCCGTTGCCGCTGGCACGTCGACGTTGTCGAGACCGATGCCAGCTCGGCCCACCACGATGAGTTCGGCACCCGCGGCAAGTACCTCCGCTGTGACCTGCGTCGATGATCGGATGATCAACGCCTGCGCACCGACGATTGCGTTCAGCAACGCCTCAGGTGACAGGTCGAGTTGGACGTCGACGTCGTGTCCGGCGTGACGGAGACGGTCGAGTCCGCCATCGGCGATTGCTTCAGAAACCAAGATGCGGGCCATACGAAGGTCATGCTTACAGCCGCGAGCACCACGAACCCAACGGGTTGAACGAGTCGTAAAGAGATGTCGCCCATCGTTTCCGGGGATGAGGGCTGCAGCGCCAACGGCGTCGGGCATCCCAGAACATCAGCGCACTCGGAACTGCACGAGCTGAGCGATTACGGTTTGGCCCATGCACGACGCCGGGCTCGAGATCCGAACGCTTGAGTCGCCCGACGACATGGCATCGATCGCAGCCATGTTCCAGCAGGTCTGGGGATCGGTCGAACCAATCGTGGGCGTGGAGTTGTTGCGAGCGCTCGCATACAGCGGCGGGTATGTGGCCGGAGCCTTCGTGTCCGACCACCTCATCGGAGCTTCGTTCGGCTTCCTCGGTCGGCACGACGGGCAAGAAGCGTTACACAGCCACGTCACCGGAATTCTTCCCGGTGTGCAGCACAGCGGTGTCGGCCGAGCGGTGAAAGACCACCAACGGGAGTGGGCTGCCGAGCGCAACATCCCATGGATCACCTGGACCTTCGACCCGCTGGTACGCCGGAACGCTTGGTTCAACCTCGAAGTCCTCAAAGCCCGTGTTGCCGACTACCTGGTGAACTTCTACGGCCAGATGAACGACTCCATCAACACCGACGAAGAGTCTGACCGATTGGTCATCGCGTGGCCTACCGATACGTCCGGCGAACCGTCGCGTCCGGTGCCGTCTGGTCCTGGTCGCGTGGTACACGTGCAGACCCCCGACGACATCGTGGTCCTTCGGCGCAAGGACCCCGCAGCGGCCAGGGAGTGGCGGCTACGGGTACGCGCGGAGCTCGGCGACCGGCTCGCCGCAGGCGCCGTCGTGACTGAGTTCACTCGAGATGGCGAGTACGTCGTTCACGTCCCTGAAGGCGTCGACGAATGAACCACCTTGAATCGACGCACCCTCGTCCGATGGGCGTGGGCTCATGAGCGGAATGCCGCTAGTGGATCTCGAGCTGCGGCGCATCGCGCTCGATCTCGTCACACCGTTCCGCACCAGCTTTGGCACCGACCTGCATCGCGACATCCTGCTGGCGCGCGTCGGCATGGAAGGCCCTCACGGCATCGTGTACGGATGGGGTGAGTGTGTTGCGGGTGAGGAGCCCGCGTACTCGGCCGAATGGGTCGACGGGGCGCAGCTCGTCATCACCGATCACCTGTGGCCAACCCTTGTCGCGGCGTCAGCCGCCTCGGGCGCGACAGCGGCCGGGGTGGCACCCAGTCTCGAGCGTTTCACCGGCCACCCCATGTCGAAAGCGGTGCTCGAAGCAGCGGTACTCGATGCCGAGCTCCGAGCGAGTGGCTCGAACTTGCACGCGTTGTTCGGTGGTGATCGCGACCGCGTTCCAAGCGGTGTGAGCGTCGGCATCTTCGATTCGCTCGACGAGTTGCTCTCTCAGGTGCAGGGCTACCTAGACGACGGATACGTACGGATCAAGCTGAAGATCGAGCCTGGTTGGGACCTCGAGCCGGTTCGCTTGGTTCGCGATCTCATCGGCCCCACCATGCCGCTACAAGTAGACGCCAACACCGCCTATAGCCGAAGCGACATCCCACACCTGTGCAAACTCGACGAGTTCGACCTGTTGCTCATCGAACAGCCACTCGCCGAAGACGACCTGCTCGGCCACGCCCAGTTGGCGCAGGCCACCGCTGTTCCGGTGTGCCTCGACGAATCGATCGTGTCGTTGCGTACCGCGTCAAACGCAATCGACCTCGGTGCGGCCGAGGTCATCAACATCAAGCCGGGAAGAGTCGGGGGCTATCTCACCGCTCGCCGAATTCACGACCTGTGCCTGAGCAGAGGTGTGCCGGTGTGGTGCGGGGGCATGGTGGAGACCGGAATCGGCCGAGCAGCCAACGCGGCGCTTGCAGCGCTGCCCGGTTTCACGTTGCCAGGCGACATCAGTGCGTCCGCTCGGTTCTACGCCAGAGACATCGTCACCGAGCCCATTGTCGTCGTCGATGGCCATGTCTCAGTGCCGACGGCGCCCGGCATGGGTTTTGAACTCGATCACGAGTTCCTCGACAGCATCACCACCAGCGTCACCACGCTCCCAGCGTGACGATTGTGGTCAGGCTTGTACAGTCGCTGGCATGTACCAGTTCTTGTCGGCGGAGTGGATCGAAGCGGTCACCGAGATTCGCCAACGTCACGTCGGTGATGCACCCGCCACCGTGATCACTGCTCAGATCAATCTGGTCGTCACCGACGTGCCGTTCGGTGACGGCACGGTGACGGCATACCTCGACACCAGTACCGGCACGATGCAGGTCGAACTCGGTGAGTTCGAAGACCCCGACGCCGTGATAATGACCGACTACTTGGTGGCGAAATCCCTGATCGTCGACGCCGATCCCGCTTTTCTCATGCAGGCATTCCTTGGTGGACGCATCAAGGTCCAGGGCGACATGACCAAACTGCTCGCACTGCAGAGTGCGGCACCTGATTCTGAGGTTGCCGACGAAATCGCCGCGGAGATTCGCAGCGTCACCGCCGAGTAATCACCGCTGCATCGTCACCAGCAGACGAGTCACCGCGAAATGGTGAACGCCGTCATCGCTTCTGCGAGAACGTCGAGCTCCCAGCGATTCGGGTTCTCGATGGAATCGCCGATGAGGGTCCACGGCTCCAGTCGGCGCACCGTTCCGCCTTGGATGTAAAACGTCTCGCCGGTGAACGGGCAGTCCACTCCGGACAGATACGCCACCAGCGGCGCAACGTTTGCCGGATCCCACACGTCGAACCCGTCGGCCGGTGCCTCCATGATTTCGGGCAGGCCTGGTGACGCCAGGGTGAGCCGGGTGCGGGCGCCGGGCACCACGCAGTTCGACACCACGTCGTAGCGGGCGAGTTCCTTAGCAGCGATCTGGCTGAGCGTGACGATGCCCGACTTGGCGGGGCCGTAGTTGATCTGCCCAGGATTGGCGTAGATGCCCGACGTCGAGCTGGTGTGCACCAGATTGCGGTGCCTGCGGCTACCGGCGTGGTGCTGGTCTCGCCAGTATTCGGCGGCAAAACGGCTGGGGGCGAAGTGTCCCTTCAAGTGCACCCGCACCACCTCGTCGAAATCGTCTTCGGTCATCTTCGCGAGCGATGCATCACGGAGGATTCCTGCGTTGTTGACCACGATGTCGAGCTCGCCGAACGCATCGAGAGCAGTCCGCACGAGTGCGGCCGCCCCAGCCCACGAGGCGCAGTCGTCGGTATTCGCCACGGCTTCGCCTCCGGCAGCGACGATGTCGGCCACCACCTCATCGGCAGGTTTGGCGTCTGGAGCGACGCCGTCGCTGGCGACGCCGCGGTCGTTGACGACGACCTTGGCGCCGTGTCGGGCCAGGATGAGTGCATGCTCGCGACCGAGACCCCGACCAGCGCCGGTGACCACAGCAACCCTGCCCGCGAGCGAACTCATGTGACTACCTTTCCTTCGGTGATCGACTCGGCGGCGCAGCCCAGCGTTGCCACGGGCCCAACCGTAGCGATCAGAGGGCTACGAAGTCGACTTGCGTACCGCGCCGGAACTGCTGCCCGACCGTGGGCACCGCACCAGCAATCGAGTAGCTCCGCACTGCCCCTTGGGCGTCTCCGAAGGTCAGCACCGCAGTGAATCCTTCTGTCTCGAGCAGTGCTCGGGCTTCCTCGAACGTAGTGACCACCGACAAATCGGGGAACGACACCAGGTCGACTCCGAGCGAAACGACCACCGGTATGTCGGTGCCGCGCGGCACCTCGGTACCCGGCGCCACCGCCTGGGAAATGATCGCCCCCGCAGGAATTTCGTCGTTGAACTCTTGACCAGCGGTCGACACCGTGAGCTGGAGCGCCTCCATCGAAGCGACTGCGTCAGCGACGAGGAAACGAAGCACGTCAGGCACTACCCGGGGCGCTGGGCCCGTGGACACCACCAACTGCACGACGGTCTCCGGCAACACCTCGACTCCGGTCGTCAGAGTTGGTTGGCCGGGAACCGCCCACGACACCACCACACCCGGGGCAACTACCTCGTCGAATTGCTCGACGACGTCGGGCACCATGCCAATTTCGACCAATGCGGTCTGGGCTTCACCCACGGGCAGCCCCGTGGATTCGGGCAGCGGCCTCAGCGTTGGGCCGAGACTGACGACCATCAGGAACGGTTCGTCGCGCGCCAGTTCCACACCGGCTGCCGGAACCGTGCGAACCACCTGGCCGACGACGGGGACGTCGTCGCTGCGCTTTTGCTCGATCGAAACGGTCCAGCCATTGGCGGCAATGACGTTGCGCGCCGCAGCCTCCGGCTGCCCAGTGAGGTTGGGCACGACATAGCTCGGCGTGCGGAACAACCTGGTGGCGAGCACTCCGAGCGACACCAACGACGCGATCACCACGAGACCGAGCAAGATCTTCCACGGGAACCGGCGCTGACGCTTTACTCGCTGCCGGGCGGCTGCCGGCATCTCGGCTGTGGCCGTGTGCGCACGAGGTCCGACCGGTTGAGCGACGGTCAGCGCTGAGTCGCCCGGTGTCTCCTCGCCCATCCCTGCGTCGAGTGGAAGGATCACGAGATCGTCCGCAGGGTCTGCGACGGGAATGTCGGCGTCAACGTCACGATCTCGCTCGAGGTCGTCGGGTACCCCAACGATCGGCGCTGCAACGATCGGCGCTGCAACGATTGGCGCTGGAACGATCGGCGTTGGAACGATCGGCGCTGGAACGATCGGCGCTGGAACCATCGGCGCGACGGCTGGCTCGTCGGCAGCGACGAGCACAAGCGGCTCGGTGGGCGCTGACGCATCTGCTGGTCGGTGGACGCCGCCGGTTGGATCGTCGGGTGACCGCAGATCCGATTCTGGGATGTCGAACAACCCGGTGGCAAACAACGGCAAGGGTTCCGGTCGTGGCAGTTTGCTGGCGGCACCAACGAGGGCCTTGCCGAACTCGGCGGCCGACGACCGATCGTCTGCGTCTGGTCTCCCTGCGCGTTCGAGCACCGATGCCAGCGGGCCGAGGTCGGCCGACACAGGCATGAGCCGACCGACGCGGGCCGACAGCGTCGCGACCGTAGAGTCGGCCTTGAAGGGCAACGTGCCGCTCACCGCCTCGTGGAGAGCGAGGCCCAACGCGTACACGTCGGCTTTGCCGTTGATCGGCTTGGCCTCGGGGCGCACATCGGCTTGCTCAGGGGCCGCATACCAAGCGATGTGAGTCGACAACGACTCGGGCCGTTCCCAGAGCTTTTCACCAAGGAGTCGTGCCAAGCCGAAATCGATGATGCGCAGCCTGCGATCGTCGCCGAAAACCAGCTTCGACGGGGTGAGCTCTCCGTGAACGAGCCCACGGCGGTGGGCGTAGTCGAGCCCCCGGCATGCGTCTAGCCCGACGGCCAACGCTTGCGACGGCGTCAGACGGCGCCCACGGTCGAACATGTCTCGCAGGCTGCCACCGGTGAGTTGTTCCACCACGACGTAGGCGGTGGAGACGTCACCCACCGGGGCAATGCCCCAGTCGTAAATGGCTGCAATGTTCGGATGGCTCAGCGCCGAAGCCGCACGCATACGCTCGTCGAACAGCTCCCGAAACGACGGTGGCGCCGCCAGTTTGGGTCTGATCAGCTTCAGGGTGACCTGTCGCCCCGAAGAGTCATCAGCGGCGTCGTACAGCGCCATGGTCGCGCCCTGGGACACCAATCGCAGTATCCGAAAGCGGCCAGCCAAAGTGGTGCCGACCAGGTCTTCCAGCGCGAAATGGCTGGTGGAGGATTCATTGCTCGGTTCCACGAACCGTGAACGCTACCTGTTGCCTCGGCGGTGTGGGGTGACGCCCCAGCGGCGTACCTTGTCATCGCGGCACTCACCGCAGTGCGTTCGAGTGAGTCAGATTTGGCCCGAAACGACGGCATGATGTTGCCTGTGAACGACCGTTCCGAAGACACGATCAACGACATCGACCCGAACGACATCGACCCGCTCGACCCGCCAGACGCCAGCGTTCACGTGGTTTGGTGGCGTCGGCTCGACAACGTGGTGGTGATTGCCTGTTTCTTTCTCGCCATCGGCGTCGCATTCGTGGCCCGTGGCCTGCTGGTCGGCGTCACCGGTGACGATCGGTCACCATTGCCGGCGAACATCGAACAGGTCAACCCCGTGCCCGAAGCGGTGCAAGCGCTCAGTCAAACGCAGGTGTTCGCCGACCTGGCAGACAACTTCACCGGTGCCTTTTCCATCGACGGTGCGGACATCGAGACCGTCAGCATTCGCGATGTCGCCAGCGACAACCCTCAGCCCGGTCAACAGACCTCACTCCCGCCGGTGACGATTTTCGAGCCCGGCAATGCCACCCTGACATTCGTCCCGAGTAGCGGTGCGCCCATCGAGTCGTTCAGTCAAGGCGTACACATAGTCGTCTTGCGCTACTGGAATGTCGAAGAAGGCGAGAACACCGCCCGGACTTACACGTGGACGTTCAACGTCGTCTGAATCCCGTCCCGTCCAGGTGCCGTCGGTATGAGCACGCTGGACGATCTGCCCCGATAGTTCCCTGACGTTCAGGCCGGGAGTTCGCCAGATTCCAGCAAGTCGTCGAAACGTTCCGCTGGCACGACGGGCGTTCCCATCACCTCAGCTTTCGTGAGTTTGCTGGCACCTGCGCCCTCACCCACTACGAGCGCAAAGGTCTTCTTCGACACGCTGCCAGGGCTCTTGCCGCCGCGCGACTCGATGGCTTCCTCGGCTTGATCGCGGGTGTAGCCGGGCACCGCCCCGGTGACCACCACGATCTTGCCGGCGAGCGATTGGGGAATCGCCGCGCGAGCTGCCTCACGGGCCGCCGTCTCTTCCTCGCTTCCGAAGTTGACCCCAGCAGCTTCCAACCGGGCGATGAACTCGCGATTGGTCTCTACGGCGTACCAACGGCCGAGCGCCGTGGCAATGACGCCACCGACTCCGTCCACTGCGGCGCGTTCGTCGTCCGTGGCCTCGAAGACCCGGCGCAACGTGCCGAACCGTGTTGCCAACGCCTGAGACGCCGAAGGACCGAGGTGCTTGATGCCGAGCGCGGTCAGCACACGCGGCAGCGGGCGACCCTTCGATTCGGCAATCGCTTCCACCAGCTTCTGCGCACTCATGAGAGCGAAGCCTTCGAGGCTCGCCACTTGTTCGGCAACCAGCGAATAAATATCGGCGGCATCGCGAACCAACCCGGCATCGGTGAGCTGCATCACCGTGCGTTCGCCCAATCCCTCGATGTCCATCGCCCCTCGAGACGCCCAATAGATGATTCGCTGGTCGCGTTGAAATGGGCAGGCTGGCTCGACGCAGCGAGTGTCGGCCTCACCGGGCGGGCGAACAAGAGCGGTCTGCAGCGGGCACGGGCAGGTGGAGGGGAACACCCAGGGCGGCGTGTCGGCGGGCCGCAGGGCCAACACCGGCCCGACGACCTCGGGAATGACGTCGCCAGCCTTACGAACGATGACCGTGTCTCCTGGCCGCACGTCTTTCAGCGCCACTTGATCCTGATTGTGCAGCGTTGCCATTTGCACCGTGGAGCCGCCGACGAAGACCGGTTCCAACACTGCAAAGGGTGTGGTGCGGCCGGTGCGCCCGACCGATATGGCGATGTCGCGCAGCAGTGTCGTGCGTTCTTCGGGTGGAAACTTGAACGCGATCGCCCAGCGGGGCGCGCGGGACGTGAAACCGAGGCGAGCGCGCTGTGCGAGATCATCCACCTTGATGACGACTCCGTCGATGTCGTAACCCAGGTCGTGGCGGTGGTCTTCGCGGTAGGAGCAGTATTCGGCCACCTCGTCGATCGTTTCGAACACGCGCAGTTCTGGATTCACCGGTAGCCCGAGCGTCGCGATGACGTCGAGCGTCTGCTGGTGGCTGGCAAATTCCGGGCCGCCAATGACCTCTCCGAGTTGATACGCCCAGAAAGACAACTGCCGTTTGGCCGTCATCGCAGCATCCTTCTGGCGCAGACTTCCGGCAGCGGCGTTACGCGGATTCACCAGGGGCCGATCGCCATTCGCGAGGTAGTGCTCGTTCAGCGACGTGAACACGGCGGTCGACATGTACACCTCGCCGCGCACCTCGAAGACCTCGGGTATGGGCAGATCGTCCGCCCGCAACCGGTGCGGGATATCTGCGATCGTGCGAACGTTGGCAGTGACGTCTTCGCCCACCTTGCCGTCGCCGCGTGTCGCGGCCTGCACCAGCTCCCCTCGTTCGTACCGCAAACTCATTGCCAGCCCATCAAACTTCAACTCAGCGACAAATCGTGGTGTCGTGCCATCCAGACCGCGCTGCACTCGGTCCGCCCACGCCACCAGCTCGTCGCGACTCATTGCGTTGTCGAGACTGGTGAGCGGCACGGCGTGAACCACCGGCGCGAACGTGTTGACCGGTGCACCGCCCACGTCCATCGACGGTGATTCGGCATCTGCCAACTCCGGATGGTCCGCCTCGAGCTGGCGCAGGGCACGTACGAGCGCGTCGTAGTCGCCGTCGGGAAGTTCCGGTGTGTCGAGTTGGTGGTAGAGCCGGTTGTGGTAGGCGACCTGGGCCCGTAGCGCGTCGATGCGGTCGGCGACATCGTCGAGATTCGCCGGGCCCATGGGCGAGTCAGGCCCCGAGCAAGAAGCGCGCTGTCGAACCCTCACCTCGCGCCAACCGTGCCACGTCGGCAACCGTGGCGGTCACCTGGTCGACGACGGACTTGTTGTGCCCGGACAGACTGCCGGCCGGCGCGAACATGCATTGCGCGCGCAACCGCAGTGGTTCGCAACCCAGTTGCACCAGTTGGCACCACGACTCGGTGAGGCGTTGCCAGGCGCGAGTAGGGGTGTCACCGATGGGACCTTCCGTCGCCGCCGCACCCCAGATGATCCAGCCACCGCGCCGCAGGAATTGGTCGATGTGACCAGACGCAGCGCCGACCTTCGCGAACGTTGGCAGGGCCAGCACGTCAGGCCCGGCATCGAGCACGAGCCCGATGTCGCAGTCTCGACCCACCTGCACGCCGGCGACGGCGAGGTGCTCGACTGCAGCCAGTGCGCCGGACAGCACGTCGACCGCTTCGCCAGGAGCGAGCGGAAAGTCCGTATGGCTCACGGCGCTCGCCCCCTGCTCTTCGAAGATCACCATCTGCGACGCCCCAGGCGCGACCGCACGGACTGCCTGAGCCATGGCGACTGCGTGGCTGCGAACAGCGTGTTTGGCGACAGCGAACGCACGATCAGCAGGAGCGCCCGCCTGCCGCAAGGCGAGACCGAGCGTGATCGGACCCACCAATCGCCAGGTGACGGGGCCTGCGTACTCGATGGCTGCAAGGTGCGCCAGACCGGCGCGAAACGACCCGAACGCGTCAGATCCGAGGTCGGTGATCACCGGCACAGCGTCGGTGAGACGAGCCCCATCGATGGCAAACGTGCCGTACTGTCCAAAGGTGACACCTGCAACGCCGACCAATGCCTGCGCGATGGGCGACTCTGCCGGCGAACGTCGAGGCAGCGACGCCAACACCGGTACATCGTAAGCGTCGAACGAAAAAGCCAGGGCACTCGCACTGCGGCGGTGAGGCAGGCTTCCGGGGCCAGTGGTGCTTCCCGGCGAGATGATGTCGAGCGCGCGGCGGTGGATCACCGTTCGCTGGCCTCCGACCGAACCCATGAGCCCATCGTGGCAGGTCCCGTCCCGACACAACGATTCTTTCCGATTCTTTCTTACCCCCGGTCACGGCAGACTGACGGGGTGTCTTCCCCGCGCGCAGCCGAGCGATTGTTGCCATGGGCGTTGCGAGCATGCTGGGTGGGTGTCCTGATCGTCGGCGGTGAGGCGGTCGAACAGTCCACGTCGGGCCGCTCGGACGCAGTGGAGGCAGTGGCGTCCTGGGGCGGGGGTGCTGTCTGGGTAGCGGGCGTGGTAGCGATGGCCGCCGCCAGCGTGGTCACGCTGACCGCGGCCCGGGTCATCGTTCCCCTCGGGGTTCCTGCAATGGCTGCGGCCTTGGTCGGCGGAGCGAGCTCGCAAGCCGGTTCGTTGGCATTGGCGCTGGCGCTGGCGGCATCCGCCATCGTCAGTTCAGCCGAGTTCGGCCGAGCGTTCGCTCAGGCATCGGCGTACGGTCACGAGCAGCGGTACCCGCTTCGGCCGCCTCCGGCATACGTTTTCGCAGCGGCGACAACATGGCTGTTCACGGCTGCGGCGTTGCTCACAGGACCGCTGCTGCTGGCCCAGCAACGGTGGTTCGTCGGGGCTGTCGTGTGTGCAGCAGCCGTCGCTCTTGTCGTATGGGCGTGGCCGCGTTGGCACAAGTTGTCCCGGCGATGGCTCGTGATCGTGCCGGTGGGAGTGGTGATCCATGATCATCTCGTTCTCGGCGAAACGCTCATGCTGCGACGCCACGAAGTCGCCGGGGTGCGCCTCGCCCCGGCGAACACACAAGCCTTCGACCTCACCGGTCCTGCCAGTGGGCACGCGCTCGAGATCTCGACGACCGAATCGGTCACGGTGACTCTGGCGGCGTCACCGAAAGAACCACGGGGCAGAGTGATTCACCTCACCGCATGTCTCGTGGCCCCGTCGCGGCCCGGCCAGGCGCTCGAGTCCATCGCCGTGCGGCACCTCCCGATCGGCTGACGCAACGCCTCCGTCAAGCCGCCGCGTGGTGCCAGCCGGCGGCCAGCCCGCCGCCCAGAACGAAGCGGTCCGTGAGGTCGTAGAACACGACGGACTGACCGGTCGCGACACGCCGTTCGGGTTGATCCCACGTGACCTCGGTGACGGCGCCACCATGATCATCCGCCGACGCGACAATTGTGGCCGGTCGCGGTGACCCGTGGGCGCTGCACTGCACCAGCACCCGTCCACTCTCGGGCTGGTCGACCCAACTCACCGCGGCAACCGTGATTCCGGCGTCATGGAGCTCGATGTCGTCGCCCACCACCACCTTGCTGGCGACCATGTCGATGTCGGTGACGTAGCGCTTCGGCCCACCGCCCGGCAATCCGAGGCCTCGACGCTGGCCGATCGTGACGAGTTCCACGGCTTCGACGTGCCCGAGGTGCTCGCCTGCGCGGTCCACCACTTCGGCTCGCCGGAATGGGATTCGATGACCGAGGAACGATTCACGCCCTCCTGTGGACGTGATGAAGCAGACGTCTTGGCTGTCGGGCTTCGCTGCGGTGCGGAGTCCCATCTCGTCAGCTCGCCGCCGAACTTCTGCTTTGTCGATGTGCCCCACCGGAAACAAGGTTCGCGACAGCGCGTCCTGGTCGAGCATGTGCACCACGTAACTCTGATCTTTTGCTGCGTCGGCTCCACGAACCAACCGGAATGCATCGCCGTGCTGCTCGACGCGCGCGTGGTGTCCGGTGGCGATGGCGTCGAACCCGAGTTGATCGGCGCGGCGCAGCATGCGACTGAACTTCACGTGCCGGTTGCACTCGATGCACGGGTTGGGCGTGACACCCGCCGTATGTGCGGCAACGTACGGCGCCACCACGTGCTCGTTGAAGTCGTCGCCAAAGTTGAACACCAGGTGGTCGATGTCGAGTTGTTGTGCCACGCGACGAGCGTCATCGACATCGCTCACGCTGCAGCAGCCCGTGTCGCTCTCTCCACCCCACAACTTCATCGTGACGCCGACCACGTGGTGACCCTGTTCGAGCAACAGCGCGCCGGCGACCGAGGAATCGACGCCGCCACTCATGGCCAGCATGACCTTCATCGCAACACCGGAACGGTACGGAGCTGGCGAACCGCCGCGACGATCACGTCGAGTGCCCGGTCGACGTCGGTCTCTGTGGTGGTGTGTCCGAGTGTGAGCCGCAATGCCCCTGCCGAGCGAGACCGTTCGACACCCATGGCAGCCAGAACGTGGGACGGTTCCATGGCACCACTGGCACACGCAGAAGCCGCGCTCGCACACACGTCTGCTTCGTCGAGCAGAAACAGCAGTGACTCACTTTCGATACCTTCGATGCACACGTGTGCCGAGCCAGCAACTTTGCGTTCCCGAGACACCGTTTCGGTGACACCGTCGCAGGCGCCGACCAGACCGTCGACCAGTCGGTCACGCAACGCAGCGATGCGCGCCAACTCGTGAGGTCGCTCACGGTCGGTTTCGATGAGCGCCTCTGCCAGAGCGACCACACCAGCCACGTTGTGCGTTCCGCTGCGACGGTCACGTTCTTGCCCGCCACCCGAGATGAGCGGCGCGATCTTCACCCCCTGGCGAATGGTCAGGACACCAACGCCCTTGGGACCACCGAACTTGTGGGCGCTGAACGACATCAGATCCACGAGCGGTGAGATCGTGCGGAGGTCGACCCAACTCGGCGCTTGCACCGCATCGGTATGCAGCAGCGCCTGCGGCGCGAGTCGGCGCACGAGTCGCGACACCGAGACGAGATCGGTCACCGTGCCGACCTCGTTGTTGACCGCCATGACGCTGACCAAGCCCATCGACCCGGCATGCGCTCCGAGCGCCGCCTCGAGTTCATCGAGGCGGATGTGACCGCTGGAATCGACACCGACGACGATGCCCCCACGCGCTTCAACAGGGTGCAACACCGCGTGGTGTTCGGCAGCTGAACACACGGCGAGCCCGACGGTACCGGCGATCACGGTGTTGTTCGACTCGCTTCCGCACCCGGTGAACACCACGTCGCCGGGTTGCACCCCGAGCGCCCAAGCCACTTGGTCGCGCGCCTCATCGACCGCCTTGCGGGCATCGCGGGCGAAGCGATGGCTTCCGCTCGGGTTGGCGAACCGCTCGGTGAAGAACGGCAGCATCGCAGCTAGCGCGGCCGGGCGAACCGGAGTGGTTGCAGCGTGATCAAGGTAGGTGATGCCCACCCCCGAGAGGCTACCGAGCCAACCTCCGGTGCCCTGACAGGTCAGCGGGTAGCTTCGCGCCGTGGACGGTTACGACGATCGAAGTTACGGCGAAGCGTTCGCCGACGTCTACGACGACTGGTACCACGGCGTTTCCGACATCGATGCAACGGTCACCGATCTGCTCGCGTTCGTCGGCGACGGTGGCCGAATTCTCGAACTCGGTGTCGGAACGGGCCGACTCGCCATCCCCCTCGCCGAGGCTGGAGCGCCGGTCGGCATCACGGTCACCGGCATCGATTCGAGCCCCGCCATGCTCTCGAAGCTCGCCGACCGAGATGTTGGAGGCCTCGTGGCCGTCGTGCGCGGCCACATGGTCGACGATGCGCCGACCGGGCCGTTCGATCTCGTGTTCGTTGCCTACAACACCCTGTTCAACCTCATCGACGAGGGCGCGCAGGCGGCGTGCTTCCGCGCGATGGCCGAACGGCTGATTCCAGGCGGACGGTTCGTCGTGGAGGCGTTCATTCCAGATGAACCAGCGCGAGCGGGCAGCGAGGTCTCCCTGCGCAGCCTGACAGCGGACCGAGTGGTGTTGGCAGTGACGAAGTACTCCCCCGATCTGCAGGGCGCCGAGGGCCAGTACATCGAGTTCACCGAATCGAGTGGCGTTCGACTGCGACCGTGGGCGGTGCGATACGCAACGCCCGAACAAATCGATGGCTTCGCTGGAGCGGCGGGGTTCCGGCTCGAACACCGTTGGGAGTCGTTTGGTGACGCTGCGTCTGCCAACACGTTGGACAGCGACGCCAATCGTCATGTTTCCGTCTATCGCCTTGCTCAGTCGTGACGAAAGGTCGGCTAGCGGGTGACGCGCGGCGTATCGTAGTCAGCAATGAGTCAGATGCGTCTCAACCAGCTGACCGGGCGGTGGGTGACAATTGTCGCCGAGCGATCACAGCGGCCGACCGACTTTGCCCCGCGTGCAAAACTCGAGTTCGACAACGATCGTCCGTGCCCGTTCTGCCCTGGCAACGAAGAGTCCACCCCACCTGCGCTCGAGACGATCGACGAGGGCGGTAGCTGGACGGTCCGGGTGGTACCGAACCTCTACCCGGCGTTCAAAGGTGCCGACGGGTTCGCCGTCCATCATGAAGGCCCGGTACATGTTCGCGCCGAAGGCACCGGGCTGCACGAAGTGTTCATCTACTCCCCCGATCATGACCAAGCGCTCGACTCGCTCGACGACGACGCCGCTGGCGAGTTCATGTTGGCCCTCAAGCGCCGCTTCACCCAGCACGCCGCGATTCCGCATATTCGGTACACACAGGCCATCGTCAACCACGGTCGGGAGGCAGGCGCGTCGTTGGCGCACCCGCACGGCCAGTTGCTCGGGCTGCCGTTCGTGCCAGGCGAAGTACTCGACGAAGAGCGTGCGTTTGCACGGTTCGCCGGCGGCTGCCTGCTCTGCACCACGGTCGAAGCCGAGACCTCCACTGG
This sequence comes from Acidimicrobiales bacterium, assembly GCA_038203385.1. Taxonomy (GTDB): domain Bacteria; phylum Actinomycetota; class Acidimicrobiia; order Acidimicrobiales; family Ilumatobacteraceae; genus Ilumatobacter. Next base: position 18,889 of record JBBREA010000011.1, on the reverse strand, counting down.
CGAGCGTGTGGTCTACGCCAACGACGACGTCGCGATCATCTGCCCGTACTGGAGCGGATCACCGTACGAGCTCCTCATCGTGCCGCGTCGCCACGACTTGCACCTGCAAGACGCAGACGACGATTCGTTGCAAGCGGTCGGTCGGTCGCTACGCGATGCAACCGCGTTCTTGAATCGCACACTCGGCGACGTTGCCTACAACGTAGGGTTTCACACAGCACCGCACACGCATGTTGGCGAGTACCACTGGCACATCCACATCTGGCCCAATCTCGTCACTCAGGCCGGTTTCGAGCGTGGCACCGGCGTGCTCATCAACATCGTTCCGCCCGAGCAAGCTGCTGCCGAGTTACGCGAAGCTGCTGCGCTCGCAGGGCGTTAACGCACCGTGGCAGGCATCCGCGTCGCCGTCGAAATCGACGCGCCGGTCGAGACTGCCTGGGGGTATCTCGAACAGGTTGAACGCCACGTCGAGTGGATGGCAGACGCCGTTGCCATCACCTTCGATTCCGACCAGCAGCGCGGCGTGGGCACCTCGTTCGTCTGCAAGACCAAGTTCGGCCCGCTCCGGCTCGACGACCACATGACCATCACCGAATGGGTGGCCGAAAAGCGTATGGGCGTGCACCACACTGGGCTGGTGTCAGGCACTGGAGCATTCGAACTCGAGTCGATCGACATGGGTCGACGCACCCGATTCACCTGGACGGAGATACTCCAGTTTCCGTGGTATTTCGGCGGGTCGCTCGGCCGCGCAGTGGCCGGGCCGCTCATCCTGAAGCCGGTGTGGCGGCGCAACCTGAAGTCGCTCGCCGCCCGCTTCCCGCAGCCGTAGCAGCCGCATTCGCAATGCGCATTCTCATGCTCACGTGGGAGTTCCCTCCGAGTTCAACCGGTGGTATCGCAGCCCACGTGGATGGGCTCTCTCAGGCGATGAGCCGGCTTGGCCACGAGGTGGTGGTCATCACGCGTCGGCTGCCGGGAACGCGAACCGACACCAGCGTGGGTTCGGTGCGGGTGCTCCGGGCCGATATCGAACTGCCATGGTTGCCCGACAATCCAGTGACTCAGGCCGCATCGGCAAACCATGCATTCGTGGCCATTTCAGCTCGATTGATCGCCTGGCGTCCCCACGTCGTGCATGCCCACGACTGGTCGGTGGCGTGGGCGGCAAATGCCCTCAGTGAGATTCACGATGCGACGATGATCACTACGTTCCATGGCACCGAGCGCGGCCGCCACGGTGGCCACTTGCCCCTGGGAGACGCCGCCGACATCAACACTGTCGAATGGTGGCAGTCGCATCGATCGAAACGCGTGACGGCATCGACCAAGCTGATGGCCCGCGAGATCGTCGAGGGTTTCGAACTCGACCCTGATCGAGTGATCCGCGTGCCGGCTGGCATCGATCCCACGTGGTGGCAGACCGTGGGACCCGACGAACCGACCGAGCAGCGCAGTCGTCGGGTGTTTGCCTGGGGGCGCGTTCAGTACGAAAAGGGTTTCCAAGTGCTGGCCCGCGCCATTGCCGCGCTGCGGGTGCGGTCGCCGGGTATCGAATGCACCATTGCGGGACGCGGCAGCTATCTGCCTGAGCTGCAATCACAGATCGACATCGCCGGAGTTGGTGACATCATCGAGGTCCCTGGGTTCCTCAGCGACCACGAACTACGAGCCGCAGTGCACGGCGCCGGCTGCGTGGTCATTCCGTCGTTGTACGAGCCGTTCGGGGTGGTCGCCCTCGAAGCCCTGGCCGGGGGGGCGCCACTCGTCGTGGCCAACACAGGTGGTCTCGCTGAGTTGGTCGCTGGAACGGGCGCTGCCTTGTTGTTCGAACCCGGCAACGCCGATGACCTGGCCTTTTGCATCGAGCGCGTGCTCAACGAGCGTGAACTCGGTGATGCGATGGTGGCGGCGGGCAAGTCGTTGCTGGTGGCGAGTTATTCGTGGGATGCAATTGCGGCGCGCACCCTCGACGTGTTCACTGCCGCCCTCCAGACCAGATGAACCAGCTGAAATTCCGGGTTTTCAGGCGAGACCGACGAGCATTTCGTCGGCAGCGGTCCACGGGTCGGTGGTTTGGGCAACCACCGCAGCTGCAAGCTCGTCCCAACGCTCGCCCGTACAGATCTGGCGTGCTCGCTCCCGAAGCCGATTGGCGATGATGTCGCGCAGTTCTTCGCTGGTGCGGAACGCCCGCCGTTGTGCCAGGAGACCGCTGGTCTCCGCAAACTCACGATGGGCCAGGACTGCATCCCACACTGCTGGTACGCCGTCGCCGGTGTTGCCGACCGTGGGAAGGATGGGTGGGCGCCACGATTCGTGGGGCAGGTCGGAGAGTTCGAGCATCTGTTCCAAATCGCGACGAGTCTCTTCCACGCCTTTGCGGTCGGCCTTGTTGATGACGAAGACATCGGCGATTTCCATCAGCCCGGCCTTGTTGGCCTGCACACTGTCACCCCAACCGGGATTCACCACGACCACGGTGGTGTCGGCCTTGCCAGCAACCTCGACTTCCACTTGGCCGACACCGACGGTCTCCACCAGGATCCAGTGTCGACCGATGGCATCGAGCAGTCGTACGGCCTCTGGAGTTGCCAAGGACAGCCCACCCAAGTGCCCGCGGGTGGCCATCGACCGGATGAAGACACCAGGGTCGGTGGCGTGATCCTGCATGCGTACACGGTCACCGAGAATCGCCCCACCGGTGAAGGGTGACGACGGGTCGATAGCGAGCACTGCGACTTCGAGTCCCTGCTTGCGGAGGTGAGCGATGGTGGCACTGGTGAGCGTGCTCTTACCAGCTCCAGGAGCACCGGTGAGTCCGACGGTGTACGCCTGGCCGCTGCGCGGGTATGCGAGTCGCCCGACCTGACGACCGGGTTCGCCACCACGTTCGATGTACGACAGCAAGCGAGCTATCGCGCCACGATCCCCTCCCAGCGCAAGCTCGAACAGTTCAGCCGGATCCGACGTGCGCGCCATGGCCACTGTTGCTATCAGAACGGCCCGTGGTACGGCGCTTCGACATCGTTTTCGACCTCGGCAACGTTGATCACTTCGGTCACGCCGTCGACTCGGTCACGCATGATTCGCTCGATGCCACCCTTGAGCGTCTGGGTCGACACCGGGCACGTGCCGCAAGCACCGACGAGGCGTACCGTGACGACTCCGGTGCTGTCGTCGACATCGATCAGCTCGATGTCGCCTTTGTCGGCCTGCAACGCAGGGCGGATGACTTCGATGCATGCCTCGACTTTCGAGCGCATGTCGGCGGTTCGCGTGTCGGTGCTCATGGCGAGATCATTCAATCAGGCCGCGACCCGGTTCCGGTGAACGGTACGCTCGGCCTGTGGTCGCGATGTGGACGCTCCTCGCTCACCAGCGCGGTTGGGATGAGTTCCTGCTCGTCCTTGGCCCGATCGCCGTCATCGCTGCAGCTCTCGCAGTAGCCAAGCGCCGAGTTGACTCGCAGTCCGCCGAGCGGGACTCCAGCGAGGATCAGGTTTGAAGGCGCTCATACTCGGGTAGATACGCGCAATGTCCACGCCGAAGTTGACGACGCGGCTCGCAGACCGCTACGTACTCGGCGACGTTGTTGGAACTGGTGGCGGATCGACCGTATACCGGGGTCTCGATGAGCTGCTGGACCGACCGGTTGCCATCAAGACGATTCTGGCTGCGGCGGTGGAAACCGCTGACCCTGTAGGACGGCAACGCTTCTTGAACGAAGCTCGTTCGATGGCCAGGTTCCATCATCCGCACGTGGTGCGGGTGTTTGACGCCGGGGAACAAGATGGTGCGTTGTACCTGGTGATGGAATTCGTCGATGGTTCGACGCTGGCCCGAGTCATCGCCGACCAGGCTCCGATCGCAGCCGACCGCGCCGTCACGATCCTCGATCAGGTCCTCAGCGCACTCGCGGCTGTGCACGCCGATGGCTATGTGCACCGCGATGTCAAGCCAGCAAACGTCCTCCTTGATCAGGATGACCACGTGTACCTGACTGACTTTGGCATTGCAAAACAGCTGGAGGAACTCGAACAATCGCTGACGGCGATCGGGACGGTAGTGGGAACTCCCGCCTACCTGTCCCCAGAACAGGCTGCAGGTGCCCCGCTCAGTGCTGCCACCGACCTCTACGCAGCGGGCATGCTGCTGGCCGAGCTGATCGGCGTACGGCGCATGGACGGGAGCATCGCCGCCCTGGCAAGCCCCGTTGACACCCTCGCCAGCGTCATCGAACGCGCCACACGGCATGATCCGGCGGAGCGCTATCAGTCAGCGATCGAGATGGCAACAGCGTTGAGTACCGCTGGTCATACCGAGACCGCAGTGATGCCTGCTGCGTCTGCGCGAACCAGTTCATCTGTGCTAGCTGGTCTGTCTGGGCTCACCGATCTGGCTGGGCCGGTGACGGCCACGCAGGCCATGGCTACCACCGCGCCGCAAGCTGATGAAGCGACATCGATCATGCGTCCCGCTCCGCTCATCGGTCCGGTGCTTGCGAATTCAGCCCAGCGTCCGCCGTCGCGACTCGGTGTGCTGGCTCAACGCACTCACGACCGATGGCCGCTGCTGGCTCTGGTGTTGTTCATGGTGATTGGAGTCTTCGTCAGTCGTGGCGACCCGCTCGACCTCCCTAGCGCGCCTTCGACGGTCTCGGTGCCCGCATCAGTCTCCGTGCCTGCATCAACCGTTCCCGACCCTGCGTCGATCGCGCCGGTTGTCGTACCGGAGGGCACCGTTGCGCCGCCACCCCCAGAGCCCGCACCGTCGGACGCTGGCGGCGGAGGCGGCAGCGGTGGCGGGCAAGGGCCGCAGCAAGGCAACGGGCGCGGGAAGCCCCCCAAGACCGAAAAACCATAGATGCTGGCTGATGCCTCGCGGCCTACGTGTCGACTCTCACGATCGTCGCTCCGATCGCGCTGAGCCGACCAACGAGGTTGTCGTAACCGCGATCGATGTGATGGACGCCCGTGATGGTCGTGGTGCCTTCGGCTGCGAGCCCGGCTACCACCATCGCGGCCCCCGCCCGAATGTCGTGGGATTCCACGGGGGCGCCGGACAGCCGCGGTACGCCACGGACCACAGCGTGATGCCCGGCGGTGCGAATATCGGCGCCGAGGCGTTGTAGCTGTTCGACGTAACGGAAGCGACCCGGGTACAGGTTTTCGGTGACGATGGACACGCCTTCGGCAACCGTCAGCATGGTGATGATGAGCGGCTTGTAGTCAGTGGCGATACCCGGATACGGCAAGGTGGCGACATCGGTAGCTCGCAATCGCCCCCGCGCAGCCACGCGGAGGCCGTACGGCAACTGCTCGAATCTCATACCCATGTCGGTGAAGCGGTCGAGGACGATCTTCATGTGATCGGGACGCGCGTTGAGAATGTCGATCGAACCACCGGTGACCGCGCATGCAGCAATGTAGGTAGCGGCCTGGATGCGGTCCGGCACCGTTTCGTGTTCGCACCCGTGGAGGTCACCGGGCTGAACGCCAGTGACCGTGAGAATCGGAGTGCCGACACCGTCGATGTGGGCACCCATCCCTTGCAAGAACTCGCACAGGTCGATGATCTCGGGCTCGCGGGCAGCGTTGGCGATCGTGGTGGTGCCGTTGGCCAGCACCGCTGCGGTGAGGAGGTTCTCGGTGGCCCCCACACTCGGAAACTCGAACGTGATATCGGCGCCACGCAGTTGATCGGCAAACGCTTCGACGTAGCCGTTGCTGAACTTGAATGTGGCCCCCATGGCCTTCAGGCCCGCGATGTGCATGTCGATCGGACGTGCGCCGAAGTCGTCACCTCCGGGCATCGAGAGCGTGACGTGCCCGCATCGTGTGAGCAGAGGACCGAGCACGTTGATCGACGCTCGGATGCGCTCGACCAACTCGTACGGCGCGACCGGCGTGAGGTCGCCGCGATTCTCGATGGAGACGACGCTGTGCGTGCGATCGATCTCGATGCGTAAGCCGATCGCCCGGAGCAGGTCCGCCATGATGCCCACGTCGACGATGTCGGGAACGTTGCTGATTTCGTATACCCCATCGGCCATGAGGGTGGCGGCCATGAGCTTGAGCACCGAGTTCTTCGCTCCGGGCACCACCACTTCGCCGGCGAGTGGTGCAGAATGTTGCACCTCGATGTAACTCGCAGGAGCACGGCCGTCGATCATCGTTGGCGGCTCGGTCACGATGCCCAAGCCCAGCGAGTGGCGCACTGGGCGAACTCTTCGGCGCGCTCGATCATGCCGATCGCCTTACGAGGTGAGACTCGGAACGCAGCGTTGGATGAGAAGAACTCCACCATCTCGTCGACCGATTGAGTGCCGTCGTCGTACTTGGTAGCCCAAGCCAGCGCGATGTCACGCGGCACCAGCGCGGCCACGGCGGATCCTTCTACCGACACCACCTCCACGGTGTCGCTGGTGGTGACGACCACCTGTGGATTGACCGCGATGTTGCGCGCCTTCAGAGCGTTCGGCGAGCACGAGAACCAGAACGACTCGTCAGCGGACCACACGCCCCAGACGGGCATGGAATGAGGTTGGCCGACGGTATCGACGGTGACGACCCAGTAGTTGCGATTCGCAGTGAGCCGCTCGGCCGCCCAGTTCCACGGGAGTGCTCCATCTGGGTCGGTGGGAACACCGTAGTCAGACATTGCCGGACGCTCGACACGAGGCATCTCGTCAATCTAGTACCGCGCTGAGAGTCCAATGCGCCGGTGATCGTGGACCGTCAAGCGACAAGGAGGAGTTTGATCTGATCCATCGCGCGCTTGGCGTACCGCGACCACATGGCGGCAAACATCGGCATGGCCAGCTTGCCCGCAAGCCCTTTGGGAGCGACGACCCAACGCCAAGTGACCTTGACGCCGGCGCCATCTGGCTCAAACGAGTACCGGCCGTCGATTCCCGACACCAGCATCTTGAGCGGGCCGGTGAGTTCGCTGATGGAGTAGTCGAAGTGGTTCGGCCGATCGGCGGCCGTGAGGGTCTCCAACATTGTTGCCCCATCGCTGAGGCGAATGGTGCGGGTCTGGCCGACCGCGTCGCCCCACTCACCTTCTTGCCCGGTGACCTCGGCGATCGCCGCAATCGCTAGGTATCGCCGACTGAAGATCTCGGTCAACGGTGCCGTACACACCACGTCGTACGCCTGCTCCACCGTCGCGGCGAACGTCTGGGACTTCTGCATGGTGGTGCTCATCGTCAAAAACTACCGATTCGAGCAGACCGGTTCGAGCAGACCGGTTCGAGCAGACCGGTTCGACGGCGGAGGGCCTGCCAACCCATCGCAGTCAGGCAAGCCGAATGCCACGTGCCTCGAGCGCTGCTTCGAGTGCTCGTTGTTTCAGAAGCTGCTCGGCCCGGCCGAGATCCGGCGACAGGAACCGATCCGGGCCAGGCCCGTCCACATGGACACGCAGGAGGTCGACCAGCGCTCCGGTGCCGGCGCTCGGCAACAACGGAGCCCGCAGATCTATCGCACGCGCAGCTGCGACGTACTCCACGGCGAGGATCCGGCGCACGTTGTCGATCAATCGACGCAGCTTGCGAACCGAACCCCAGGCCATCGACACGTGGTCTTCCTGCATGCCCGACGTCGGCAGCGAGTCGACCGAAGCCGGCGCGGCGAGGCGCTTGTTTTCCGAAGCCATTGCCGCAGCGGTGTAGTGACCGATCATCAAACCGCTGTCCACGCCGGCATCATCAGCCAGGAAGGGCGGCAGACCGTTGCTGCGAGTCCTGTCGAGCAAGCGATCCATGCGGCGCTCGGCGATCGCGCCGACCTCTGCCATCGCGATCGCGAGGAAGTCCGCGGCGAAACCCAGCGGCGCACCGTGGAAGTTGCCGCAGGACTCCACCCTGCCGTCGGGCAGCACCATTGGGTTGTCGATCGCCGCCGCGAGCTCCCACTCGGCGACTCGACGAACGTGGTCGCGAGTGTCGCGCACCGCCCCGTGCACCGCGGGGGTGCAACGAATGGAGTACGCGTCTTGCACTCGCGAATCGCCCGACTTGTGACTGGCAACAATAGGCGACTCGGCCAGCATCGTGCGCAGGTGCGCCGCGCTCACCGCTTGGCCTGGGTGAGGGCGCAGCGCCTGCAAGTCGTCGGCGAACGGCGCGTCCGTGGCAAGGATGCCCTCCACCGTCATCGCTGCGATCATGTCCGCCTGGTTCAGCAGAATGTCGACGTCGTCGATGGCGAGACACAGCATCCCGAGTATCCCGTCGGTGCCATTGGTGACCGACAAACCCTCCTTTTCAGCCAGCACGATAGGCGTCAGGCCGGCGTCCGCGAGCGCCTCAACGGCCGGCACTCGAGCGCCCTGATACTCGACCTCGCCTTCGCCCAGAAGCGCCAACGCAGCGTGGGCGAGCGGTGCGAGATCACCGCTGGCACCGAGCGACCCGTACTCGGGAACGATGGGTGAGATGCCGGCGTTGAGGAGGCCGACCATCGCTTGGGCGACCACTGCCCGAGCGCCACTGGCACCGAGGGCAAGCGTGCGGGAACGAAGGAAGATCATGGCTCGAACCACTTCGGTCTCTACTGGTTCGCCCATGCCCGCAGCATGTGACCGAACGAGCGAAGCCTGCAACGCCTGCCGACGCTCGGGCGGAATCGCCACGTTGGCGAGCGCACCGAACCCGGTCGAGATGCCGTACTTCGCTTCACCCTCGGCGAGTCGCTCGACGATGGCTCGGGCGGTCACCATCCGCTCGATCGCCGCCTCGGTGAGCTCGACAGCAGCTCCGTGACGAGCAACTGCGACCACATCGGCAATCGTGACGCCTGAACCATCCAGACGAATCGTGACCGGGTGAGGCTCCCCCTGGTCGAGGGCGACCGAAGGCGCATCGGATTGGCGATCAGTGTTCATCGCGGAAGTCTCGCACCGCAGTAGGGGTCCGCACGGGTTGACCAACCACCGACCGCCGACGGAGACTCTGCTCATGCACCACGACCTCGGCACGCCGGTCAGGAATATCGCAGCGCCGCGGGGCATCGAGTTGTCCTGCAAGGGCTGGCAGCAGGAAGCGGCATACCGAATGCTGCAGAACAACCTCGACCCAGAAGTAGCCGAGAACCCCGACCAACTCGTGGTGTACGGCGGCACCGGCCGGGCTGCACGCTCGTGGGATGCATACCGGGCGATGCTGCGCACACTCACGACGCTTGAACGCGACGAGACGATGCTGGTGCAGTCTGGCAAGCCGGTGGGGGTGATGCGCACCCACGAGTGGGCGCCACGGGTGCTGATCGCCAACTCGAACCTGGTACCCGATTGGGCGAACTGGGACGAGTTTCGGCGGCTGGAGCACCAGGGCCTCACCATGTACGGCCAGATGACGGCGGGGTCATGGATCTACATCGGCACCCAGGGCATCCTGCAGGGCACCTATGAATGCTTCGCCGAGATCGGCCGCAAGCGATTCGGCGGCACCCTCGCTGGCACACTCACCGTCACCGCCGGCGCCGGCGGAATGGGGGGGGCACAACCGCTGGCAGTCACGATGAACGACGGTGTTGCCCTCGTCGTCGACGTCGATCTGCACATGCTCCAGCGCAGAGTCGATCACCGATATCTCGACGAGATCGCCGACGATTACCACGACGCGGTCACGCGGGTGATGGTTGCCAAGCGGTCGCGTACGCCCCTGTCGGTGGGCCTGCTCGGCAATGCCGCCGATCTGTTGCCGAGATTGCTGGCAGACGGTGTGGAGGCCGACATCGTGACCGATCAAACCAGCGCGCACGATCCGCTCAGCTACGTGCCCAACGACATCACGGCCGAAGCTGCCGCCGAGCTGAAGGTCAGCGACCCCGCCGAATTCACCCGTCGCTCGCGGGCTGCGATGGCGGCTCATTGTCAGGCCATGGTTGGTTTCATGGACGCTGGAGCCGAAGTCTTCGATTACGGCAACAGCCTCCGCGCCGAAGCGAAACTCGGCGGCTACGAGCGGGCGTTCGACTACCCCGGCTTCTTGCCCGCCTACATCCGGCCGCTGTTCTGCGAAGGGCTCGGACCGTTCCGGTGGGTGGCGCTCTCGGGTGACCCTGCCGACATCGCGGCCACCGGCCGAGCGGTGCTCGACGAGTTCCCCGACAACGAAGGGCTGGCGCGATGGATCCAGCTCGCGGGCGAGCGAGTGGCGTTCCAAGGTCTGCCGGCCCGCATCTGCTGGTTGGGCTACGGGGAACGTCATCGACTTGGGCTGAGGTTCAACGAAATGGTGCGCTCGGGCGAGCTGAAAGCGCCGATCGTCATCGGACGCGACCACCTCGACTCCGGATCGGTCGCCTCGCCGTACCGGGAAACCGAAACGATGATCGACGGTTCCGACGCCATCGCCGACTGGCCGCTCCTCAACGGCCTGGTCAACACCTGTTCCGGAGCCACGTGGGTGAGCATTCACCACGGTGGCGGGGTGGGCATCGGACGTTCGATCCACGCCGGCCAGGTCAGCGTCGCTGACGGCACCGACCTCGCCGCCGAAAAACTCGAACGGGTACTCACCAACGATCCCGGAATGGGCGTGATCCGTCACGTCGACGCGGGGTACGACCGCGCGATCGACGTGGCCCATGAGCGAGGCGTACGAATCCCGATGCGGGAGGGCTGATGGCAGTTCGACCAATTCTTCAGATCGGCGATCCAGTGCTGCGGGTGCCTGGGAGACTCGTGTCTTCCGGGGAACTGACGTCAGCAGGTGTTCAATCGCTCATCGACGATCTGATCGACACGATGCACGCCGCGAACGGAGCGGGGCTGGCTGCCACCCAGGTCGGTGCGCCATGGCGCATCGCCGTGATGGAGGTGCAACAGAACCCGCGCTACCCATACAAACCAGACATCCCACTCACCGTGGCCGTCAACCCGGTGATCGAGCCGCTCGACGATGAACTGGTCGACATCAACGAGGGCTGTCTCTCGGTACCGCTGCGCGGCAACGTCGCACGTCAGGTGAACATTCGGGTTCGTTACCTCGACCGCCACGGCGTGCAACACGACGAGGTCAAGCGCGGTCTCACGGCGGGCACTTGGCAACACGAGTGCGATCACCTCGACGGCGTGTTGTTCATCGACCGAGTGTCGGACCCAACCACCATCTCCACGTGGGAGGAGTTCGAACGGCATCATCGTGCGGCGTTCATCGAGCGCATCACGACGTTCGTCGAGCGGGTCGGCTCGTGACCATCGGCGCCAGTGCTGCCAGTGCTGCCAGTGATGCGAGCAGTTCGTACTGGTGTGACATGGTCGTCAACGGCGACGCCGATAGTTCCGACAACTCCGCTGCTGCGGTGGCCGAGCGGGTGACGATCGAGCTCGTTGACGGGCTCATCAGTTCGATCAAGCCGAACACCGGGCAACCCGTCGGGTCGACCCATCTTCGGGGTCTCACGGTCGCAGGGTTCGCAAACGCCCACAGTCATGCCTTCCACCGGGCACTGCGTGGTCGGACACAAGCTGGGACGGGCTCGTTCTGGACCTGGCGCGAGGTGATGTATCGCGCCGCCGAACGACTCGACCCCGACCGTTACTTCCGCCTCGCCCGGGCAACGTTTGCCGAGATGGCGCTGGCGGGCGTCGCCACCGTCGGCGAGTTCCAGTACGTCCACCATCAACCGAACGGCACCCCGTACCAGGACCCCAATGCGATGGGTGCGGCGCTGTTGGCTGCCGCAGCCGAAGCTGGGGTGCGAATCACGTTGCTCGACACGTTGTACCTGCACGGCGGCATGGCGGCTGGTGGCTATGTGCAGCCGACAGGTGTGCAAGTCCGCTACACCGACCGCTCTGCGGGTGCTTGGGTGGAACGCGTGGGGCTGCTGGCCAGTGACATGGACGAACGCACACAGCGTCTCGGCGCTGCGGTCCATTCGGTCCGCGCGGTCGATCCCGAGTCGATGGCCACGGTGGCCGAGTGGGCGGACTCCGTTGGTGTCCCGGTCCACGCCCACGTGTCCGAACAGCCCGCCGAGAACGAGCACTGTCTCGCCTTGTACGGTATGACACCGACCCAACTGATGGCTCGGGCTGGGCTGGTGGGCGAACGTTTCACTGCGGTGCACGCCACCCACCTCACCCACACCGACATCGAAGTGCTCGGAATCGGCGCGAGTCTGGTGTGCATGTGCCCTACGACCGAGCGAGACCTCGGCGACGGCATCGGGCCCACGGTCGAACTCGTCTCGGCGGGTGTGACCTTGTGCCTCGGGACCGATTCGCATGCCGTGATCGACTTGATCGAAGAGGCGCGCGCACTGGAACTGAACGAGCGACTCCGCTCGCAGCACCGGGGCAACCACAGCGCTACTAGCCTGTTGCAGATGGCCACCGTCAACGGCCACGCGAGCTTGGGGTGGCGGGACGCTGGAGCGCTTCGGGTCGGCAATCGAGCCGACCTCACCACGATCTCACTCAACTCGGCGCGCACCGTAGGCGCCACGCCAGAGTCAGCCGTGGCCGCTGCGATCTTCGCGGCGACGTCGAGCGACATCACCAGCGTTCTCGTCGACGGCAACGTGATCGTCAGCAACGGGCGGCACAGAAACATCGATGTCGCAGCCGAACTCCAAGCGTCCATCACCCAGTTCTTCGCCGAATGACCTCGCTCGTGATCGACAACATCGGCTCGCTGATCACGTGCGATCCGGCTCTCGGCCGTGGGCCGCTCGGCATTCGCGAGCGCGCGTCCGTCGTGATCGATCATGGCGTCGTCGTGGGGGTTGGAGCCGCCGGGGCGGTCGCCGACCAACGCATCGACGTCGAAGGCGCCTGTGTGCTGCCGGGGTTCGTCGATTCCCACACCCATCTGGTGTTCGCAGGCGACCGTGCCGAAGAGTTCACCGCGCGGATGGCCGGTCGGCCGTACGACGGTGGCGGCATTCGCGTCACGTCCGACGCCACGCGCACTGCGTCGACCGACGAACTCGATCGGTTGGTTCGGCAACGACTCTTGGAGGCGCATCGCTCCGGCACCACCACGATCGAAATCAAGTCGGGTTACGGGTTGAACGTCGCCGACGAAGTGCGTTCGGTGGAACTGGCGTCGCGCTACACCACCGAGACGACATTTCTCGGTGCGCACCTGCTCCCCAGCGAATACGCCGGCCGACCAGACGATTATGTCGGTCTCGTCATCGGCGACATGCTCAGCGGCGCCGCTGACCACGCCCGGTGGATCGATGCCTTCTGCGAAGTTGGCGCCTTCGATGCCGATCAATGCCGTGCGGTTCTGCTGGCCGGCGTGGCGGCCGGCCTGGGCACACGGCTCCACGGCAATCAACTCGGACACGGGCCAGGGGTGCAACTCGCGGTCGAGTGTGGGTGCGCGTCGGTCGATCACTGCACGTATCTTGCAGACGAAGACATCGACGCTCTCGCTCACAGCACCACAGTGGCGACGTTTCTTCCCGCAACCGACTTCTCCACGCGGCAGCCATATCCGCCGGCGAGGCGAGCGATCGACGCAGGTGTGACAGTGGCGTTGGCATCGAACTGCAACCCGGGGTCGAGCTACACCACGTCGCTGTCCTTTTGCATCGCGCTCGCCGTCCGCGAGATGCACATGACCATCGACGAATCCGTGCAAGCGGTGACGATTGGAGGCGCCGCGGCGCTGCAGCGAACCGATATCGGCCGCCTCTCCCCCGGTGCACTCGGGCACGCAGTCGTCCTCGACGCCCCCACACACCACTACCTGGCGTACCGCCCAGGTCAACAGTTGATCCGTCAAACCATAGGCCCCCTAGTGTCGTTGTCCCGGTGACCCACCGACCGCGTCGCGGATCCCGGGCGACTTGTGCCCGAGAACGCAACGCGCACCCCTAGCCCGTGGTTGGCCGTTAGCATTCCGGCCGTGTTCGGAAACGATCGGGCGATCGTACGCTCATGGCCGAACAACCCCGAGTCGCTCGAGGTCCTCACCACTGCCCGCCGCGATTTCGTGGCGGAGCAGCCAGCTACCTCTGACGACACAACCAGGCCGGATCGAGTGGATCATTGGGCATTCACGCAGGAGCACGGCCCGTTCACGGCGTACACCCGCACGGTCGAACCGTGTCACACGGCGAACGATCAACTCATCGAGACGACCAACTACCGGCTCGAGATCCCGTGGTTCGGCTGGCTGTTCGCCTGGCCCGTGAGGCGAGCGCTCGCTCGTCACCACACCCCTCCTCCCGGCAGACCAGCCAATCCGTGGTGGGCTCCGCCGGACCGACTCGACGCACGCCAAGCGATGGTGCTCGGCCTCTTGGCATTGGCCTCGATGGCCAGTGCGTTCACCAACACCTTGTTCACCCAGACCGCAACCTTCGCAGCCGACTCGTTCGGTGTGGGCGACGCCGGCGTCAGCTGGGCAGGCGCAACGGTTCGGCTCGGGGTGGTGGTCGCTCTCCCCTTTGCGATCATGGCCGACCGCATCGGGCGCCGCCGAGTGATTCGGATCGTCGCCTGGGCGGCCCCGCTGATCTGCTCGCTCGGGGCCCTCGCTCCGAGCTTTCCGTTTCTCGTAGCCACTCAAACCATCGGCCGACCGCTCGGCCTCGCACTCGATCTGCTGATTGCGGTGGTCGCGGCAGAGGAGATGCCGCGCAACAGCCGCGCCTACGCAGTGAGTTTGATGGCGATGGCCAGCGGCCTGGGTGCTGGCATTGCAGTGATGGCCCTGCCGTTGGCCGACATCGGCCAACACGGATGGAGACTCGTCTACATCGTCACCCTCATCTGGTTGGTTGCAGCAGTCGACATCTCCCGGCGTCTGCCTGAGACGATTCGTTTCGAAGTACCCCACGAGGTTGCACCGAAGATGAACTACCGGCGGTTCGCCGTCCTCGCAGCCGTGGTGGTCTGCGCCAACTTCTTCGTGGCTCCTGCCAGCTTCTTCCAGAACCGATATCTCAGCGACGTGCGTGGCCTCAGCGCCAGCATGGTGTCACTGTTCACGCTGACCACGGCGACTCCCGCTGCACTCGGGCTGGTGGTGGGTGGCCGCTTGGCCGACGTGCGCGGGCGCCGACACCTGATCGCGATCACCATTCCCCTTGCAACATCGCTGCTCGTGCTGTCGTTCGTCGTGAGCGGCGCGGGCATGTGGATTTCGGCGTTCGGTGGCGGGTTCATCGGCGGTATCGCCTACCCGGCGCTGGCTGTCTACCGGGCGGAACTCTTCCCCACCGGCAATCGCGGGAAGGCGTCCGGTTTCCTCACCACTGCGGCGCTCCTCAGTGGCAGTGCGAGCATCCTGTTCGTCGGCTGGCTGCTCGACGGTGGACGCTCGTATGGCCACGTCATGGGCGTCGTCGCGCTCGCGCAGGTGGTGGTGGTGATCCTGGTGTTGGCCAGGCTGCCGGAGACGGCGCACCGCGAGCTCGAAGATCTCAACCCGGAAGACCCGCAGCCCGCAGCGTTGTCCACGGCTTGACGTTCGCGTTCAGACCATCCGCACCCGAAGCAGAAAATCCTTGATGGCGCCCGCAATCGTGTGGTCGGCGCCTTTGAGGTCGTGACCGAGGCCGTCGAGGAAGATGTGGCGCACTTTGGCTTTGGCGGGCATGGTGGCGGTCCAGGTACGAATCTCGTCGGGGGTCCCGAACGTGTCGTTGCTGCCCGAGATGAACAGCGTGGGCACATTGATCCGAGCCAGATGTTCTACTCGCAACGATTCGGGCTTGCCTGGCGGATGCAGCGGGTAGCTGATGAGCACCAAACCTCTCAAGTTGACCGGAGCCGGCAGGTCGTCAACCCCAGCAGCGATCATCGAACACATGCGCCCACCCATCGACCGACCGCCCATCACCAACGGATCGTCCGCTGGCAGCTCGGCGAGTTCGTCACGGATGGCCGCCAACAACTTCGGTGCACGATCGGGCGCTTTGCGGCCCTCCTTGCGATACGGAAAATCTGCCAACACCACCCGATGCGACCCCAGCGTTGCGCGCGCGGTGAGTAGTGATGAGTGTGTCGAGTCAGACCCGGCACCCGGGTACAGCAGCACGGTCATGGCCGGCAACCTACCGCCTCTACCGAAACCCGCAGCCGTTAGTTGTCTGAAACAATCCTGAGTTGCGTTGACTCAATCTTTCCCTAAGCTCCACTGTCACCTATGGTGACAACTCAGACCCTCCCCCGACTTCCGCTGGTGCTGCTGCCCGCAACGGTGCTGCCCGGCGCAACGATCACCCTCACGCTCGACGACGCACACATTCGTGACGCCGTCACCGCCGCCCGCGAACATCACGACGGCCGGATCCTGTTGCGTGGCGACGCCAACGCCAACCTTGGTGTGCTCGCCCAAGTGCCAAACGTCGGCAACTTGCCCACCGGCCAGCCGGTCGCCATCGTTCAGGTCGATGGCCGCGCCAGGCTCAGCGCCATCGACGTGGGCGACGCCGGGCTCACTCTGGCCGACGCCGAAGCCATCGTGGATCCGCCTACCGGGCCCTCCGTGGAGGCCGCCACACGCGAGCTGCGAGCCAACCTCGGCTCATCGCCGAACAGCGTCGCTCCCGTCGCTTGCCCGAGATCCTCCGCACCCACACCAGCCCCGGTGCCCTGGCCGATGCGGTGGCCACCTGGGCCGAGTTCGACGAAGACGGGCGGCGCCGAATTCTCGCCGCTGTGGACGTCGGCGAACGCATCGACGCGCTCCACTCGTGGGCCCGCAACCACCTCGCCGAGCTGCAGGTCGCCGAGACCATTCGCAACGACGTGTCGGCAGGAGTCGATCAGCAACAGCGTGAGTATCTCCTCCGGCAACAGCTCGGCGCGATCCGCAAAGAGCTCGGGGAAGGCGACGACGACGTCGCCGGTGAATACCGGGCGAAACTCGACGAACTCGAGGCTCCTACGGGCGTGAAGAACGCCATCGCCAAAGAACTCGATCGCTTCGAGCGGATGAGCTCGCAGTCGCCCGAGCACTCGTGGATTCGCTCGTGGCTCGATCGAATCTTCGAGATGCCTTGGGGTGAGCGCTCCCGCGATGAGCTGGATCTCAGTCAGGCTCGAGCAACGCTCGATGCCGACCACTACGGGCTCGACGACGTGAAGTCGCGCATCGTCGAGTTCCTTGCCACCCGCAAACTGCGCTACGAGCGAGGGCTCGACCAACGACCGTCGCACGACGACGACCGGGCACCTCGTCGAGGCGACGGCGCCATCATCACGCTCGTCGGCCCTCCTGGGGTGGGCAAGACCAGTGTCGGCGAATCGATCGCGCGGGCCATGGGACGCAAGTTCGTTCGGGTTGCGCTGGGCGGCATTCGTGACGAGGCCGAGATCCGCGGCCACCGCCGCACTTACGTCGGCTCCCAGCCGGGCCGCATCGTCAGAGCCTTGCAGGAAGCGGGCACGATGAATCCGGTGATCCTGCTGGACGAGATCGACAAACTGGCCGCAGGAGGATGGTCGGGCGACCCGACCGCAGCGCTGCTGGAGGTGCTCGACCCTGCGCAGAACCACACGTTCCGCGACCACTACCTCGAGGTGGATCTCGACCTGTCGGAAGTGGTGTTCATCGCCACTGCCAACGTGGCAGACATCATCCCCGGCCCGCTGCTCGATCGCATGGACCTCGTGCGTCTCGACGGCTACACCGAAGACGAAAAGACATTCATCGCAGAGCGCTACCTCCTGCCGCGTCAGGTCGAGCGGGCGGGGCTGCGCACCGACGAAATCGTCGTGGGCGCCGGCACGATCAGCGCGATCATTCGTGGCTACACCCGCGAGGCCGGCGTGCGATCACTCGAGCGCGAGCTGTCACGCCTCGCCCGCAAAGCGGCTGCGAAGATCGCCACCGACACCGGGACTCCGATCGTCATCGAGCCGGACCAACTGAAAGAGTGGATCGGCCGCCAGAAGGTCGACGACGAGATCCCGCAGCGCACCAACACGCCAGGAGTTGCCACCGGGCTGGCCGTCACCGGTGCGGGCGGTGACGTGTTGTTCATCGAGACCACCGCGTTTCCCACGGGGCCCGATGTCGAACCAGGTCTCACGCTCACGGGCCAGTTGGGCGACGTGATGAAAGAGTCAGCGCAGATCGCACTGAACTACGTGAGGTCCCACGCATCCGAACTCGGCATCGACGACGCTGCCATGCGGCGACGGTTCCACGTGCACGTCCCTGCGGGTGCAGTTCCCAAAGACGGACCGTCTGCAGGCATCACCATCACCACGGCACTCGTATCTCTGCTGACCGACCGTCCAGTGTCTGCGAACGTGGGCATGACCGGAGAGATCACCCTGCAAGGTCAAGTGCTGCCAATCGGCGGAGTGAAGCAGAAGGTGCTCGCCGCTCACCGCATGGGCATCACCACCGTGGTGCTCCCCAAGCGCAACGGGCCTGATCTCGACGACGTTCCCGAGCGGGTGCGCTCCGAGATGACGTTCCACCTGGCAGACACCTATGCCGAAGTAGCCGCCGTCGCCTTTGCCTGACCAATGGTGTCTTGAGGTCGAGCGAATGGCGCCGACCTGTCCGTCGTCGCCTGTTGAGGGTTAGGTTACTTTTCTCATGCGTGTGCGGATATTGGTAGCGGGCCTGCTGGCGGCGGCGATCCCAGTAGTTGCGGCGGCGGCCGACGGCGGACCGCTCGTGCCCCAGCAGCGGTTGTGCTTCGGTGTCACCGGCGACTCGGGCGATGTCGCGGTCGTGAACCTGACGCCGGTCTTGGCCACCGGTCCGGGTTTCGGGTTGTTGGTGTCGTCGGACATCACCGGTACCCCAGTGGGTTCCAACGTCAACTTCGGTCCGGGCTCGGTCGATCCGAACGTGGCATTCGCGCCGATCGGGTCTGATGGGCAGGTCTGCTACCTCAACTCGATACACAGCCAGGTAGACCTGGTTGCCGACCATCTCGGCACGATC
>JBBREA010000010.1:0-43475 GCA_038203385.1 Acidimicrobiales bacterium | reverse complement strand
TTCACGATGGTCGGGACCAGAGAGGTGGGCAGATTGTCCACGACGTAGTAATCGAGGTCTTCCAGCACCGCCGCTGTGCCAGACCTGCCTGCTCCCGACAACCCGGTGATCAGTACGACGTCAGCCACCCAGCCAACTTAGGGGATGAGCGGATAGGTCGCTGCGCTCCTTTTCATTCCGCTCATTTCCCCCTGTATCTATTGGCGTCGCCGAGCGGGCAGGCTCGGCAAAGCCTCACCTACCCGCTCGGCTCCTTAGATGGCTACGTGCGGTCCGCCCGCCGAAGCCGGAGGTACAGCAGACGTGGAATGTTCGCTGCTGCCTGGTAACCGATCGCCTTGTCGAGGAAGCTGTCGGGTGGAGCGGGTTCCAGCATCCGTTCGAGGACCAGGCCGTGCTCGAACAACGTGTTCAGATAGCGCGACAGCGGCCGGTGCACGAACCGAATGAACACGCCGATCTCGACCTGCTCCACCGACTCGGTCTCGGTGAGGTACGGCCCGAGACGCCAGTACTGCTCTGGCGGGTCGACCATGTGGTCGTCGATCCACCCGCTCCCTGGCGTCTGCAAGAGCGGGTGATTCAGGAAGAACGCGAACCGCCCACCGTCACGCAGTACCCGCGCCACTTCGGAGATTGCAGCATCCACCGCGTCGATGTGTTCGAACACCAGACAAGCAACGACCGCATCGAACGACGCCTCGGCGAATGGCAACTCGTCGGCCCCCGCTTTCAGATAACTCGGGCCACCGCCACGCTCGTCGGCGACACGAATTTGATTCCAGGTGGGGTCGACACCGACCACGACGGCGCCCGCAGCGGCCATCATCCGGGCGATCTGGCCGTCGCCGCAGCCGACATCGAGAATGGCGTCGGCACCTTCGAGTTCGGTTGCGGCCAGCGGCAGGATCTGTTCGACGTATTCAGGATCGGCACCTTCCGTGAATCCGTCGATCCACCATTGGGCGTGGTCCTCCCACAGGTCCTGGTCCTTCATCGCCCAGCCTGCGGTGTCCCGTCAATCATCAGCAGCAGACTACGGTCGGACACGATGAAGTTCTCGGTGTGGCCAGACATGAACTATCCCCCGTCCGAGGTGCTCGATCTCGCACGGTGGGCTGACTCCCACGGTCTCTTCGGTGTTTGGTATGCCGATCATTACATGCCCAACACCGGTGATCAGTCGTTTGCGCCTGGCGACTCCCATGAGTGTTGGGCCATGTTGCCGGCGATCGCAGCGGTTACCGAACGGGTGCGCGTGGGATCGCTCGTCGCCCCCACATCGGTGCACCACCCGGCCGTACTGGCAAATCGTGCAACCACGATCGACCATCTCTCGAACGGACGCATGGTGTTGGGTGTGGGCGCCGGGTGGCAGATCAACGAACATCATGCGTACGGCATCGAACTCGAGCCGCCCGGTCGCCGGGTCACGCGCTTCGACGAAGCAATTCAGATCATGCGGTCGATGCTGGCCAACGACCGAACCACATTCGAGGGCACCGTGTACCAGGTGATCGATGCGCCGTGTGATCCCAAGCCAGTGCAGCGACCACTGCCAATTCTGGTGGGGACCGGCAGTCCACGCATGCTGCGAATCACCGCCAGATACGCCGACGAATGGAACACGTGGGGCCACCTCGACCTGGCACGGAGCCGCCGGGAGAAGTTCACAGCCGCCTGCGAATCGGTAGAGCGCGACGCGGCGAGCATGCACACCTCGGTCAATGCGATGGTCGTACTGACCGACGATTCTGCTGCGGCTACTGCAGCGACCCTAGAGATGCCCGGACGTGTGATCTCTGGCTCAGCGACCCAACTGGTAGACACCCTCGGCATGTATGGCGAGATGGGTTTCAACGAGTTCATCGTGCCTGACTGGAATCTCGGCGGTACCCACGAGGAGCGAATCGAGGCCCTCGACCGTCTCCGCTCAGAAGTGTTTTCGCGGCTCGACTGAGTTCAACCCTTGGTCTGAGTTCAATCCTTGGTCTGAGTTCAATCCTTGATCTGAGTTCAATCCTTGATCTGAGTTCAATCCTTGGTCTGAGTTCGGCGACCGCCGGGCCGTCACGGATGGAACTTGTCGTACACGGCCTGCGCCACGGCGTCGGGGAGGAACGACAGACTCACCAGGTCGTCGAGCGACGCCTTCTTCACAGCGTTGACACCGCCCAACGCAGTGACGAGCTGCTTCTTTCGGGCTTCGCCAAGGCCGTGAATACCGTCGAGGGAGCTGGCGGTCATGCGTTTCGAACGTCGTTCACCGTGGAACGTGTTCGCAAAGCGGTGCGCTTCGTCACGCACACGCTGCAGCATGAACAAACCCTCACTTCCTCGCGCCAACTCCACGGGCTCCGAACGGCCCGGAATGAACACCTCTTCAAAGCGCTTGGCGAGGCCGGCCACCGGAATCTCGTCTGCTAGGCCGAGAGACTCCACCACCCGCACTGCTACACCGAGTTGGCCCTTGCCGCCGTCGACCAGCAACAGCTGTGGCGGATACGCGAACTTGCTCGGCCGGTCGCCGCGTTCGGCAGCGGGGCGATCGCGCTCGTCGATGTACGCCTGCAGCCGTCGAGTGAGCACCTCTTCCATTGCTGCGTAGTCGTCGTTGCCTGCCACGTGCACCTTGAAGCGCCGGTACTCGCGTTTGTTCGGCAACCCGTCTTCCATCACCACCATCGACCCGACGTAATCCGTGCCCTGCAAGTGCGCCATGTCGTAACACTCGATCCGCAGTGGCGCCTCGGGCAGGCCAAGGGCCTCTTGCAATTCCGTGAGCGCACGAGAGCGGGTGTTGTGGTCGGCGGCACGCCGCATGCGATGCCGTACGAACTCCTCGCTGGCGTTCCTGGTGACGGTTTCCAGCAGGGACCGTCGATCCCCGCGTTGGGGCACCCGGATCTTCACCTTCGACCCGCGGAGATGCGTCAACCACTCCTCATAGGTGTCGACATCTTCGGGCTCGTACGGCACGAGAACATGTTTGGGGATGCCGGTCGGCGGTTCGTCGCCGTACACCTCTTCCAGGATGCGGTCGACCATGCGACCAGGCGTGAGGTCTTCCACCTTGTCGATCACGAAGCCCCTGCGACCAACGACGCGTCCTCGGCGCACGAAGAACATCTGTACCGATGCTTCGAGTTCGTCGTCGGCGATACCGATGACGTCGACGTCTTCGTTCTTGTCGGCGACCATCTGCTGCTTTTCAATGGCCTTGCGAACGGCGGTGAGTCGATCACGGAGCCGGGCCGCCTGCTCGAACTCCAAGGCAGTTGCTGCTGTGCGCATCTGCGTTTCCAACCGATCGACGATGTCGTCGGTGTCGCCGGCCAGAAAGTCGCACAGCTCGCGCACCAGTTCGCGATACGGCATTTCTTCGATCTCGCCCACGCACGGCCCAGAGCACTTTTCGATGTGGAACAGCAGGCAGGGGCGACCCAGTCGTTCATGCTGGTTGAACTTGGCCTGGCTGCAGGTGCGAATGGGAAAGCTACGAAGCAGCAAATCGAGTGTGTCGCGGATTGCATATGCATGGGCGTACGGGCCGAAGTAGCGAGTGCCCTTGCGTTTATGACCGCGCATTACCGTGGCCCGCGGCCACTGCTCGTCGACGGTGACTGCCAAGAACGGGTACGACTTGTCGTCTCTCAGCCGAACGTTGAATCGCGGCCGGTGCTGCTTGATGAGGGAGTACTCGAGCATGAGTGCCTCGACCTCGTTTCGCACGGTGACCCACTCGACCGACTCAGCCGTTTCGACCATCTGGCGTGTGCGTACGTGCAGGTTGTGCGGAGCCTGGAAGTAGTTGGACAACCGCTGACGCAAGTTGGAAGCCTTGCCGACGTAGATGACTCGTCCATGAACGTCCTTGAACTGGTACGAGCCCGGAGATTCCGGGATCGTGCCGGTAGGAGGACGCTTGACCATTGCCGGTCAGGATACGGGCCCGATGCGACAGCCCGCTTTCACATCACAGCCCGGTTCCACATCACGGTGTCACCCTGGGAACAGCCGGTTGTGGCGGGCAGGAGGCCTCGACGGCGGGTACCGTGGCGTACGTGGCACGCCGATTCCAGTTTTCCCGACCAGAGCGCCAACGGGCCACCGATCCCTGGTTTCGCGTCGGTGAGGTAGATGTCGGCAGCGCCGGTGTGCTGTCGCTGCTGGGCGCCCTGTCGATTCTGATCTACGCCATCGAGGGCCGACAGAAAAACGTGCTGTACTCGCTGGCGCTCATACCGAATGAAGTGAGATCTGGAGAGGTCTGGCGGATCGTCACCTGGCCACTGGCCAATGGCCTCACGCAGAGCCTCTTCGGCGTCGCCATCTCGATCGCCTTGTTGTGGTACTTCGGCGGGCGACTCGAAGCAATGATCGGTCGCGTCCGCATGGCCACGCTGCTCGGAACCATCGTCGTGGTGCCCGGATTACTGGGAACCGCGCTCGACCTGCCTGCGTACGGGGTTCGTTCGATCTCGATGGCGGCGCTGTTGATCTTCATCGCCGAGTACCCGCTGATGCGGTTCTTCTTCGGGATTCCCGCCTGGGTACTTGGCGTGGCATACGTCGTGTTGGACGGATTGCAGATCATGGGTGACTTCGGCGCTGGCCGCCAGCTCCTGTTCTACGTGTTGTCGCTCGTGGTGGCGGCATTGGCGGCTCGCTCGGTCGGCCTGCTCACCGCGTACCCGCAGATCCCCCGCGTCCCGCTGCCACCGGCGCTTTCGGGCATGAAACGTCGCCCCGCATCGAGCGGGCCCACGCGCGGCTCACGTCCCCCTCGCCAGTCGGGCAATCGGTCGTCGAAGGTGGTCGACGGACCGTGGACTCCACCGCCACCGCCGTCACGTTCCACTCCCGACGCCAAGGTCGCCCAGGAAGAACTCGACGGTTTGCTGGACAAGATCTCTGCGACCGGCCTCGAGTCACTGTCTGCGGACGAAAAACGACGGCTGAACGAACTCTCCAAGCGTCTCCGCTGAACCCCGACGTCCTCGTGGGACCCACACGACTGGCGCTCAAGCGATCGGTGATGTGTGCCGATAACTGGGAATGAACGAGGGGTCCGTCAAAACCGACCAACCACTGGAGATCGCGGCCGCTGTAGCGGTGACGACAGCCGCTGATACGTCGGCGACGTTCATCGTCACTCGCCCCGGTACCGCGCGCAGTCGAGTGTTCGGGCGCGAGCCGACGTTGCGAGGTGCGATCGCCGTAGCCGTTGCGGCAGGTAGCGACCGGCGTTGGGTTGGGTTCGATCACGGCATTCACCGCATCAGCGTGATCGATCTGCCAGCAGTTGTGCGTGAAGTAGCGGAGCGTCAGACCTCTTGGCAGGTGCAGATCGGTGTGGTTCGCTCTGGCAACACGGCTGCAGCAGTGGTGTTGTGGTTCGGCAGCAACGCCGACGATTCCATCACCGAGAGTCAGCACGACCTGCTGCAGCTACTCACCGAAGCCGCTGACATCAGCTGACGTTTGTCGTCAGCCGGAGATCACTGGTTGTCGTGTCACTCGAGAGGCTGCGAACCACGCTATGACCAAGAGCGCCGCCGCGCTCGCAGTTGCCACGTCGGCCAGTACGTGAAACCCGACGGCACTCTTGACGAAACCCGAACCGAATGCCGCAACTGCGCTGCATGCGCTCATGGTGAGATCGCCTGCCCCTTGGGCTTCCACCCGCGATGAGTCGGGTACAGAGGATGTGAGCAGCGTCGTACCCGCGATCATCCCCAGGCTCCACCCGAGCCCGAGAAAGAACAGGCCCACGAACATCAACAGTGGCACGTATCCGGCGATCACCGACGACAAGGTGCCGGCGCCCAGAATCAGCGCTCCGAGTTGTATCGCCTTGATGGCGCCGACTCGATCGATGAAACGACCGACGAAGGGCGACAGGCCGTACATACCCACCACGTGCAGAGCGATCACGTACGCCGACAGCTCGCTGTGGCCGTGGTCCTTCATATGCGGCGGCGTCATCGTCATGACTGCCACCATGGCCGACTGCGCGATCACCATCGACACGATGCCGAGCATCGCGCCCGGCGAACCAGCGATGACGCGGTACGCGGCGCGCGTTTGGCGAATCGGGCGCGCTCGCGGCGCATGCGGATCGGTGGCCCCGAGCACCACGAGCGGGTCGGGCCGC
This sequence comes from Acidimicrobiales bacterium, assembly GCA_038203385.1. Classification (GTDB taxonomy): domain Bacteria; phylum Actinomycetota; class Acidimicrobiia; order Acidimicrobiales; family Ilumatobacteraceae; genus Ilumatobacter. The sequence goes on along the minus strand of JBBREA010000010.1, from coordinate 37,318 downwards.
AGAAATGCCTGGTAGACGACAGCTCCTACCAGCATGAACAACCCGGCGAAGAGATACGGACCGATGTATTCGTCGAGACCGAGCCAGGTACCGACATCTCGTTCGAACGGGGTGACGAGCGGCCCGATCACGGCACCGATGGTGCCGATCCACACGATCGACCCGATCGAACGGGCCCGATCGTCGGGCGTCGCGAGATCAGCCGCGACGTATCGTGCCTGCAGCGAGCCGGCCTGAGCCACCCCGAACACGAAGGTGCCGATGAGGAACAGCCAGAACCAGCGGAGCTGTCCGCCGGTAGCGGCAACTCCAGCACCAACGGCTCCGATCGCCAACGCTCCAGCCAAACCCGGACGGCGGCCACGACGCCGCATGACTGCCGCAAGGGGGACGCTCGCTGCCGCTGAGCCAAGCGTGAACGCCGCAGAGCCGAGCCCCGACAACCGGTCGGAGGTGAGCATCGACGACCCAAGCAATGTGACGACCGCGATCGTGCCCGAAACGGCAGCCTGCGCCGGCACCACTGCCACACGCAGCACCTTGGTGGTGCGTCGCTGTAGTGCCTCGCGCTCCGCGGGTTCGAGTGTCACGCCGGTGAGACTAGAGGTCGAACCACTCGCCGCACCCGACCATGCCACGTTGGTGCTCGTCTGACAGCTCCATCACATTCAGCTACGCCGATTTCAGCTACTTCACATTCAGGAGGGGCCGCAAGAAACGACCAGTGTGCGAGGCGTCGACGGTGGCAACATGCTCGGGAGTGCCTTGGGCCACCACCATGCCGCCACCGCTGCCGCCCTCGGGCCCGAGGTCGATCAGCCAGTCGGCGGTCTTGATGACGTCGAGGTTGTGCTCGATCACGAGCACCGTGTTGCCTTGGTCGACGAGGCGCGACAGCACCGTCAGCAGCCGCCGAACGTCGGCAAAGTGCAGGCCTGTCGTGGGTTCGTCGAGCAAGTAGATGGTGTGCCCGGTCGACCGCTTGGCGAGTTCCGACGCCAACTTCACCCGCTGCGCTTCACCACCAGACAACGTGGGGGCTGGCTGACCGAGCCGGACGTAGCCGAGACCAACGTCCATCAGTGTTTCCATGTACCGATGGATTCGCGGTTGGTTGGCGAAGAACTCGACCGCCTCGGCGACCGGCATGTCGAGGACCTCGGCGATGTTGCGGCCTTTGAACTCGATGTCGAGCGTGTCGCGGTTGTATCGCGCCCCTTTGCACACCTCGCACGGCACGTACACATCTGGCAGGAAGTGCATCTCGATCTTGATGGTTCCATCACCGGCGCAACCCTCGCATCGCCCGCCGGCGACGTTGAACGAAAAGCGCCCCGGCTGATAGCCGCGCACCTTGGCTTCGTTCGTGGTGGCGAACAGCTTGCGCACGCTATCGAACACGCCGGTGTAGGTGGCCGGGTTGGAACGCGGAGTTCGACCGATGGGCGATTGATCCATGTCGATGACTTTGTCGAGGAACTCGATGCCATCGATGCGCTTGTGTTTGCCAGCCGGCATCTTCGACTTGTAGATGCGCTGCATCAGCACCGGCAAGAGAATGTCGCGGATCAGCGTCGACTTGCCAGAGCCGGACACACCCGTGATCGCGACGAAACAGCCCAACGGAATGTCGACGGTGAGGTCGACCAGGTTGTGTTCGCGCGCCGCGTGGATGGTGAGCTTGTCGAGCTTGGGTTGGCGCCGAATCGACGGTACGGGCACGGTTTCCTTGCCCGCCAAGAAGCGGCCCGTGATGGACTCTTCGACCTTGAGAATTCCGGGCACCGGCCCGCTGTAGACCACTTCACCACCGTGTTCACCGGCACCGGGTCCGATGTCGACGATCCAGTCGCTCTCGCGAATGGTGTCTTCGTCGTGTTCGACGATGATGACCGAGTTGCCAAGGTCGCGCAGGCGGGTGAGCGTGTCGATCAGCCGCCGGTTGTCGCGCTGGTGCAAGCCGATCGACGGCTCGTCGAGCACATACAACGTTCCCACGAGGCCCGACCCGATCTGGCTCGCAAGACGAATGCGCTGCGCCTCACCGCCTGCCAACGTTCCTGCGTTGCGGGACAACGTGAGGTAGTCGAGCCCTACATCGAGCAAGAAGCCGAGGCGTGCGTTGATCTCTTTGGTGACTCGTTCGGCGATGAGCCGATCGCGCTCAGACAGTTTCAGCGCAGCGAGAAACTTTGCCGACTCACCGATGGGCATGTCACAGACACTGGAGATGTGCAGACCACCAACGGTGACCGCCAGCGTCGACGGCTTGAGGCGCGCTCCCCCGCACGCTCCGCACGCGACCTGGCGCATGTAGCCCTCGTATTGTTCTCGCGACCAATCAGACTCGGAACCCTCGTGACGGCGGCTGATCCACGGGATGACGCCTTCGTACTCAGTGGCGTATTGCCGCGCCCGCCCGTAACGGTTCTTGTATTTGACGGTGAGCTTGCCGCCCGTGCCGTGCAGGATGATCTTCTGCTGCTTGGCGGAGAGCTTGTTCCACGGAGCGTCGAGGTCGATGTCGCTCGACTCGGCAACCGCCTCGAGCATGCGCGTGAAGTACTGCGTGTTTGAGCTGCGCCACGGGGAAATTGCACCGTCGCTGAGCGACAGATCGTGGTCCGGCACGACGAGTTCGGGGTCGACTTCGAACGTGGTACCCAACCCATCACATTTTCCGCAAGCCCCATACGGCGAGTTGAACGAAAAGTTGCGCGGGGCCGGCTCGTCGTAGCTCTTGCCACAGGTGGGACAGGCCAGATGCTGGCTGAACGTCATCGTTTCGGGTTCTTCGCCGTCTTTGCCGATGATTTCGACTTCGGCCACGCCGTTGGCGAGTGCGAGAGCGGACTCCAACGAGTCGGTCAGTCGCCGTTCGATGCCCTCTCTCAGCACCAGGCGATCGACCACGATCTCGATGCGGTGGTTTTCGTATTTCGCAAGCCGATCCTCGCGGGCGAGGAACTCGTCGATGACGACGGTCTCACCGTCGATTCGGGCTCGCACGTACCCCTGACCCGACAGGTCTGACAGCAAGGTGTCGTATTCGCCTTTGCGGCCTCGCACCACCGGTGCCAACACCTGGAACCGCAGACCGTGTTCGAACTCCAAGATGCGATCGACGATCTGTTGGGGCGTCTGGCGTTGCAAACGGGTGCCGTCGTCGGGACAGTGCTGAATACCGATACGTGCGTACAAGAGTCGGAGGTAGTCGTACACCTCGGTGATGGTGCCAACCGTCGACCGGGGGTTGCGACTGGCCGATTTCTGGTCGATGGAGATCGCAGGCGACAGACCTTCGATCACATCGACGTCTGGCTTGTCCATCTGGCCGAGAAACTGCCTGGCGTATGCGCTGAGGCTCTCGACGTACCGTCGCTGACCCTCGGCATAGATGGTGTCGAACGCGAGGCTCGACTTGCCCGAACCGGACAACCCGGTGAACACCACCAACTTGTCGCGTGGCAGCGACACATTAACATTCTTGAGGTTGTGCTCGCGGGCACCGCGAACCTCGATGACCGCACCCTTTGGGACGACCTGCTTGCGGGGAGCCATGGCTTGTGGAGGCTAACCGGCGGATGCCAGGCTGCGGAGAGGACCGAACATCTCCGTGAGGCTATCAGTCACACAGAACATCTGTTCGACACGTCCGGGAGTAGGGCCAGAAGTATGGTCTCAACGGGTGCCCGCTACGATCACGGCATGAGTAACACGCCAAATGGTGCTGCTGCCAGCGCCGAAGTGATCGTCGTCGGTGCTGCTGATACAGAGACCGCTGCCCTGGCCGTCGATCGGGCCGCCGATTTGGCACAGCTCCTCAACGCTCGCCTCGTCGTCGTGAGCGCATACAGCGACTCCGGGGTGAGCGTCGTCGGGGTCGGTAGCGACACGTTCGTCTTCAGTGAATCGAGTCAAGCGGCAGAGTTTGCCGAGCGGACGGCTGCTCGGCTGCGCATGGGCCGCGGCATCGAAGCCACCGGTGTTGTCGACGAAGGCAAGCCCGAAGACGTGGTTCTGAAGGTGGCACGTCAGGTTGAAGCGACGCTGATCGTGGTCGGAAACGTTCGAATGCAAGGCGCTGGACGCTTGCTGGGCAGCGTGGCCAATGCCATCGTCCATCACGCACCGTGCGACGTTCTCGTCGTCAAGACGACCTAGTACGCGTCGGCCGCCTGACAATGGCCACCGTGTGGAAGACGCCGGGCCGGTGCACGGCCGCTCCGCCAACCGCGTAGGCTCGCACTACCGCCCCGAAAGGATCACGAGTTGACTTCCAATGCCGTTCTGCGACACCGCGATGTCGGCCTGCTTTCCGTCGAAGCAGTTGAAGCCCCGATCGAGGTCACGTCGGCATGGATCGACGAACAACTCGCTGATGTATACGATCGCACCGGGCTCAAGCCGGGAACCTTGCAGAGTTTGGCAGGCATCGAAGCGCGTCGTTGGTGGCCCGACGATGTCACGTTCGACCAGGCTGCGGCGAGTGCCGGACGCAAGGCCATCGAGGCCGCCGGTATCGACCCCAGCCGAATCGGGTTGCTGATCTCGACATCGGTCTGCAAGCACCACCTCGAGCCGTCGGTGGCGAGTGCCGTGCACCACCACCTCGATCTGCCGCCGAGTTGCATGAACTTCGACGTCGGCAACGCCTGCCTCGGATTCGTCAATGGCATGCAGATCGCTGCAGCCATGATCGACAGCGGCACGATCGACTACGCCCTCATTGTCGACGGCGAAGGCAGCCGGTACACCCAAGAGACCACGATCGCCCGGCTGCAAGCAACCGCCACCGAGCCGATCGATCTGTTCAACGAGTTCGCGTCACTCACGCTCGGCTCAGGTGCCGCAGGCGCGGTGCTGTGTCGGGCGTCCGAGCACCCAGAGTCTCACCGCATGCTGGGTGGCATCGCCCGAGCCGCTACCGAACATCACGAACTCTGTGTGGGCGACCTCGAGCGAATGACCACCGATACTCACGGCCTCTTGGTTGCTGGGCTCGAACTCAGTGAAGCAGCGTGGAAAGAAGCCGGGCGCCATTTCGACTGGGAAGTCGGCATGGACTGGTACATCATCCACCAGATCAGCCAGGTCCACACCACGATGATGTGTTCCCAACTGGGGCTCGACCTCGCCAAGGTGCCACTGACCTTTCCGTACTACGGCAACGTCGGCCCTGCGGCGATCCCGATCACCTTGGCCAAGGTTGCCGACCAGATCCAGCCCGGACAACGTGTGCTCTGCATGGGAATGGGTTCGGGGCTGAACGCCAGCATCGCCGAGATCGTTTGGTGAGTGCGGCCGAGCGCCCAGCGCCGCCTACCGCCACCGAACTCGAGCGTTGGGGGCTCAACCCAGCGTGGTCCCGAATCCTCGACAACCGATGGCACGTGCTCGATACGGCACCGCCGGATCCGGAGGCAACCCTGGTTTGTGTCCACGGGAACCCTACGTGGGCCTACGCCTGGGCGACCTTGCTTCGACGACTGGGCGCCCGGTACCGGGTCGTTGCGATCGACCAGTTGGGAATGGGTTACAGCGAACGTGGGTCCCGGCGTTCCTATGTCGAACGGGTGAGCGATCTCGACGACGTCATCGGTCTTCTGCACATCGACACCTCCGTGCCCCGGTACCTGGTGGCGCACGACTGGGGTGGGGCGATCGCGATGGGGTGGGCCGTCGCCCATGCTGGTGAATTCGACGGATTGATCCTGTGCAACACCGGGATTGCCGTGCCCGATGGGAGATCGGCTCCAGCGCTGATTCGACTCGCAGGGTCACGACCATTTCGACAGCTGGTGTGTCGACGAACGCCACTCTTCGTCGAGAGTGCCACACGTCTGTCCGGCAAACGCCTGTCAGCCGTCGACCGCGAGGCATTCCGGGCGCCGTACCGCAAGGCGCGAATGCGCTCCGCCATCGCAGACTTCGTCGGCGACGTACCGTTGCGACCCGGGCACCAGTCTGAGGCTGCACTCTCCGCCGTCGCGGACCGACTTGGTTCCATCACTGCACCGGTGCTGCTCGTTTGGGGTGCTGCCGACCCCGTCTTCAACGACGACTTCGCAGCAGATCTGTCGGCGCGTTTCCGCGACGTTTCGGTGCACCGGTTCGCCCAGGCGAATCATCTCGTCATGGCTGAGGCCGACGTTGCGGGCGTAGTCGAGGCGTGGCTCCAGGAGCGCCACCAGACCGCAACGATCGAGTCGGCCAGCCGAGCTGTCCTTTCCAAGGCCCCGGATCTGTGGGCGAGTTTGCGGCATCGCGAACGCGCCGACCGCGCTGCGATCGTCGACGTCGCAACTGGCAGCTCGATCACATTTGGCGAGTTTGCGCGCCGCGTCGACGCCATCGCGGCCGAGCTTCAACATCGGGGTCTGCAACGCGGCGACCGCGTGGCGATGCTCACACCGCCTGGCGTGGAGCTTCTCGCGGCGGTGTACGGCGTCTGGCGGGCTGGGGGCGTCACGGTGGTAGCCGATCGAGGCCTCGGTCTGCGAGGGCTCGGAGCAGCGGTTAGAAGTGCTCGAGCCTCGTGGCTCATCGGCCCCCGCGCGGCTCGCACCGCATCGTGGATACTGCGGTGGTCGCCTCGGGCCACCGCAGTCAGCATCGACGATCTGATGAAGGCGCCACCTGCCGACGCGGGTCGCCTTCCTCCGGGACCGGCCGAAGATGACGAAGTCGCAGTGCTGTTCACCTCGGGGGCCACTGGCCCGGCGAAAGGGGTGCGTTACCGCTTCGGCCAACTGAACGCGCAATGTGAGGCGCTTCGGCAGACCTATTCCATCACCGATGACGACAGCTTCGTAGCGGCGTTCGCCCCGTTCGCCCTGTACGGCCCTGCGCTCGGCATCTCCACGTCGCTCCCGGACTGTGACGTCACCTCGCCCGGCAAGTTGACCGCGAAGGCGCTGCGCGATGCCGTCTCCGCCGTGCAAGCGACCATGGTGTTCGCTTCGCCTGCAGCGCTGGCCAACGTCGTCGCCACCGCCACCGATGCCTCGGCCGCACGCCGCGAACTCAGCGGTGTTCGACTCGTGCTGTCGGCGGGAGCACCGGTGCCAGTCGAAACCTTGCGGGCGGTAGCCATGCTCGCCACGAACGCAGAGCTGCACACGCCGTATGGCATGACTGAGGTATTGCCGGTCGCTGATGTCGACCTCGTCACCATCGAACAGCGGCGCGGCGATGGCGTCTGTGTTGGCTATCCCGTCGAAGGGGCAACCGTGCGTGTCGACGACCTCGGGCTCGGTGTCGGTGAGATCTTGGTTCGGGCGCCGTGGGTTTCCGACGGCTATGACCGCCTATGGGCCGTAGAACAATCGGCACGTCCCGTCATCGATGGTGCACGATGGCACCGCACCGGAGATGTCGGCCATCTGGACTCAGCCGGGCGTCTGTGGGTGGAGGGTCGTAGCGTTCATGTGGTCTCCACCACCGCTGGGCCGGTCACCCCGGTACCCGTGGAACGCGCAGTCGAGCAGGGTCTTCCCTGCGTGCGGTCGGCAGCGGTCGGGGTTGGCCCAGAGGGTTGCCAGCAGTTGGTTGTCGTCTTGGAAGGTGACTCGAATGGTCTGGCGACGGTCGAGATCACGCACCGGGTTCGCAACCTCGTGAGCCCCGATGTGGCCGCCGTTCTCACGTTGAAGAAGATTCCGGTTGACATTCGACACAACGCAAAAGTCGATCGCACCACCGTGGCGAAATGGGCAAGCGACGTGCTCGCCGGCCGTCGCGCACGGGTACCCGGCTAGCCATGCGTATTCTGGTCACCGGAGCGACCAGCCTGATCGGCACGCGGCTCGTCGAACGTCTCGTGGAACGCGGAGACGAGCCGATCTGCCTGCAACGGCACGCTGCGGACGTTGACGCAACTCAGGTGTTGGGTGACGTTCGCGATGCTCCAACGGTGCTGGCCGCCGCAAAGACCTGCGACGCTGCAGTGCACCTCGCCGCCAAGGTCGGCGTTGTCGGCACGTGGGACGAGTTCCGCTCGGTGAACGTGGACGGCACCGCTCATGTCATTGCGGCCGCGCAGCATCACGACCTGCGAACCGTTGTGCACGTTTCCTCTCCGTCGGTAGCGCATGTTGGCGAACCGATCTCCGGCGGCCTCGCCGAGCCTGCGGCCACGGGCCGTCGAGGGGCGTGGTATGCCGAATCAAAGGCGATGGCCGAACGAGCTGCGCTCGGTGCCAACGGCGGCTCGATGGCCGTGGTGGCGATTCGACCGCACCTGGTGTGGGGCCCCGGAGACACGCAACTTGTTGGTCGAATCGTTGACCGAGCCCGGTCCGGACGGATGGCGCTGGTGAACGGTGGGCGGGCACTGGTCGACACCACGTACATCGACAATGCGGTCGATGCATTGGTGGCAACGCTCGACCGGGCACAACCGGGCGCTCCGTGCGCCGGCATCGCGTACGTGATCACGAATGGTGAACCGCGAACGATTCGCGAGTTGGTCGAAGGCATCTGCGCCGCCTTCGCACTCTCCGTGCGGTTTTCATCAGTGCCGATTCGTCTCGCTGCTCCAGCGGGCGAGCTGATCGAGAGATGGTGGGCTCGAACCAACCGCCTCGACGATCCCCCGATCACGCGTTTTCTGGCCGAGCAACTCGGTACCGCTCACTGGTTCGATCCGCGCCCGGCGGCCGCCGACCTCGGCTACCACCCGACCATCTCGGTCGATGAGGGCCTCGCCCGCTTGTCTTCCTGGAACGTCGCCCGGTCCTGACGCTCGTCTACCGCCCCTAGTGGGCGTCTTTGAGTTCGCGGCGGAGTTCGTTGATCTCGTCGCGCAGCTTTGCGGCGTATTCGAACCGCAGGCCCACGGATGCCTCGTTCATCTCTTCGGTGAGTGTTTGGATGAGACGACCCAACTCTTTCTGTGGCAACGACTTGAGCTCACGTTGCACCTTGTCGCGCTCGCGCTGGCGACGTTTGTCTTTGCCAGGCATGGGCGCTGTGTTGTCGGGGCGCAACATCGACAAGATGTCGCTGACTGCCTTGCGAATGGTCTGCGGGTCGATGCCGTGTTCGAGGTTGTAGGCGATCTGCAGCGTGCGGCGACGCTGCGTTTCATCGATCGCTCGGGTCATCGAGTCGGTCATTCGGTCGGCGTACATCACCACTTGGCCGGCCACGTTTCGCGCCGCACGGCCGATCATCTGAATGAGTGACGTTTCCGACCGCAGGAAGCCTTCCTTGTCCGCGTCGAGAATGCAGACGAGCGACACCTCCGGTAGGTCAAGGCCCTCGCGCAACAGGTTGATACCGACCAACACGTCGAACTCGCCGAGACGCAGCCCGCGCAGGATCTCGATCCGCTGAATGGTGTCGATGTTCGAGTGCAGATACCGCACCCGCATACCTTGTTCCAGCAGGTAGTCGGTGAGGTCTTCCGCCATCTTCTTGGTGAGCGTGGTGATGAGCGCGCGCTCGCCATTGGCAACCCTGCCGTTGACCAGCTCGATGAGATCGTCGATCTGTCCCTTGGTGGGCTTGACGATGACCTCAGGGTCGATCAGGCCGGTGGGGCGTACCACCTGCTCGACCACTTGCGCCGAGGTACGGATCTCGTAGTCGCCCGGTGTTGCCGACAAGAACACCGCCTGATTGATTCGTTCGAGTACCTCCTCGAACGTGAGTGGCCGGTTGTCGCGCGCCGACGGCAACCGGAAGCCGTGTTCGACCAAGATGTTCTTGCGGCTGCGGTCTCCTGCGTACTGCCCGTGGAGCTGCGGCACTGCAATGTGGCTCTCGTCGATGACCAGCAGGAAGTCGTCGGGGAAGTAGTCGAGCAACGTGAACGGTGGCTCGCCGTAATCTCGCCCGTCGATGTGCATCGAATAGTTCTCGATGCCGTTGCAGAAGCCCATCTCGGAAATCATCTCGAGGTCGTACTGGGTACGCATTCGCAAGCGCTGCGCCTCGAGCAGCTTGCCCTGCTCTTCGAACTCTTTCAGCCGAACTTGCAGTTCGTGCTCGATCTTTCCGATCGCCACGGCCAACCGGTCGTTGCCGGCCACATAGTGGGTGGCCGGCAGGATGTGGGTTCGTTTCTGCTCTTCGAGTGTTTCGCCGGTGAGCGGGTCGATACGAGTGATGCGATCGACCGTGTCGCCGAACATCTCGATTCTGGTGACCGATTCGTCGTACGCCGGATGCACCTCGATGGTGTCGCCGCGCACGCGGAACTTGCCGCGACCGAGGGTCATGTCGTTGCGTTCGTACTGCATGTCGACCAACCGGCGCAGGATCGAGCGCATGTCGTAGTCGACACCGACCGACAAGTCGATCAGCTGACCTTTGTACTCAGCTGGGTTGCCCATGCCATAGATACAAGACACCGACGCCACCACGATGGTGTCGCGCCTGGTCAGCAGGGCCGCAGTGGTGGAGTGACGCAGACGATCGATCTCGTCGTTGACCGAGCTGTCTTTCTCGATGAAGGTGTCGCTCGAAGCGATGTACGCCTCTGGTTGGTAGTAGTCGTAGTAGGAGACGAAGTACTCCACGCGGTTGTTGGGAAAGAACTCGCGCATCTCCTGTGCCAGCTGAGCAGCCAAGCTCTTGTTGGGAGCGAGAATGAGGGTTGGCCGTTGAACCTGCTCGATCGTCCACGCAATCGTCGCTGATTTTCCCGAACCAGTGATACCGAGCAGCGTTTGGAACCGGTGCCCTTCGTTCAAGCCCTTCGTCAACGCCTCGATGGCGGCAGGCTGGTCGCCCGAGGGTGAAAAATCGGAGACGACCTGGAAAATCGGATCGGCGCTGGGGTCAGTGGGCGCCTGCACGATGGTGTCGGTCATGCGGAAGAGCCTACCGAGGGGGTCTCACAGGGTTTCCCGCACCGCACTGGTTCACTACCAACCATGGGCGATCACTTCGAACTCTCAACGCAGCGCCTGAGGCTGCGGATGCTGGGGCGAGCCGACATCGCCGAGTTCACCCGCTACCGCAACCTCGACACCGTCGCCCGGTACCAGGACTGGCCGCTTCCCTACACCCGCGATCTCGCGCACAAACTGATCGACGAGATGGAACAGCTCGACGGGCCGACCGCAGGCAGTTGGGCACAGATCGGCATGACACACGACGGAGAGCTCGTCGGAGACATCGCTGTTTGGCTCGATGACACATCTGAACTGGCCATGTTGGGCTACACCGTCGCCCCCGAGCACCAGGGACGCAGCTATGCCGTCGAAGCGGCCAGCGCCGTGCTTGTCTACTTGTTCGGACACATCGGGGTCCACCGAGTCGCTGCCACCATCGACCCCCGCAACCTGGCATCAGCACGAGTGCTCGAACGATGCGGCTTCGAGTATGTGGGTACCGCACGATCGTCGGCGTGGTCGAGGGGCGAATGGACCGACGATGCCCGGTTCTCTCTGCTCGCAGCCGACTGGGGTACCTGGGTCGCGCGCCCAACCGGTGCTCCAGCCACCGTGGACTTCATCGCCGTCGACGCTTCCAATGTGGACGCAGTCTGCGCAATCGCCGTTGGTCACAGCCAGCGCCGATTCGTACGATCGCCCGCTGAATCAATCGCCGATGCCGCTCATCCCCCGTTGGTCGCAGGTGTGCCGCTCACGCCTTGGTACCGAGCGATTCGAGCAGACGGTGACATTGCAGGATTCTTGCTCATCAGCGCGAACTCCAGCACCCGGCCGACTCCCCACCTGTGGCAACTGCTCGTGGATCAACGCCACCAGCGGCGCGGCATCGCCCGACGTGCCATCGGTGAGCTCGCACGACTCCTGCTGGCTGAGGGCAACACGCAACTCACCGCTGCATTCGTCGACGAGCCGGGCGGGCCGGAGGCGTTCTACCGAGCGCTCGGATTCCAACGTACCGACCAAGTCGACGAGTTGTCCGGCCAAGTGATGGCGACGGCATCGCTGCACTCGCTCGCACACGTCCATCGTTGAGTCGACGAAAGCGTTGCCCGTCAGCCGTCGAGTTCAGCTGGCGTCGAGTTCAGCTGGCGTCGAGTTCAGCTGGCGTCGAGTTCAGTTGGCGTCGAGTTCAGCCGGCGTCCAGTTCAGCTGGGGTCGAGTTCAGTTGGCGTCGAGGGTGAGCAACGTGTGCCACAGGTCATCGACCTGTGAGCGAAGGTGCTCGAGGTCGCCTGAGTTGTCGATGACGTGAGTGGCCGTGGCCAGCCGATCCTCTCGGCTGATCTGACTGGCGATGCGATTCCGTGCGTCGACCTCGTCCATTCCTCGCGAACCAACCAGACGGTTCACGGCGATTTCCACAGGGATGTCGACGACCACCGTGGCGGCCAGGTCCCCGCGCGGGTTCTCGCCGAGGAGAGGGAAGTCGAGGATGACGATGTCGTCGGTGGCGGCGTACGACTCGATCTGCGCCGCGATCTCTGTCTGAATCGCTGGGTGCGTGATTCCGTTGAGGTCGCGCAAGGCTTGGCGGGCCTCGTCTGACTCTCCGAAAACCAACGCAGCAACGGCTGCTCGATCGAGCGAACCGTCGCTGCGCAGAATGTGATGGCCGAACCTCTCCGCCATCTTGTCGAGCAACCAGCTTCCTGGTGCCTGCAAGTCGCGAGCAACCTGATCGGCGTCGACCACGCGTGCGCCGCGTTCAGCCAGCAGCGCCGAGACCGTGGACTTCCCCGACCCGATGCCGCCGGTCAAACCGACGAGAATCACTCGGAATCAGGCCTCGTCAGCGACGACTTCGGCGAGCGGCGCTTCGTCAGCGGCGACTACGGCGGACGGCGCCTCGTCGGAAGCGATTTCCACTTCATCAGCGGCAACGACGACCGTTTCTGCGCTCTCGAACTCGGCCCAGGCAGCTTCGACTTCGTCGCTGCTGGTTGCCCAGTTGCCCTCTTCGTCGATCTCGAAGTGCTCGCGGTACTCGGCGGCGAGCTCGCCACCCTCGGCGGCCTGCTTGATCGACAGTGAGATGCGACGACGCGGCAAGTCGAGATCGATGATCTTGACCCACAGCTCCTCGCCGGGCGTGACGACCTGCTCTGGCGAATCGACATGGTGAGCCGACATCTCCGAGATATGGACGAGGCCTTCGATGCCATCGCCGACTTGCACGAACGCACCGAACTGCACGAGCTTGGTCACCCGACCGTAGACGAGCTGCCCGACCTCGTGGGTCTCGGCGAACTGCTGCCACGGATCGGCCTGGGTGGCCTTGAGTGACAGCGAGATGCGCTCGCGGCTGAAGTCGACGTCGAGGACCTGCACCTTGACCGGGTCGCCAACGGCAACCACCGAACCGGGATGGTCGACATGCTTCCACGACAGTTCGCTCACGTGGATCAGGCCGTCCATACCGCCAAGGTCGACGAACGCACCGAAGCTGACCACCGATGACACGGTGCCCTCGCGAACCTCGCCAACCTTGAGGTTGTTGAGGAACTGATCGCGGGTTTCTTTCTGGTTCTCTTCGAGGAACGCGCGACGGCTGAGCACGACGTTGTTGCGATTCTTGTCGAGTTCGATGATCTTGGCCTGCACGATGGTGCCGATGTACGGCGCCAAATCGCGTACACGGCGCAGTTCTACGAGCGACGCCGGCAAGAAGCCGCGCAGACCGATATCTACGATGAGACCGCCCTTGACCACTTCGATGACCGGACCTTCGACGACTTCGTCGGCTTCCTTCTTGGCCTCGATGGTGCCCCACGCACGCTCGTACTGTGCCCGCTTCTTGGAGAGGACGAGCCGCCCTTCCTTATCTTCCTTGGTGAGGACCAATGCCTCGACGCGCTCACCCAGTGAAACGATCTCCGACGGGTTCACATCGTTGCGAATGCTCAACTCACGGCTCGGAATAACGCCTTCGCTCTTGTAGCCGATGTCGAGGAGGACCTCGTCTTTGTCGATCTTGACAACGGTGCCAAAGACGACCTGGCCGTCTTCGACGTCGACGATGGTGCCATCGATGGCGTCTGCAAAGCTCATTCCCAGGTCGTTGTCAACGACCTGACGTGGGATGTAGTTGCCCTCCTCGTCGAATGTTCCCATGGCCGGATTGGCGGTGGGGTCGAGGGTGGGCATCTGGGTCGTGGTGTCGGACAACGGACTACTTTCGGATATGGAGGTGCTTCAGTGGACGCGAGAAAGCGCCCAGCGGGGTGGCCATATTACCAGGACCGCCCGGGATCACACCAGATTAATCCTGCTCACAGTATGTCCCGGCGGCGTCTACTGGCCGAGCGATATAACGGCGTACTATGCTTTGGGCTCGGGCAGCATGTGGTCACTCCTGCTCGTTGACTTCGCGCTGGTGACAACACCCACCTCCAGTCACCAGCGTTGGTTGCGGAACGCCCGCCGCAACCTTCTCGTCCGCGGCGCCTCGTGCGCCGCGGACGAGTCAATTTGCCGTTCACCTGGGCCGTTCACCTGGGCCGTTCACCTGGGTCGTCGTGTGGCGAGCACCAGGAACTCTGGTGTCTCCACGGTTGGCCTGGATATCTGGTATTCGCCGGGCGCGACGCTGTTGATCGAGTCGACCCGGAGACCGTTGCGTTCGGTGAGCAAGCGGAGTTCGCGTGGCGTGTAGCACCCGGTCCACAGATCGACAGGGATCGATTCGCCGGCCTCGTTCTTGATCTCGGTGCGTTCATGGTTGACGCCGAGGTCGGCGTCGAACGTGGCTTCGTCGAAATACTTCACCGCGAAATACGAACTGAAAGCAGTGAGGGCCAACCAGCCACCGGGGCGAAGTGCGTTCGACATCCCCGCCACCACCGTTTCGTCTTGACCGTCAGCGGTCATGAGGCCAAACGCTCCTTGACACAAGCAGATCACCACGTCGAACTCGCTGTGGAACTGCAGCGACCGTGCGTCGGCCCGCTCGAAGGTGGCACCAGGCGGAGCATCAGCTGTGGCGAGATCCACGAATCGCTGCGAGATGTCGATGCCATGCACGATGAGTCCGAGCTCCGCCAAGGCATGTGCATGACGGCCAGGGCCGCACCCCACGTCGAGAACTCGCATGCCGGGTCGCAAACCCAGTTGTGTCGTGAGAAAGCCCACCTCCTGGCGGGTACCTTTCGTGAACGAGTAGCGCAGGTACGCCGCACCGAGGTGCTCGGCGATTGGTTCAAACCAGTGATTCATGGTCGGATCGTCGTTCACGACACGAGAGTCAACCAGCGATCGGCCAACCGGTGATCCCCCGACAGGACCTTCCCGACGAGCCGTAGCAACTGGACGAGCACCGGATGATCGACCTGATACTGCACGTTGTCGATTCTTCCGATCGGGACGATTGGGACCGTCGTCGACGACATGAATGCGGCATCCGCGGCCATCACGACCGACCAGGGCACCGGGCCGACCTCCACCTCGATGCCAACGTCGGCGGCGACATCGAGAATCAACTGCCGGGTGATCGAATCGAGTACATCGGTGAGGGGCGGCGCGATGAGACGATTCCTCACGACCAGCACCACGCTGCTCGACAGACCCTCTTCGAGCATGTTGTCGGGCGACCGATTCACGATTGCGTCGAAGCCAGCGTGTTGCGCAGCGATCTGAGCGCGAACACCGCCGGTATACATGGCAGCGACTTTGATCTGGGTGGGAAGCACCGTCGGGTCGACCTTGGCCACTGCCGATTGCAGGCTGACCCAGCTCCGGTGCGGAGCAGTGGCGGGCTCGGCTGCCACCAGAATTCGCGGAGTGAGGTCTGCCGGAACAGGATTCGGCGGGCCATCCCAATACGCCACCGCACGAACGACGGCACAACCCGGGTTCGCACTCACCACTTCGGCGACGATTCGCACCAAGTCATCAACGTCGACAGCTGGTGTCATGTGCATCGCCAGCATCGAACTCACGAACCGCTCGAGGTGCGGCCGTTGGCCCACAATCGCTGGCCCTAGTTTGGTTTCCACGACTGCCAGCACGTCGAAGACCGTGGTGCCACGAAACATGGCGTTCGACAACACCGGGACCGTTGCCCCTTCCGACGGAAGGAGTCGACCGTCGAGCCAACAAATCATGCTCAACCCTTGGCTGCA
The DNA here is from genome assembly GCA_038203385.1 of Acidimicrobiales bacterium. Lineage (GTDB taxonomy): Bacteria > Actinomycetota > Acidimicrobiia > Acidimicrobiales > Ilumatobacteraceae > Ilumatobacter. The sequence goes on along the minus strand of JBBREA010000010.1, from coordinate 21,294 downwards.
GCCCAGGTAGCTCCCCAGGCAACATTGACTTCGAGCGGAACGTCGAGCTCTGCTGCACCCATCATGAGGCCGATCACGAGTTCGCCGACGACGTCGTGCTCTCGATCGGGCACTTCGAGAATGACCTCGTCGTGAACTTGCAGGACCAGTTGCGAATCGTGGCCGCCCGCCTCGAGCGCAGCGTCGATGCGGACCAAAGCCACCTTGAAGATGTCAGCTGCGAGACCCTGAATGCCAGCGTTCATGGCTTGACGCTCCCCCGCTTGACGAATGCGCCAGTTCGAATTCAACAACTCGGGGATCGGCCGACGGCGACCGAACAATGTCTCTGTGTAGCCGTTCTTGCGTGCTTCCTGGACCGCGTCGTCCATGTATTGCTTGACGTTCGGGAATGCCACGAAGTACGCGTCGAGGATCACGGCTGCCTCGTCGGTGGGGATGTTCAACCGCTGGCCGAGGCCATACGCCTCCATGCCGTAGGCCAACCCGTACGACACCATTTTCGCTTTGGACCGCTGTTCCAGTGTGACCGTGGACGGATCCACGCCGAACACGCGAGCAGCCGTTGCGTTGTGAATGTCCTGACCGCTCGTGAAGGCATCGACCAAACCTGGGTCGGCTGCAAGGTGGGCGATGCAACGCAACTCGATCTGGTTGTAGTCGGCGACCAGCAGGGATCGTCCTGGGGATGGGATGAACGCCGTGCGAAAGACACGGCCCTCGTCGGACCTCACCGGGATGTTGTGCAGGTTCGGTTGGTCAGAACTCAACCGACCGGTGCGGGCCACGGTCTGGTTGAACGTGGCATGGATGCGGCCATCTGCCGCCACTTCCTGCAGAAGGCCTTCGCCGTACGTGCCGCGAAGTTTCTCCACCTCGCGATGACGAAGCAATGGTTCGATGAACTCGGGCCACTGGTCGCGGAGCTTGCCGAGCGTTTGTGCGTCGGTGGAGTAACCGGACTTCGTCTTCTTCACGCCCATCGGGCTGAGGCCACGCTCATCGAAGATCAACGCCCGCAGCTGCGTCGGCGAGTTCAGATTGAGGTCGTCGCGTTCGGCCACGCGACGCAGTTCAGCGCCGAGCTCCTCTACCTCGGCGGTGAGGCGGGCGTTGATGACGCGGAGTGCCTCACGGTCGACTCCCACCCCAATGTGTTCCATCCGCGCCAACACCCAGACGAGCGGGTTCTCGATGTCGTGGTACAGCGTCGACATGCCCTGCGCCTCGAGACTGGCCTCTATGGGCGCAGCGATGTGGTGCACGGCCAGAGCGTCGCGACCGGCACGATCTGCGTCTGACAGCGCGCCACCATCCAGATCGAGTTGGCCGACACTTGCGGCATGATCGCTAGGCGGGGCGAATCGGGTGAACTTCTCGATCAGGTCGGCCAGGTCGTAGCGCGCCTCGGCGGGGTCGATGAGATAGGCGGCTATCGCCGTATCGAGCTGTAGCCCTCGCAGCTCGATGCCATGGTCGAGCAATGACCGCATGAGTGGCTTCGCGTTGTGCCCGCGCACATGCGGATGGGTCGCAAGCGCTGCGGCAAGGTCGCGGTCGGCGAGCAGTTCGACACGGATCCAGGCCACCTCCGACAACGACGGATCCGCGACGACTGCGATACCGAAGAGGGGACTACGGCCTGGTTCACCGGCCCAGGAGCCAGCGATGTCGGCAACGTCGAGTGCCTGCAGCAGAGCCGAGGCCGAGGCCGCCCCGTCGACCGCTGCGACTTCGGCGACGATTTCCTCTCTCGGTGCGGCCGTCTGGATACCGGAGTTGGGCCCCAGCACGTCCGCCAAGCGATCGCCCAGCGTGCGAAACTCCAGGAAATCGAACAGTCGCCGCATCTCGTCGGGCTTTGGAGTGATGGCGAGCGCGTCGAGATCAACCCCGTCGAGCGGAGCGTCGTGACGCAGAATCATGAGTTCGAGATTCTTGCGGGCCCGTTCCTCGTTGGCTTCGAGACTCTCACGAAGTTTCGGCGTCTGTTTGTCTGTATTGGCGAAGATGCCGTCCAGCCCGCCGTACGTGGTGATGAGTTTCGCTGCGGTCTTCTCTCCCACACCCGGCACACCCGGCAGGTTGTCGCTCGAGTCTCCACGCAGCGCCGCATACTGGGGATACAAGGCTGGCGTCACACCCGTCTTTTCCAAAATTCCAGCTTCGTCGTACATCGCGTAATCGCTGACGCCGCGCTTGTTGTACATCACTCGCACGTGAGGGTCACAGACGAGTTGGTAGCTGTCGCGGTCGCCGGTGACGATGATGACGTCGTCGCCTCGGTCTTTCAGCATCGTCGAGATCGTGGCGATGAGGTCGTCGGCTTCCCAACCCATCGCCTCGACCTGCTGGATTCCGATGGCGTCGAGAACTTCGCGAACCAGACCCATCTGTTGGCGCAGGATGTCTGGTGCCTTCTCGCGTTGAGCCTTGTATTCAGGCTCTGCATCGTGACGAAACGTTGGTTCGGGGCGATCGAATGCCACGATGACGCCATCGGGTTTGTGCTCCTTGATGGCATAGATCAGCATGGAGGTGAAGCCGAACACGGCATTGGTGATCTGGCCGCTGGCAGTGGCCATGTCGGGCGGCAATGCAAAGAACGCCCGATACGTCAGCGAGTTGCCGTCGATCAGAAGTTGTGTGGGCATGACGTCGATAGCAACGAATCAGTCGGGTCGCCACGAGCCGTCGAGGATCCGCTCGGCGACGTCACGCATTCGAGAACGTTCGCTCATCGCCGTTCGCTGAATGAACGAAAACGCGTCGGACTCACGCATACCGCACTCGTCGATCAGTATCCCCTTCGCCCGATCGATCGCCTTGCGGGCCTCGAGCTGCTCACCCAACGCTTCGATCTCACCGGTGAGGTTGCGGAGCTCGCGGAAGCGACCGATGGCGACTTCGATCGCAGGAATGAGGTCGCTCTTCTGGAACGGTTTCACGAGGTATGCGAGCGCACCGGCGTCGCGGGCCTGTTCGACGACTTCGCGCTGGCTGAATGCGGTGAGAATCAGGACGCCGCAGAGCTTCTCGGCGGTGATGATCGACGCCGCTTGCAGCCCGTCCATTCCAGGCATCTTCACGTCGAGGACCGCCAAGTCGGGCCGTAATGATCGCACCAGCTCCACCGCATCGTCACCTCGACCGGTCTCACCCACCACTTCGTAGCCCTCTTCTTCGAGGGTCTCGCGAAGGTCCATCCGAATGATGGCTTCGTCTTCGGCGATCACGACTCGGAGGCTCACGGCGACCATTCAAGCACGGCCGAGCCGCTGCGCGACCAGTGCGGGCTCGACGGCTCACCGACGGGCGGTGAGCTTGTCGAGGAGCTCGTCTTGTTTCGCTTCGAGGTCGCGAATCGAATCGACCACGTGTTGACGGTGCTTCGTCATGGCATCAGCGTGCTTGCGGGCGTCGTTCGCCTCGAACGCTGCCCCGGGAGTCTCGGACACGAGTGCCCGCAGTTCAGTGTCGTCGGCATCACTGACGAAGACGTCGATCTGCTCGTCGATTTGGGCGAGTTCAGCCCGCAGCGACTTCAGCCTGGTCACCGTTTGCGACAGTCGCCGTTCGATCAGCCAAGAAGCCATATGTGCCCCGGGTGGGATTCGAACCCACACTGGACGGTGTTTGAGACCGCTGCCTCTGCCGTTGGGCTACCGGGGCCAATGCCGGATGCAGGATACCGGCCCAGAAAGATCCCGGGCGAAAGTTTCTGGTTACCGGCGAGTAGTGCTCTCCGCTGCGCATCCACCGTCTAGCCTCGCTCGCTAATGCTCGCTTTCACCTTCCCCGGACAGGGGTCGCAGCGGCCAGGCATGGGGCGACCGTGGGTGGATCACGAGAGTTGGGAACTCGTCGACGAGGCCAGCGAAGTTGCTGGTCGCGATGTTGCCGCCCTGTTGCTCGACGCCGACGCGGACGAACTCAAAGACACGAGAAATGCACAGCTCACCACGTTCGTGTCGAGCCTCATGGTGCTCGACGCAGTGGAGCGATTGGGCGTAGAGCCCAGCTTCTGCGCTGGTCACAGCCTGGGTGAATACACCGCGTTGGCTGCCACCGGAGCACTCGGGTTCGAAGAGGGTGTCAGCCTCGTCAGTGCGCGGGCTGCGGCGATGCATGAAGCCGGACTCTCCCAGCCCGGCACCATGGCAGCGGTGCTCGGCCTCGACGACGATCAAGTCGAAGTGGCTTGCAGCCTGGCTGGCGCTGACGTGTGGGTTGCCAACTTCAACGCTCCTGGGCAAGTCGTGATCGCTGGGTCGCCTGAGGGTGTGGAACTCGCATCGGCACGGGCCAAAGAACTGGGCGCCAAGAAGGTCATGGGTCTTCCCGTCTCCGGGGCCTTCCACACGAACTACATGGTCCCAGCACGAGAGCGGTTGCGCGAGGCGATTTCTCGTGCCGACATCCGCGACACCGAAGTTCCGGTCATCTCGAATGTCGACGCAAGTCCCCACGATCGCGGCGACCAATGGATTTCGCTGTTGTCCGCCCAGCTGGCCAGCCCAGTTCGTTGGAAACAGGGTCTGCTGACCATGGCCTCACTTGGTGTCACCGATTTCGCGGAACTCGGGCCAGGCGGTGTGCTCACGGGAATGGCCAAGCGCAGCGTCCCGGGCTGCCGCACGATTTCGGTCGCCACACCAGAGGATCTCGACAAGTTTCTCGGCTGGGTTGCTGGCAACTCCGAGTCGACCGTGGGGACGGTCGAAGGTGAGCATCTCTTCGCTGCCGAGCGGCTCGTGGTGTCGCCGAGCGCTGGCATCTTTTCGCCCACCTCCGTAGCTCCGGGCACGGCGATCGACGTGGGCACTGTCATCGGGCACGTTGGCGAGCACGAGGTGCGTTCACCCTTCCGAGGAGTGCTCCAGAGCTACATCGCCCTCGATACGGAACGGGTGGCGGCGCGCCAACCGATCGCCTGGCTGAGGGGTTGAGAGAAGCAACATGCCTGCACTCAGAGTTGGTGCGTTTGGGGCGGTGATCTCCGGTTGGGGCACTGCGTTGCCAGATCGGATCGTCACGAACGACGAGCTCGCCGCCACGATGGACACCACCGACGAATGGATCCGCACTCGCACTGGCATCCACGAACGTCACATCGGTGGTACGACCGCTGGCTTGGCAACGGTGGCGGGGCGCCAGGCCCTCGACATGGCAGGGCTCGAGCCTTCGCAAATTGATGCGCTGGTGCTCGCAACCACGACTCCGGACCTTCAGTGGGGCACGGCAACCATGGTGCAAGACGCCCTGGGCCTCACATGCGGCGCGTTTGAGCTCAACGCTGCGTGCTCCGGCTTCGTGTACGGGCTGGTGAACGCGCACGGACTCATCACCATGGGCGCCGACCGCGTGTTGGTGATCGGCGCCGAGACGTTGTCGCGAATCACCGATTGGAACGATCGTGCCACCGCACCGCTCTTCGCCGACGGGGCAGGGGCCGTGGTGCTCGAATCCGTGCCGACGCAGGGAGCGTTGCTGAGTTGGGACCTCGACGCCGATGGCTCGCTGATCGACATTCTGCACGCCGACGTGGGTGGCACCATTCAGATGGAAGGCAAGGAGGTCTTCCGGCGCGCGGTGCGCATCATGGTCGGATCGGCCGAGAAATCGCTGTCGGCAGCTGGGCTCGTCGCAGACGACATCGCGCTGGTGGTTCCGCACCAAGCGAACATCCGCATCATCCATGCAGCGTGCGAGCGGCTGGGCATTCCGCTCGAGCGCGCGGCAACGGTCATCTCCCGCACCGGCAACACCTCGTCGGCATCGATTCCTCTCGCTTTGGCAGACGCGCTCGACAACGGGCGAGTCATGAACGGAGACCACGTGTTACTCGTTGGGTTTGGCGGAGGCATGACCGCTGCAAGTTGTGTGTTGCGGTGGGGTGGAGGCGCAGGATGACCGGACGGAACAATCGCGGTCATGCCGGCCAGGCGCGCGAGCGCCAGCGAGCCGCACGGCGATGGGGCGCGGGGGCGCAGCCCTCGGTAGACACCGGCATGACCGCTGCAAGTTGTGTGTTGCGGTGGAGTGGAGGCGCAGGATGACCGGACGAATCGTGTTGGTCACTGGTGGCTCACGCGGCATCGGTCTCGCGTGCGCACGCGCGTTCGCGGCAGGTGGCGATCGGGTCGCCGTCACCTACCACTCCTCACCACCACCCGATGGTCTCTTCGGCGTGAAGTGTGATGTCACCGATCCCGAACAAGTCGATGCAGCATTCAAGGCCGTCGAAACAGAGTTCGACGGCACTGTCGAGGTGTTGATCTCCAACGCTGGCATCACGCGCGACGGCTTGTTACTACGCATGAGCGAAGACGACTTCGTGAGCGTGGTGAACGCCAACCTCACCGCCTCGTACCGGGTGGTCAAACGTGCGTCGCGCGGGATGGTCAAAGCTCGCACGGGACGAATTGTGCTGATGTCGTCAGTCGTTGGATTGCTCGGCGCCGCGGGCCAATCCAACTACGCGGCCTCGAAAGCCGGTTTGGTCGGCTTTGCTCGCTCCCTCGCCCGCGAACTCGGGTCACGCAACATCACGGTCAATGTCGTGGCGCCAGGCCCCGTCGAGACCGACATGACCTCAGCACTCACCAGCGAGCAGCTCGCCGCCATCATCGACGCTGTGCCGCTCGGCCGAATGGCCACCGCCGACGAGATCGCCGGTGTCGTCGCGTTCCTTGCCTCCCCCGCCGGCGCCTACATCACGGGCGCCGTGATCCCCGTCGATGGCGGGCTCGGCATGGGCCACTGACCGTTCACTCCGCTGACCGTCGAAACCACTGCTGACGATCAAATCGGATACGGGCACCCAACTTCTCTACACTGAACCTGTCCCACCGCAACAAGGAGCCATTCCGTTGGATCAAGAACTGTTCGCCCGTTTCCAAAAGTGCGCCGTAGACGTGCTGTCCGTGTCTGAAGACCAGGTCACACCCGCCGCTAAGTTCGGCGATGACCTCGACGCTGACAGCCTGGACCTCGTCGAACTCATCATGGCGCTCGAAGAAGAGTTCGGCGTCGAGGTACCCGAAGAAGAACTCGAAGGCATCGAGACAGTCGGCCAGGCATTCGACCTGGTCGTTGGCAAGCTCTGATTCGCGGACTCTGATGCGCACCCAGGGGCGCCGAGTCGCGATCACCGGCTACGGCGTCGTCGCACCATGTGGTCTGGGTAAAGAAGCCTTCTGGAACGGACTGCTCGGCCCCGGCATCGACGGGGCAGGCACATCGGTCACGATCACAGACTGGGATTCCACCCCGTACTACGACTCACCCAAAGATGCACGCCGCGCTGACCTCAGCGAGCAGTTTGCGATCGCTGCGGCCACCGAAGCCATCGCCCAAGCGGGACCGTTCAGCGTCGATCCCGACCGCATCGGCACCATCTTTGGTACCGGCGTGGGCGGAATTCACACGTTGGAAGAACAGATCAAGGTTCGTCTCGACAAGGGCGAACGACGGGTCTCACCGTTTCTCGTACCGATGATGATGGCGAATGCTCCGGGAGCCGCCGTGTCAATGCGGTTCGGCCTGAAGGGCCCGAACGAGACCATTTGCACTGCGTGTGCAGCCGGAACACATGCGCTCACGTACGCCGCCCGGCTCATTTCGTGGGGGCTCGCCGACGTTGTCGTGTCTGGTGGTGCCGAACACGCCGCCACGCCGACGTCGCTCGCAAGCTTTGGCAACATGACCGCGTTGTCGTCCAGCGGAACCAGTCGCCCGTTCGACGAGGCACGCGATGGATTCGTCATGGGGGAGGGCGCTGCGGCATTCGTCCTCGAAGCGTGGGACGTTGCGATCGACCGGGGTGCGAACATTCTCGGCGAGATCATGGGCGGGGCGAGCAACGCTGACGCCCATCACATCACTGCACCTGCACCCGGCGGAACCGGTGCCATCAAGTGCATTCGCTTGGCGCTCGCAGATGCCGGGCTCGAGCCCGGCGACCTGCGCCAGATCAACGCACACGGAACCAGCACGCCCTTGAATGACGCAGCGGAAGCCGCAGCCGTCACTGCAGTTTTTGGCCCACACGGCGTTCCCATGGTCTCCACCAAGGGTGTCACCGGTCACGCGTTGGGCGCCGCCGGGGCGCTCGAGGCGGCAGCCGTCCTGCTGTCCATCGAGAAGCGGCTGATCCCGCCGACCGCCAACACGAAGGTGCTGGGCGAGGACATGGAGATCGATTTGGTCATCGGCTCCCCGCGTGAATGGGAACCCGGACCGACGTTGTCGAACAACTTCGGCTTCGGCGGGCACAACGGATCCATCGTCATCTCCCCACCCTGATTCCGGCTGGATTCGGCGACGGCTGCGTTCCGTCTCACCGCCCATCGCCTGAAGGCGACTCGGTTCGGCGCGCCTTGCATTCGACGAATCCAACTCGGAATCACAGGAGGGATCTTTCCTGCTCCAGTGCGCCGTCCAGAGCCACACGTTCTCACCGATAGTGCAAAGCAGTCAAAACAGAGTGATGTGGCTCTCGGCACCGTCGGTTGTCCAGCTCAAAGGAATTGAATCGGGATCAGATCGTTCGAGTGCAAGGCGCGTCAGTCCGACGTTGCCTTTGGGCAACGAGGACCTGCCGCAACGCAGCAATCGGACGATCTGGCCCGATTCCGGCCGGTCAGGCGAGGACGAAGAGTAGGTCGGCTTGGGTGGCTACTTTGCCGTCCAGTAGGGCTCGACCGGTGCCCTTACCGGCGCGTGACGACATCTGCGTCATCTCGACTTCCAAGGTGAGTTCGTCGCCCGGGCCCACCTGACGGCGGAAGCGGGCGCCATCGAGGCCTCCGAAGAGGGGCAGCTTGCCGGCATACCGTTCATCCGCTAGCACAGCGATCGCACCGACCTGCGCGATGGCTTCACACATCAGCACGCCCGGCAGCGTGGGCCGACCGGGAAAGTGCCCGGGGAAGAACCACTCATTTCCGGTCAATCGCCAGAGTCCGCTCGCCGATTTTCCAGGGTCGATCGAGAGAATCTCATCGACGAACAGGAACGGTGGGCGATGCGGCAACAGGTCCTCTGGTTTCACAGCTGGAACTGTAGTTCGCGTCCTGATTCACGAGCTGCTGGCCTACTCATGCGTCGGTGCTGCGTCGGTGCTGCGTCGGTGCTGCGTCGTGTTGCGTCGCTGAGCGTGCTGTGTGAGCGACGGGGAGTAGCAGATGTAGTGATACCGTCACTATGGGTGATGTTAACTGCAAATCATATCTAAGTCCAGAAGTTTGAGGTCTGCAGTTATTCAAGAATCTCACAGAGAGTGCTACTGTCCGCACTGACCGTTTGTCCCAGGGTCGGAAGGAGGCGCCATCATGCATTACGTGAAGCCGTTCTGATGAGAAGTTGATGACTTCCCAACGTGGCGCTGTCAGTAGCTACAAAATCGGTCCGCCATCGATTTGCCAGCACTGACAGCGCCCAGGGATTGCATCGCTCTCGACGTCAACGAAGAAGCGAGTCGCCACGCAACCCAAACGAAGACGCGAGTCGCCACGCAACCCACTACGACCGGCCAGACTCAGAAGATGGATCAGCGGTGTTCGGCTAGCTGGCGTCGATCGCAGCCCGAACCTCGGCGACGTAGGTTCCCACCTCATCGGGTCCGCCATCGATCATCCGTCGCATCACCGAGGCACCTTGTATGACTCCGTCGGCAACTCGGGTGGCCTGAAAGGCCTGTTGCGCGTTCGACACCCCGACTCCGACCAACACCGGTTTGTCGGTCACCGCCTTGAGACGGGCCGCGAGCGCGGTTGCTGTCTCGGCCAACGTCTCTCGCTCCCCCGTTACTCCGAGCAGGCCGACCGCGTAGATGAATCCCCGCGCTCGAGTTGCCACTCGCGGCAGGCGCTCATCTGGCGCAGTTGGCGCAGCCAGCATGATGGTCTCCACGCCTTCGTGGTCCGCTGCCCGAGTCCAGTGGGCAGACTCTTCCAAGGGCAGGTCGGGAAGAATGCAACCGCTGATGCCAGCGTCGACGAGTCGGTGAGCAAACCGGCGGTGTCCGTCGTGGTGCACCAGGTTGTAGTACGTCATCACGATCAGCGGAATCTCAACGTCGAGGCCGGGGACTTCCGCCAAAACCGATGGCGGCGTCGTGCCGGCGTCGAGCGCCGCCTGCGATGCTTGCTGGATGACCGGCCCGTCCATCACGGGGTCGGAGAACGGAATGCCGATCTCGATTGCATCGGCACCGTTGGCAGCAGCAGCGCGAATCGCGTCTTGCCAGCCCGGGTAGCCGCCTGTGATGTACGGCACGAGTATCTTCCGCCCGACGGCGCGATGTGCGCGCAGCGTGGCTTCGAGACGGCCCGGCTCGGTGGGCATCGGCACATCCGGAGGCAGTGTGTCGTCGTCGCTCAAGACGCGCCGCCCAGGCCGAGAACCTCCATCATCTGCCCGACGTCTTTGTCGCCGCGGCCCGAGAGGTTGAGCACCACCGTCTCGCCTTGCATCGTTGGCGCTTCGCGCGCCAACCAGGCAATCGCGTGCGCACACTCGAGGGCTGGGATGATGCCCTCTGTCCGTGCGAGGAGTTGGAACGCGTCGATCACCTCGGCGTCGGTGACGTTGGGGTACTCGGCTCGGCCGATCGACGACAGGTACGAATGTTCGGGACCGACGCCGGGATAGTCGAGACCAGCGGAGATCGACAGCGCCTCCTCGACCTGCCCGAACTCGTTTTGCATGAGGTAGCTGCGCATGCCATGGACGACACCGGGCGTGCCGCGCTTCACCGCTGCGCCGCCAGCCGGTTCCACACCGATCAGGCGTGACGTCGTGTCGACGAAGCCCGAGAAGATGCCGATGGCGTTCGACCCTCCGCCGACGCACGCGATGACTGCGTACGGGTCGGCACCCGTGATGGCCCGACACTGTTCGCGAGCCTCATCACCGATCACACGATGGAACTCGCGAACCATCCATGGGTAGGGGTGCGGGCCCATCACCGAGCCGAGGCAGTAGTGCGTGTTGCCCACAGTTGCGACCCAGTCGCGCATTGCTTCGTTGACTGCGTCTTTCAAGGTGCGCGACCCGCTATGCACGGCCTCGACCTCGGAGCCGAGCAGCTTCATACGAAACACGTTGAGCGCCTGACGCTCCACGTCGACGGCCCCCATGTACACCTTGCATTCGAGGCCCATCAGCGCCGCTGCGGTAGCCGTGGCAACGCCGTGCTGACCAGCACCGGTTTCTGCGACCAGTCGTGTCTTGCCCATCCGCTTCGCCAACAATGCCTGGCCCAGCACGTTGTTGATCTTGTGGGAGCCGGTGTGATTGAGGTCTTCGCGCTTGAGGAAGACGCGCACGCCGAGTTCCTCGCTCAACCGGAAACACTCGGTGAGGATCGACGGCCGACCGGCGTAGTCACGCAGCAAGATGTGGAGCTCGAGCCGGAACTCGGGGTCGGCCCAGGCAGTGCGGAACGCCATCTCGAGCTCTTGGCAGGCCGGTACGAGTGTCTCGGGAACGAATCGCCCCCCGAACTCACCGAAGCGCCCGGTGGCGGACGGCTCCCCCATCAACGAGTCGGATACTCCAAACGTGGGGCTCAAGTCGTCAGTTTCCATGCCTCAAGAACCGTACCGCCCAACCGAACCCGCAGCACCAACCGGTTGCCGTCCACCCTCGGAGCTTGTGAGCTGCAAAGATGATCGGATGCGGGGGACACAGTTTGGCTGGGTCCCCCGTTCGTTGTTTCTTGCTGTCGCCTCCACGCTTGCGGTCGGATGCGGCAGTACAGATGGGAGCATCGATGCTGACGCCACGATCAACCCACCACCGCCCAGCACCGCTGGCCCCACCACACAATCGGACTCGACCGTCGGTTCCAGCACCGAGCCGCCAACACATCACGTTCGCCAGGCGACGGACTTCGACGGCGAGATCTCCGACGACGAAAGTGCAGCAGCCACCGAACTGGTGACCGCCAACACTATTGCTCATGCACTGATCGTGGACCACGGAGCAGTGTTGACGGAGTGGCAACCAGCTGAACTCGAAGGCGAATTTCGCGGCGCCTACGCCATTCTGGAGCTGGCTGCACCGACACTGATGGAGCCAGGGATGATCACCTCGCAACCAGTCCCTGATCACACCAACCCATCGTCACCCCAGCCGCCGATTGAGAGCGCTGACGACTACCTGCCGCGCGAGCAACTTCTCAGCGAACAGCTTGTAGCCCGGTACATGGTCGCCGTTGACCTTCCGACGATGCGAATCATCGCGCTCGGGCCAATGCCAGATCCACCCGCGGCCACGCTCTCCCCCACCTTGAACGCTGATGTCAGCCCCGTGACCACCGTGCCGGGCGGTTAGCCGTCAACAAGGAGCGAAACCGATCAGCGCGACTCTGCGGGAAGTCAGGTTGCGGGATCGTCTCTCGATTCAGTCGGGATCAGTTTTAGTCGTCGCAAGGCGCCACGAGCCCGAGTTGCCTCTTCGGCAACGAGCGGCGAGGGGCAACGCAGCGAGGGCGGAAACTGGACCGACTACTCGTCGGACCAGTCGTAGGGGATGTCGTCGTCGCCAAGGTATGGCTGTGGCGCAGCTGCCCTTGCGTTGGCGATGAACTTGCGCACGAGCGTGGCGTCCTTCTTGCCGGGTGCCGACTCGACCCCACTCGACACATCCACGCCCCACGGTTCCACCGCAGTGACGGCAGCTCCAACATTGTCGGGGGTGAGTCCGCCGGCCAATATCAACTTCAGGTCGGTAGGTACTTCGGCCGCCATGCTCCAGTCGAACAACTTGCCGCTGCCCGGCGTAGGTGCGTCCAGGAGCACCATGTCGGTGCCGTACTGATCGGCTCGTGCAACTTGTGGCGAACCCGCCGCAAAAGCTTTGATCACCCAACGGAAGTGGCTGGCCACCTGCGCAGTTTGCTCGGGAGTTTCGCGGCCATGGAGCTGGATCGCTTTCACACCCGCGGCATGAGCCACTTGGATCATGCGGTCCGGGAGTTCGTCGCGGAACACGGCGACAGTGAGCACTTCGGGCGGCAGTCGGCGGGTGATGTCGTACACCACTTGGGCGGCCACCTGTCGCGGCGACGGGGCGAAGACGAACCCCACCGCATCAGCGCCCATCGCAACGGCGAACAAGGCGTCTTCTTCGTTGGTGATACCGCAGATCTTCACGAACATCGCGGTCCGACCGTACTCGCTACGGGTTGTCGGATCGGGGTTGCTTCTTGCGGTGTTCGATGGCTTGCTCGACGAGCCACACGAACGCAGGGTCCACTTGGTCGAGTTGCATCATCTCGGGATGCCACTGCACGGCTAGCACCGGTGTGTCAGTTCCCTCGAGGAGTTCCACGGTGCCATCGGCTGCCGTTCCGGCCACGACAAGGCCGGCACCCACTTCGGCGACCGTCTGATGGTGCAGCGAGTTCACGAGGAGAACTTCTCCGTAGAGTTGATGGCCCAGTGTGCCCGCCACCGTGGTGACGGTGTCGACGTGATCGGTTGGGTCGTCGTTCCAACGGGCGTGAGCCGGGACGTGCTGGTTGAGCGTGCCGCCGGCGTGGACGTTGATCACTTGGCATCCACGACAGATACCCAGCACCGGGATTCTGGCCTCATCAGCAGCGGTGAGGAGAGCAAACTCGAAGTCGTCCCGCTGCGTTTCGAATGATGTTTCCGCAACTGCAGTGGCCCCATATCGAGATGGATCGACGTCGGCCCCACCCGAGATCAGCAGCGCGTCGATGACCGCGATCGCGTCCGCCGGGTCGAGTTCCATCGGTAGTTGGATGGGAATCCCACCAGCCCGGATGACCTCGTGGCTATAGGTGACGAAGTGCACGTCGAGTTCGAGCTGGGCAATCGAGGCGACCGAACCGGCCAGCTCACGCCCGAACTTGCGACGGCCAGTGATGCCAATGACCGGTTTGTGGGATGTCGGACGCTCTGCCATCAGACGATCAGGTCGGCGAGCGCTGCGCTGGGGTCTGAGGCGGTGACGAGCGTTTCGCCTACGAGTACGGCGTCGTAGCCGGCGGCGCGGAGTGACAGGGCGTCGGCGCGACCGCGCACGCCTGATTCGGCGACTTTGACGGCCTGGTCAGGAATGATGCCCGCCATTCGAATGGCACGGTCGTGGTCGACCTGAAACGTCACCAGATCGCGCTGGTTGACGCCGATCAGCGTGGCATTGGCGGCAAGTGCGTGCTCCAACTCCTGCTCGTCGTGGATCTCTACGAGCACGTCGAGCCCGATCTCGACGGCAAGCGCGTGGTACTCGGCCAACTCAGCCGGGTCGAGGGCGGCGGCGATGAGCAACACACAATCGGCGCCCATGAGACGAGTGTCGACCACGTCGAACGCCGACACGGTGAAGTCTTTCCGAATCACGGGCAACGAGCAGCCTGCTCGGGCGTCTTGTAGGTCGGCGACCGAACCACCGAAGAAGTTCACATCAGTGAGCACGGACAGACAGCTCGCTCCCCCGGCCTCGTAGTCGGCGGCGAGCAGCGCTGGGTCCAGATCGGCCTTCAGATCCCCCTTCGACGGCGACCGCCGCTTGACCTCGCTGATCACTGCCAGGTGTTCGCGACCGGCAAGAGCAGCCCGAAATCCACGGCACGGCTCCATCCCGGCAACGCCGCGCAGTAGCCCATCGAATGACCGAACATCACGCTCTGCCGCTGAGCGATGGCTGTCGAGAATCTCGTCGAGATACGTCGCCATCAACAGCCAAACCTGACGTCGGGGGTCAGACACCTCTCGTCAGGCATGACGAGAGGTGTCTGACCCCATTCGTCATGCATCAGAAACCGAGCTTTTCGGAGATCGCTACGGTGAGCTCGGGGATGGGCACACGGATCTGATCCATCGTGTCACGGTCGCGCACGGTGACGGCGCCGTCTTCGAGCGAGTCGAAGTCCACCGTGACGCACAATGGCGTACCGACCTCGTCTTGACGGCGGTAGCGCTTGCCGATGTTCTGGGTTTCGTCGTAGTCGACCATGTAGCGAGCGCTGAGCGTCTTGCGAATCTCGTGGGCCAACGGCGTCAGTTCGTCTTTCTTGGAGAGCGGCAGCACCGCCACTTTGTACGGGGCGAGGCGCGGGTGGAGACGCAACACCGTACGTACGTCTTCTTTGCCGCCCGGCTCGCCGAGCTGCTCTTCGTCGTACGCGGCGAGCAGGAACGCGGCCATGGTGCGCGTTGCGCCGGCGGCCGGTTCGATCACGTGGGGCACGTATCGCTCGTTGGTGGCAGGGTCGAAATAATCGAGGCGCTCGCCCGATCTGGCGGCGTGGGCCTTGAGGTCGAAGTCGGTTCGTTTGGCGATGCCTTCTAGTTCGTCGAAGCCCCACGGGAACAGGAACTCCACGTCGGAGGTACCGGTGGAGTAGTGCGACAACTCGTCTGCGTCGTGCGGCCGGAGCTGCAACATGTCGCGTGGGATGCCGTGACGCACGTACCAATCGAGTCGTTCGTTACACCAGTACTCGTACCACTGCTCGCCGTCGGCGGGCGGCACGAAGAACTCCAACTCCATCTGCTCGAACTCTCGGGTGCGAAAGATCCAGTTCTGCGGGGTGATCTCGTTGCGGAAGCTCTTGCCCACCTGGGCGATGCCGAACGGTGGCTTCTTGCGGCTCGTCTGCAGTACTTGGCTGAAGTTGACGAACATGCCTTGGGCGGTCTCGGGGCGCAGGTACGCATCGGCGCCGGCGCCCTCGACGGGACCAGCCTGCGTCTTGAACATCAGGTTGAACTCGCGGGCTTCGGTGAAGGTGCCTTTCTTCCCACATGACGGGCACGTGGTGGGGTCTTCCAGCTTGTCGAGGCGATGTCGGGTCTTGCAGTTCGTGCAGTCGACCAACGGGTCGCTGAAGTTGGCAAGGTGCCCTGACGCCTCCCAGATCTGTGGCGGGCCGAGGATTGCGGCGTCGATGAGCACGACGTCGTCGCGCTCTTGCACCATTGCCCGCACCCAGGCCTCTTTCACGTTGCGCAGCAACAGCGAACCGAGCGGTCCGTAGTCGTACGTGGATCGAAAGCCGCCGTAGATCTCGGCCGACGGGTACACGAACCCTCGGCGCTTACAGAGATTGACGATCTGGTCGAGCTCGGTCGCTGGCATAGGCCAGCCAGGCTACGGCCCGCACTGCGCGCGGGGCACCATCAATTACTCCCGTATCGCGTGTTGTGGACCCACTCGATTCAGTGTTGTTCGAACATGGCGACGGCCTTGAGGCGGCGCTCGATGTGGTGTTCCAGTGCTCTGGTAGCGAGAACGCCTACTTCGTGGGTCGCTGGCGACTCGGGAAGGTCGAGCATGTCGTTGAGGCGGCCGCCGAGAATTGCTCTCATGATGTCGAGTGCTGCCGGGCTGATGCTCGTGCCGGAGCGGCAGGAGCGACACAGCACTCCCCCTTCGTTCAGATCGAACGCCACCATCGGTGTGTCGGGACCGAACTCACCACACCGCACACACTCGTCGAGTTGTGGTTCGAGACCTTCGGCAGCAAGCAGTTTCCAGTAGAACGCCGGAACGGTGAGTGCCGCTGGTCGTTTGGCGATCGTGCGCAACACGCCAACCGCTTGGCGATACAGCCGCTCGTTCGGCTCACGGTCGAGTGCCAACTGATCGATCGCTTCGATGGCCGCCAAACCTTGTGATACTCGATCGAGCGACGACAGGAGCGGGGTGAGTGGTTCCACCGACTCGGCCTGGTTGACGATGTCGAGCTCGCGTCCTCGGTACAAGATCAGGCGCACGTGACTCATCGGTTCGAGCCGCGCCCCGAACTTCGACCGAGTCTTGCGCACCCCTTTGGCAACGGCACGCACCTTGCCGTTCTCGGCCGTCATCAGTACGACGATCCGGTCGGACTCACCGAGCTTGTAGGTGCGCAGCACCACACCAACGTCGCGGTACAACTCACCCTTGCTGGTCGGACGGTTGCTCCCGGGCCTACTCATTTGGGCCTACTCATTTGGGCTTACTCATCGTCGAGCCCACCAAATCGTCGACGGCGGACGGCGAACTCGTCGAACGCCACCGCTAGCGCATCTGAGTGCAGGTCGGCCCACGCCACATTGATGAACGTGAGTTCGGCGTACGCCAACTCCCACACCAGAGATGGCGGTAGCTGCGTGGACGGGCCGAGGATGACCACCAGGTCGGGTTCGGAATCCGCCGGCTCGTACAGCATGGCCGCCACCGCCGCCTCGTTGACCTCAGTGCTGCTGTCGAGCCGAGCCATCGCGTCCGCAAATCGCTCGCGACCATCAGCGCTCGCGTCAACGATCACCTGGCATCCGGCCACCTGGATCTCCCGCCGCTCCACATGCGGAGGCGCACCGCAATCATCGACGCCACTTTCGTACGGGCGCAGCGTCAACCACCGAACGGCCGACTCAGAACACAGCACCCCGAGGTCATCGATGAGTTCCAACCATGCATCGTCGGAACGGTTGGCCCACTCGGCAAGAGTGCCACCCACCACCAGCACATGACGCAGGACAGCGTGGTCACTGTCGTGCACGACAGTGCGATGAGAGGGTGTCGGCATGCGCCCATTGTCCCATGCCGACGGGGGCTAACGTGGCTCATCGTGAGTACTGAGGGGCGTCTGCTACATGTGGGATGCATCATGGATGGCAACGGCCGGTGGGCAGGCCGACGGGGCCTTCCGCGCACCGCAGGACATACCGAAGGCGAAGAAAACCTGTCTCGGGTGGTGCGACTCGCCGTGAAGCGGGACGTCGGCTGGCTGACAGTCTTCGGATTTTCCACCGAGAACTGGGTGCGACCGCGGGCCGAGGTCCGCCACATTCTCGGCCTGCACGAGAAACTGTTCGGCCGGGTCAAGGAGCTGAACGAACTCAACGTGCGTATTCAGTGGATTGGCCGCCCGTTCGACAGCGCCGCCGCCAGAACGCCGAAGTACGTACAGCGTGCCATCCGCAAAGCGATTGCCGACACAGCCGACAACACCGGCATGCTGCTCACCGTGGCGTTCGACTACGGCGGACGTGCGGAGTTGATGGAGTCGGTGCGCGCTGTACGGCGGCTGGGGGAACCGATGACTCCGGCCAACATCGATCGCCATCTGTATCTACCCGAACTTCCCCCGGTTGATGTGCTGGTGCGCACCAGCGGCGAACTGCGAGTGTCCAACTTCTTGTTGTGGCAGAGCGCAGGATCGAAGATTCATTTCACGCACAGCGCTTGGCCAGATTTCGACGCCGACGACCTCGACGCCGCCATCGCGCTCTGCAAATAGCGTTTCGAGCAGTGCACACTGAACGTGATGCAACTCGACGTGAACCGATGAAGCCCGACGTGGTGGGCGCGCTGGCGCACGTCACTGCTGCACTGCCTGATGTAGAGGAGCGGCCCGGTCAAGTGGAGATGGCCAGCCTGGTCGGGCGGGCGATCGCCGACAACAAGCATCTCGTGGTGCAAGCCGGCACCGGTACGGGCAAGACGCTGGCATATCTCGTCGGTGCGGTGACCGCTGGCAAGCGGACCGTTGTGGCCACGGCAACCAAAGCATTGCAAGACCAGCTGGCGACAAAAGACTTGCCGTTCCTCGCGAAGCACATGGCAGAGGTCGGCTACGAGGTCGAATGGGCGGTACTCAAGGGCCGCAGCAACTACGTGTGCCTCCAGCGCATCCGTGAGCACACCGCTCCCACGCAGGGCACGCTCGACCTCGACGATCTGTCGCCGACGACCAAGCTGGAGGTCAAGCGGCTTGCCCAATGGGCCGGTTCATCGCCCACTGGCGATCAGGCCGAACTCGACTGGAACCCCACCGATCAGGCGTGGCGTACCGTCAGTGTCGGCTCAGACGAGTGCCCAGGTGCGGATCGGTGCCCCATGGGCAAAGAATGCTTCAGCGAGTTGGCCCGCCGTCGGGCAATGGCTGCCGACGTCGTCGTGGTCAACACGCACCTTTACGGGCTGAACGTGGCGGCGGAGGGGGCGATTCTTCCTGAGCATGACGTGGTCATCTTCGACGAAGCGCACGTCCTCGAAGACATCATGAGCGACACCGTTGGTGTGGAACTCGCACCTGGTCGATTCGTCGCCGTCGCCGCGACGGTTCGCAAGATTCTCGACGACCCCAAGCTCAATGGCTCGATCAGCGAGCTCTCGACCGCACTGCGCGACGTACTCGCGCCGTACGTTGGCCAGCGGCTCAGCGCGCCACTTCCAGCCGACGTGACCACCGTGTTGGAAGACGCCCAGTTACGCCTCACACGTGTGGGCGAGGTGCTGCAGGCGATCAACACGCCCAATGAAGATGCCCAGCAAAGAAGGCTGCGGGCCCAACGCATGGTGACCCGCACGATGGAGGCGGTAGAAGCGGCGGTGGCGAGCCGGGTCGGCACGGTGCCGTTTGTTTCGGGCTCGCGGGAGTCGCCGCGCTTGGAAATTGCCCCGCTCGATGTGGGTCCGACGCTCACCGAAGGTGTCTGGAAACAGCGAACCGCCATCCTCACCAGCGCCACGATTCCAGTGTCGTTGGCGGCGCGGGTCGGCCTTCCCGCTGATCAAACGAACTCAGCCGACGTCGGCAGCCCGTTCGATTACCAGGAACAAGCGCTGTTGTATTGCGCGATGCACCTGCCCCAACCGAAGGCCACCAACGCGTTCCGCGCTGCGGTCGCTGATGAACTCGTACATCTCATAGCCGCAGCGGGTGGCCGCACCTTGGCGTTGTTCACCAGTTGGGCCGCGATGGACGACGCCGTCGCCGCCGTGCGCGACAAGGTCAGCGTGCCGATCCTCACACAGCGCGATCTTCCCAAGCCGGCTCTCATCAAGGCGTTCTCCGAATCGGCCGAAACCTGTCTGTTCGCGACCACCGGGTTGTTCCAAGGCGTGGATGTGCCCGGCGACACGCTGTCACTCGTGGTGATCGACAAGCTCCCGTTTCCGCGTCCCGACGATCCCCTCCTATCAGCGCGTCGCGAGCTGCTCGGGCCACGCGCATTCGCTGAGATCGATGTGCCGCGTGCCGCAACTCTGCTCGCACAAGCGTGCGGGCGACTGATCCGCACCCGCACCGATCGCGGCGTCGTCGCGGTACTCGACCCGCGGCTTGGTTCGGCGAACTACCGATGGGACATCGTCAAAGCCCTCCCACCGATGAAACGCACCCGTGATCGCGCCGAAGCCGAGGCGATGCTGCGACAGCTTCGAGGGTAAGTTTCCGCGCATGGCAGACCACACATGAGTGAGCCACACGCAACACGCCCACACGCAACACGCCCACACGCGACAGACCCACACGCGACAGACCCACACACGACGGACCCACACACGACAGACCCACACGCGACAGACATGGTTCGGCTCGAGATCGATCAGCAGATCGCCACCATCACGCTCGACTCGCAAGCCAACCGGAACGCGCTGTCGGCACAGCTGGTCAGCGAACTCAGAGGATGTGTCGCCGACGCCGAGGCTGCGAACGTTCGTGCGATCGTGTTGACCCATGCCGGCCCGGCCTTCTGTTCTGGCGGTGACCTGAAGGAGCGGGGAGAAGGAGACATTCCCGACTCTCGCCCGCTGATCGACGTGATGATTCGACTCATGGACACGGGTCGCCCCACGATCGCTGCGGTCAACGGAGCAGTACGGGCCGGCGGAGTGGGCTTGATGGCGGCGTGCGATCTGGTCGTGGTGGCGAGTCAGGTCACGTTCGCACTCACCGAGGTCCGCATCGGCGTGGCGCCGGCGATCATCTCCGTGCCGATCATGCGGCGGGTCTCGTCAGCACGCCTCGCCGGGCCCTATCTCACCGGCGAAGCATTTACGGCAGAACAGGCATTGGCCATGGGACTCGTCACGCACGTGGCCGACGACGTCGACGAAACGGTAGCAGCGATCTGCACCGGCATTCTCGCTGGCTCGCCACGCGCCGTCGCTGAAACGAAGCGGCTACTCAGGGAAGTCCCCGAACTCGACCGGGACACCGCATTCGGTCGAATGCAACAACTCAGCGAAGCACTGTTCAGGGGCCCCGACGCAGCCGAGGGAATGCGCGCCTTCCGCGAGAAACGCTCCCCCATCTGGCCGACCTAGGGAGTGGTTTGTGTCTGACACAAACCACTCCCTTTTCGCTAGGTCAGGAGGCGGTAGCCGATGCCTCTCACGGTGACGATGAGCTGTGGGTCATCGGGCTGATCCTCCACCTTCAACCGGAGCCGGCGCACGTGAGCGTCCACGAGGCGGGAGTCTCCGAGGTACTCGTAGCCCCACACCCGTTCCAGCAGTTGATCCCGCGACAGCACGGCG
>JBBREA010000009.1:0-45411 GCA_038203385.1 Acidimicrobiales bacterium | reverse complement strand
GTCGTTCTTCGCGGGGGGGCGGGGGGAGGGGCGCGGGCGGGCGCCCGCGCGGACGTGCACACGGGCACGCGCACGAGGGCGCGCATACGTGTGTGCACACGCACGAGCACGCACATGCGAGGCGATGAGCTCACGAGCTGCGAGCCGTGGCGAGCTGGTACGGCGGGCGGATGTGGGCAGGGCACGAGCTCACGAAATTAGTTTGGATTGAGTGTTGACACGTACACGGCTACCGTGTAACGTCGCACTCACATCGACCCTGCAAGGTCGCAACGATTGGAGACAAGATGATGATTCGCGTTTGGGCCTACTGCCTGATGATGGGCCTCACGATTGGGGCGCTGGCACCGAGCTCACCGAGCGCGGCCACTGTGCCGGGTAATTTCAACCAGTCCGCGACGTTGGACACGACTCAAGCGGTGGATGCGCGATGAGCGGCACGACTGCCCGCCGTGTTGAATGGGCGGATATCACGCTAGGCGAGTTTGATGCGCTGACGATTCTTCGGGCGTCTGAGAGTGTGCCGTATCTCAATGCGTATTGGGATGACATCGCGGCGTATGACTTGTGCGGTGACGGTACGCCTAATCGCTTGTCGGATTCTGGCGCGGTGTGGCTTAGGAATCTCAGGTGTGAGGCGTTCACTGATGACGCTGAGACCGCGCGGCGTATCGCTCGTGACTTTCTGAGCTCTATGGGCACGTTGCTCACTGCCAATGTGGCACGCGTTATCCGGGCGGAATGGTGATTACCCGGGCCGAACGTCGCGCCGCTAATAAGCGGGCTCACGCTATCCGCCGTGAGCTGACGGACGCGGACTACCGTCAGGCTAGGCGTGATGGTCACGCGCTGACGTGGCGCGAGGTTTGGGACACATACGCGGGCATTCCCGTCGCGGTGATCCTTGACCAGTACGCGAGTCTCGCCGCGCCAGTCGTGGCAGTGAAAGCGCCGCGCGCTAGGCGTTCCGCGCCCGCTCATATTCAGGCGTTGTCCGCTGAATACAGGCTTGCGCGGGAGGCTTGGGAGCGCGGCCTAGATGCTGCTATCGCGGGCGGTCGCTCTACTGCGGACGGTGGCAAGCCCGCGCGGGGTGAGCGTTACACGGATGAGGAGCGCGACTATCGCGCGGCGCATCCTGCGCCAGTCTGGCGTGAGTTTCTAGCTGGTCAATCAACTATGGAAAGGGTAAGCGCATGATGAAATGCCGCGACAAGATAACCACCGAGACGCTTGGGTTTGATCGTAAGCCGATCAAGTTTACGTGTGACCTTGAGCCGGGTCACGATGGCGTACATATGGCGCTAGGTGTCTACGGTGAGACCGCTTGGTATTGGGGTGACGACGCATGATGCGCGGACCCTGTCCGCTATGCGGGTCTAGCTCGTGGAGCTTTCAGAGTTACCGGGGCGCTATGGGCGCGGTGTATGCGTTCTACGTGTCCGGGTGTGGCTATGTGACCGCGCCGAATGTGGTTGATCCGGGCGAGCTGGCACGGGCTGAAAAGATTCTTTCGTAAAACGTTTGACAGTACACGGTGGCCGTGTATTGTGAGAGATACCGGAGCACCTGCAAGTGCTCCCCGAGATTGGAGAAACAGAACATGAACACAACCGCAATTGACAAGTACGCCGACGTGATCGACTCGAGCGATGTGATCGCCCGTATCGAATACCTGCGAGACTCATGGGCCGAAGCCACCGGGGATGATCCCGATGACTACGCGCACCTGTCCGAAGATGACTGGTCGGTCGGCCTCGGTGACGATGACGCTCACGAGCTGGTCGCGCTGATGGAGCTCGCCGAGGATGGGGAATCGCTCCCCGATTGGCAGTACGGGGAAATGCTTATCCGCGACTCGTATTTTGAGGATTACGCGCGGGAGCTGGCCGAGGATATCGGCGCTATCCCGAGGGATGCCGGGTGGCCCGCCTACTGCATTGATTGGGCGCGTGCGGCGCGTGAGTTGCAGATGGATTACACGACCGTCGAGTTCGACGGCGAGCAGTATTGGGCACGGGCATGACTACCGCGACGCGAGTCAGCGTAAAACAGGTACGCGCTGCCAATGGAACGTGGTTCAACGTGGTTCACATTCCAGCCGGGACGCCTAATCCGACTAACGAGTTTCGTGGTCGGTTCGGTCCTGACAAGGCCCATGTCGAGTTTTTCGACGCTGGTCACGAAGAAACTCAGTTCGGGCAGTTCACGGGCGCGTCGTATTTTGCGGAAACGCTGCTTGAGAGTCACGGTCAGCATGTCGGGCTGATGCTTTGGACTGATGTCCCGGCGTGGCATCTTGACGCCGACACGATGACAGTCGTCCGCGACTGGATCGCAGGATTGGAGGCCCGCGAATGAGCGCCATCATGGAGGACTTCGCGCACCGTTTCACGGCTCGCGCGTCTGACGATGAGGTCAAGCGCGATCTAGAGCTGACGTGCGATGAGTGCGGCGAAAACGTCGCGGACATTGAACCGGGCGACAGTCTTAAATCGCTTTTGGGTTGCGCGGCGGATCATGTTTGTAGTGATCCTGCCGAGCGTATCGCCGAGCTGAAAGCTGAATGGGCTGAGGCTACGGGCGATAACCCGGACGATTACCAACTCTCGGAGGATGATTGGAGCGTCGGCCTCGGTGACGACGGCGCACGAGAGATTGTCGAACTACTAGAACGGCAGGACCGCGCGTAACGCATGGTGGCCGGTCACCCGGCCATTGTGTGAGTCACACGGACTCGCAACCGATTGGAGAAAATCATGAAGCAAATCACGATCACCCTGCCGGATGTGTCGCAGGCTGACGCCGAGGCGGTGGCTTTCAAGCTGCAAGACATTGTGAGCCGTCCCGGCTCTGGCGTGTTCCCGATTCCCGGCGCGAGTGTCGAGGTCCGAGCATTGAGCGCCTATCGCGTCATCGCTGACACGTCGGGGCACCAGCTCCCTATCGGCGCGGTTGTCATACCGACAGACACACCCGAGTGGGCGAGCGATGGTGACTGGTACACACAGGGCGGGGATGGCGACGAGGTTGCCATCGAATCCGACGATCTTGTCGCGGTGTCAGCATGAGTACCTATCGCGCGCTCGTCATCCGCATACCCGCTGACGCTGAGGTCGAGGACTGCGCCGAGTATGTGCAGTATGTCGGCACCCAGCTAGGCGAGGGTTTCACGTCGGGTCACATTGACGCGGATCACCATTGGTCGATTGAGGTCAGCGAATGAGTACCGAGGAATACCAGCAGGCGTGGGCCGCGTATGGTCGCGCGGTTGAGCGGCTGTTGAAACGCCAAGATGCCGCGTGGGATGCCGGGATTCGGCGTGACTGGTCGCCCGAATGGGCTCGCCTAGATCGTAGGCAGGCGCGGCTCTACGCGGCCAATCCGTATGGGGTGTCAGCATGACCGGCATTCTCATGCTCGCGGCTGTCGCGGCCGTGGTGCTGACGTGGCGCGGGCTGACGGCACATGCCGAGACCGCGCACACGTCGCCGCGCCGGTATGCGTACCGGGTGACCGCGAGCGACGGTGGCGAGTTGTCAGGGTTCGCGGCGTCGCGTGAGGAAGTTCTCGCTATCGCGCAACGGTTCGCCGGGTCGGACCCACTAACACTGATCGACAACACGAAAGGACACCGAGCATGAATGACGAGACTAGGCAGATGCTCGCGGAGACCGCCGCATGTACGTGTTTCCACGATTGCCGAATGTGCTCGCGGTCGGGCGACTGGCACCAGCACGCCGACGAGCCATGCATCATTCACCCTGACGCGGAGGTTTCCTGATGGCTAAAGCGAAGTTGGATCACTTCATTAGCGCCACTGAGGCGGCGAAGTTGGCCGGTATTGAGCGGGATACGTTCACGGCGTATGTGTCGCGCGGGTTTGCGCCTGCCCCGGTTGGTGAGTTTGGTGGTCGCCGCGTGTATGACCGGGCGACGATCGTCGCGTGGGCCGAGAAGCGTGCGGGCTCGGGCGCATGAGCGCCGAAGTTATCCCCGACGAGGCCAACGAGCGCAACGCCGTAGCCGAATGCCCCAAGTGCGAATGGCGCAGTCCGGTCGCGTCTTGGTGGTCAACGGCGCAGGAACGCGCTGACCGCCATAATCGGCGCTTCCACACCCGGTAAGATTCCCGGTACTGCCTAACGGTGGCGGGTTGGCTTTGCAGAGTCGGCCTGTCGTAAGCCGGGAAGCATAGACGCATCTAGGCGTTAGCTTGGCTACTCCAATCGCCAGCGCGTCTAGGTGCGTCGCTTATTTGCTTCGGCGTCCACCGTCGGCGGCGTTACAGGTCAGGTGGACGATGCCCCGGTATCCGGTGCGGTCCTCGGTGTGGTCGAGTGCGAGTGGTTGCCCTGCGAGCATGAGTTCGCCGCAGAAGTGGCACGGCTTACCGATCGCATCCGGCAGTGACGCTGCGCGGGTCTTGCGGTGCTTGGCACCGTACCCACGCTCGGCGGTGGTTCCGCGTGCGCGGTCGAGCTCGCGCGTGTGGTCTTTGCAGCGGCGAGACTTGGTGATCGTGCCGCATCCGGGTTCGAGACAAACCCGCATCGCCATGAGCGGTCTAAAGCGCGTCGAGCGCCGGGACGAACAACGAAAGCGCGATAGCGAGCAGTCCAAGCGGAATCAGATCGACGCGTGACGCTACCCCGATCACGGAGCCAGCGAACACGAGAACGGCGACGAGTAGGCACAGGAAAACGAAAATCTCCATAGTGGCTCCTATTCGGTGCGGCGGGCGCTGAGCTCGTCCAAAACGGCGTCGCATACGGTCACGATCACTTCACGGCGCTTGGCTCCAGCTCGTGCGCGTTCGAGTGACAGGCGTAGGAGTGCGGCGCGTAGTTCCGCGTCGGTCATGTTCGCGGGTTGCTCCATGAGACCTCCGGGCATGACGAAAGACGTACCGCCGTGAGGCAATACGTCTCCACCGCCAACCTTACGACACTTCCTCGTCACTGTCATCCACGACACGATCGGCGAGTCCGAGCCGTATCTTGACCTCGGCCACGTCGTACATCTTGTGCCCATTGCCGTTGAGCCCGCGTTGCCTGACCAGTCCCTCGCTGACCCACTTCCAGAGCGTCCCGCGCTTGATGTTGAATCGCAACTCCATGTCGCCCGCCGTGAGGCGTTCTGCGCGCGTGCGGCGCTCGTGAGCCTCGCTCACTGTGTATTGCGCCGGGGATGAATCCCGCTTGCAGCGCGGGCAGTGCCAATAGTCTTTTTCGGCGACCGCTCCGAACTTCTTGAGCTGGTGCGCGCCGCATTTGAGGCATCGCGCGCCCACGTCGTCGCGCTCACCTTCGAGTAGTGCGTCCTCAACGCGTCTGACCTGCTGGCGCAGACCTTGGGCAAACTCGGGGAAATGCGGCTCATTGTCGGCGGCCCACGTCAGCGCGTCATCGAGATAGCTCACATCGCCCGATACGAGTGTGTTGTCGGTGTCGTCGCTTCGCAACGCGCGCCACTTGTCCTCCCACCAACCGAGCATGAGCGCAGGATGCTCGCCGTCCGAGTCGTGCTCGTCGGTGACGTGATCCTGTCCGCGATGGAGCGCCAGCGCCATGCGGGCGGCGTGATACCGCAGGTCGGCCACGGGGGCGGCGAGATACATTAGCTCGCCTCCCGGCACACCTTCGAGCACGCCGTACTTCTGAACCTTGGCCCGGTCGTGCATCTCGGAAACGACGCGCGACATGAGCCGGTTGAGTTCCCACAGGTCGTCGCGCGCCGCGCCGAGACAACCGGGGCACACGCCGAGCTTGTGCTCTATCCCGCAGACGAGGCAATGCGGCTCGGTGCAGGGTTGGCATCCTCGACACTCATCGTCGGTGCAGGCGTCCTCGTGTCGCCTCGGCAGTAGTCGCGGGCGTTCTGAGCCGTTCCACTGGCAATCGCTCATTCGGCACCATCCTCAGTCAGCGCGTCTGCCAGACCTTGCAGCACGTCGAACACCCACGAGGTTGTGAGTACCCCGTGAGTTGCTGCCCAGCGCAGGTTCTCGGCGGTGACGGGCGTGCCGTTGTGCGTCTCGATCTTGGCGACCGCCTCCGTCACCGTCTCGGCAGGTTTGAACTCACGGGCGATACGAGCGGCATGGTCAAGGGTGATCCACTCGGACGGCGCGTGGTGTTCGTTGCGCTCCGCTTCGATGGCTTGTGCGATCCGCTCTCCAATGTCGGTCATGCGGTGACTCCTACCGCTAGTGCGGTCGCGCACGGCCATGCCGTGTTGCAGTTGCCGCAGTACGCGTTGACTACCCGACCGAGCCACGGCGAGTACCCGCCTTGTTCGGTGTGGATCGCGAGCACGGCGGCGCGTATGTCGGCGTCGCGGTCTTCGTTGTCGCCCTGTCGGGTGTTGCGCCAGCTTTCAACGTCTGCGGCCCTTTCGGGCTCCGG
The DNA here is from genome assembly GCA_038203385.1 of Acidimicrobiales bacterium. Lineage (GTDB taxonomy): Bacteria > Actinomycetota > Acidimicrobiia > Acidimicrobiales > Ilumatobacteraceae > Ilumatobacter. The sequence goes on along the minus strand of JBBREA010000009.1, from coordinate 39,004 downwards.
GTCAAGGTGCATGGGTGGTCCCTTCGTGGGTGGTGATGCCGTAACTGGCTTTGACGCGTTCGACCACGGCGTCGAGGGTTTCCTTGATGAGGCGTCGGTCGTAGTCGCGGGTGTCGGCCATCGTGCTGACCTCGTGGCGGTCTTGGCTGATTTCGACATCAGCCCCGGATTGGGTTTTGACGGTGATCGTGATGTTCATGCGGGGTCTCCGTATCGGTCTTCGTTGGCTGATTGGGCGGCTAGTCGGCGCGCTTTGAGGTCGGCGGGTTTGTCGTCAACTGTGTCGAGCCATTCGTCTACGCATTCGCGGATGTGGCGTGGTTCGGTCATGCGGATCGCCTCGTTTCGGCGATGCGACGGCCTTCCTGCCATGCGCGCTCTACGGCGGCTTGTTCGGTGATCGTCCACGGGAGCGCGCCGCCGCGTTTGAGTGAGCTGGGCCAGTCGCGTTCGTCGCGGTCGCCGCGCCACCTGTCGAGTAGGTATTCGCCGGGGAAGTCGGGGTTGCCGCGTAGGCCGTATCCGAACTCGGGCCATCCGAGTAGGGCGGATGATCCGCGTGGGCGCATGTTCCTACTGCCGGTTGCGCCTTGTCCGTGGCCTGCGTGGGCTTCGATGAGTAGGCAGATTCCTCGGTCTTTGATGGTGTCGAGGGCTGCCAGCAAGGGTGCGGCTTCGTCGTCGGTTTGGATGGCGCGTGGGGTGAGCCGGTACATGGGTCCGATGACGATGATGTCGGGTTGTTGGGCGTCGATGGTTTGGTGGATGCGGGAGAGCGCCATGTCGGACGTTATGTCGATTCGTCCGGTGCATTCGACCATCACGTGGTCGCGGGGGTCTCGTACACCGCGTGCGCCGACGGCGGCGGTGAGTCCGCGCATGTGGCGGCGTACTTGGCGTTCGGAGTTTTCGGCGTCGATGATGAGCGCGTTGGCCGGTTGAATCCGGTCAGGCTGGAACGGGTGCAACCCGGCTGCGGCGCACACCGCGATCTGACGCAACAGAACCGACTTTCCTTGCCCTTCTTCGCCTGTGAGGATGAGGCGGTCGCCGCGTTCGAGCACATTGGGGATCAACCAGTCGTAAGGGTCATCCTCGCGCTCTAGCAGCTCACGCAACGTGAGCGCGTCGATCTGCGGGTTCGATCCGGCGTCGCGCAGGTTTGTGAATTTGGTGACGATCGAGGCTAGGAATCCTTCGGCGTTGAGGCTCGGGTTCCGGGCTTGGTGGAGCGCGCCAACGAGCTCGTTCGTCGTCCTACGACGAATAGCGAGCGACCGGATGATCCCGGCATACGACTCAACCTCGTCGGGTGTGGCGTAGGCGGTGACCATCTCGGGGAGGATCGCGGCGGCTTGTGGGTTGGTCTTGACCAGCTCCATGACAGATGGTGCGCCGATGGCCTTGCCGTGATGTTCGAGCCGTTCCATAGCCGCCCACAAGGCTTCGTGTGCGGGCCAGTGGAAGTCGTTGCCGGTGATGATGCTGCGAACCTTTTTGCGGGATAGCGCGGACATGAAGCAGGCACCGAGGACGGCGATTTCTGCTTGGCGGTTGCCGTCGAGCGTTTCCAGCTGCTCGTCGGGGTATGGCTCGTTCGCGCTCATCGGAGCATCCAAAGGGGGTCTTTTTTGGGTGCCGCTGCGGTTTCAGGAACGGCTTTGAGTTTGAGTTGGGGGAACTTCTCGCGGAGCTTTGGCATTGAGAGGATGTTGGAGCGCCAGAACTCGTCGTTTGAGGCCCAATCGATCATCCACTCGATCTGATGGACGGTGAACCCGTCCTTGTCGATCAGGAGACGCGCGGCTGTGAGCCACGTCTTGCCGTAGGTCGGTTTGGGTAGTCCGTTCGCTTCGATGGCTTTTGCGAGTCGTTCGCAGAGGGCCATGACTTCTGGCCTATCCGGGTCGGGGATCGCGTCAGCGATCTCGGACGTAGAAGTACTTCCCTTCCCTTCCCTTCCCTTCCCTAAAACGCGTGATTCCTCACGAGGATTCTGTACGGCTTCGTCAAAGTCGGCGTATTCGTGCAGGTCGGAGGGTTGAAATCGCTCCTTAGTGGGGTTCGACACCCGTTGGTGCTTCGTCCAACCCCGAACATGGCCCACGACCCCTTCGGAAGTGCCGTACAGAGCCAATAGTGAGGAATCGAACAACCTTCGCAACCCCTCCACAACGTTGTAATCGTCGCCGGGAAAGACCTGCATCTTGATGCGCTTGGGCCGGTAGTTGAAGTAGCCGTGGTCGTCGCAAAAGTTCCACAATCCGATGAACAGGAGCCGGTCTGCAAAGTCGAGCTCTACGATCTTTTCGTCGGTCCAGAAGTCAGGTTTGATGCTTCGGATGCGCGCCATTACGACACCGCCTTGAGCGCGGTTTCGGGCCAGCATGTGCGGCACCAAGGGCCGTCAGTGGTGGTGATGGCGCGGTGGGGGCGTCGGAGTGCCACACCGCAGCGTGGACCGCCTGTGACCGAATCGACGGCGTGCCATGTGCCGCCGTCTTTGCCGTGGATCAACGCCATGATGACGACGCGGGGTGTCATGCTGACTCCATCTCGGCGAGGCGAGCCTCGGCCATCTCAGCGCGCTTCTCGGCGGCGAGACGCAGGGCGTGGGGTGTCTGCCCTTGTGACCTCGCAGCGCACACGACGTACCTGTTGCCGTCACCGTCGCGGCACTCGGCCTCTAGGTAGTTCACCGTGCCCTCAGCGGAGAGCATTCCCGCCGCGATGTGGGCTAGTTCTAGCGACATCGCTTCCGGTAGCCCAAGGTCTACTGAGAGCTGTCCATCAACTTCGCCGACGTTGTGCAGGTTGGCCTCGGCGTTCTCGTCGGCGGTCACGAGCGCGGCTTTCACCTTGCGCTTGGGGATGGTGGCGCGTCGCCCGGTGTTTGGGATGGTCATGGTGATGGTCCGGTCGCGGCCGTCTGTGCGGATCATCGCGCCGGGGTAGACGACACTAATGGTCGACATGAGGGTGGAGGCCACGTCGATTGGCAGGGGTAGACCAATCTCGATCTTCGTAACGTCGTCGGCGCTCATCGTTGGATCACCGCGAGTTGATGGTCGATGGCTTCTTGCTCAGCCTTGGCGCGGTCGGATGTGGTGGAGCCGTGCCACGGGCAGGACGAGCATTCGCCACGGTGCATTCGTTGGCCTGCCGCAGTGAAGTGCTTGACGTGGGTGTCATGCTCGGCCCTCATATGGCGCTTGGTGTTCATGCGTGTTCGTCCCAACCCTCGGTGATGAACGTCAGGAACTCGCCGATGCGGGCGTCCTGATAGAACGGGTCGAGCGGTGTGGAACGCACCTTTTCAGCGAGCACCGGGCGTGCCTCGGATAGCACATTGAAATACGTCTGTCCTAGCCGCCAATCCGGTGTGCGCTCTTGGACAGTCGCAACGATCTGTAGGTATCTGGCGAGAGTCATGGGCGCGTTCATGCGTCGCCCACCTTGGCTTCAAGGTCGGCGATTTGCGCCTCAATGATCTTGCTCGCTTGCTCTTTGGTGAGCTCCTTGGACGATTTCACTTCGGCGTCGAGAACTTTGGCGATGTAAGCGCGGTAATCGGGTTGTGCGGTGATGCCGAGTTCATCGAATTGGGCGAACATTTTGGCGCGTTGGTCGACGGTCATCGCGTCGCCAGTGTCGGGGACTGTGACGTGTTCCTCGCCCTTGTCGGGGTCAGGCTCGGTGTCCTTGGGCGCGCGCTGCATGGTCCGCACGGGCGCATCCGCAACAGGCTCGGCGGGGGCGCTTCCGGCAACGCTCGGGTCGTCAGAAAGTTCTTCCAAGGTATAGCCGATACCGAGGATCGCGTCGGCCGCGATGAGCCGGGCGAGCTCACTCGTGGCGCGTGCCATGAGCATCGCGGCAGGCTGCTTCTTCCAATTGTCCTTGTTGGTGAGTCCGAGCCCTTTGGCGCGGTCCATCGTCCAGTTGACCTTTACCCACTCGTCGGACCCGCGCCGCTTGCCCTTCATCTTGCAGCGCGTCTCGGTGGTTTCCTCAAGGATCATTTCGTGACCCTGTGACTGGACGATGGCCCTGAGAGTGAGTGCTCGTGGCGCAGCGGTGCCGGAAATGATGTCGAAGCTCTTGAGTGACGCCATTGGCGACAAACCGACTTCGGCACCGGACAGGATCGCGGCAGTGGCCTCGTGAGGCTTACCCTTGAACTGTGCGGGCACGAACGACGTATCCACGAGCCCGACGGCCACGTTGTAGGCGGCGGCGGCTGCGGTCGCCCATTCGCCCAATCGGGCGACGGCGCGGGTCTGCATGGCGTCCTGCTGCTGCACGATGCCGTTGGACGGTATGTACTGCTCCATCTCGGTCATGCTGCGGCCTCCGGCATCTGCCACGCCTTGCCGACATAGCCAGAGCCAGCGACACGCCAATCCCCGGTCGCGCGCTTGATGATGTCGTTGGACCGCTTGAGATGAACGAACTCAGCGAACACGTCAGGCCCGTATTCGAGTGGGATCACGTCGTAGCCGTCTGCGCGAATATGGACACCAAACGCGGCCTCAATCCCAAGCGACGCCATCGACGTTTCGTTGCCCTTCTCGCCGTGAAACTCAGCGAACGAATACGCGGCCAGCTGGTAGGCCGTCTCCATGTAGATGCCCGACTTCGCGGTCTTCCAGTCGAACGTCGCCCTCGGGGCGTACCGGGAGTCTGCTACGAGGTCGAGTTTGCCGCCGTACTGGTGTTCACGTGACCCGACAGCTGCTTCTACGAGTACGGGTTGGATGTCCCAATCTTCGATGAATTGGGCGCACGCTTCGACGTGCCCTGCGATTTCGTCGGGCACTTCGATCCTCTCGCCTTTGAGGTATCTCTCGGCGAGGTCGTGGACTTCGGTGCCACGGTTGCCTGCGGCGTCGCGTTGCTGCCACGGGATGTCTTTGAGCGCGGCGACCATTGGGCCTTCGCCCATGCCATACAGATGCTCAATGCCGTCCCGGTTCTGTGCGACATACTCGGCGACCGACTTCGCGGCCCACTTCGGCAGCGCGGGTTTCGGGATCGCGCCACCAAGGATAGTGGTCACGCCTTGGACCCATAGGCCGTCGAGACGGTAGCGATGCGAGCTCGGGTAGAAGACGAGCCCCTTCTGTGGTTCAGTCATGCGTCGTTCCTTCCGGTGTCTGTTTGTGTGTTGTTTGAAGTCGTGGGTTCGCACACCCAGCACGTGCGCCCGGTGCAGGCGTCGTCTGTGCGGTGGCAGTGGTCGGCGGTCATGCGGCGCTCCTCGCCCGCCGCTGACGCTGCAACTCGTTTATGTGGTCTTGCTTCTCACGAGAAGGCGGGTTGGCGATGCGGCGCGCCTTGTTCCGGGCGTACACGCACGTCCGGCATTTGCGCTTGCCGGAATCGAGGAACACGTTGTGCCCCACATACTCATGTCCGGCTGGGCACCGCTCGATATTGATGGCTTTGTCATACCGGCGATGACAGGGGCCACAGAGGGCGAAATAGTCATCTAGGTTGAGGGAGTATCGCCGCCCTTGGTCGTCTATGACCTCATTTGAAGAGCACTCGTTGTAGGCCCATTCCTGCGCTTGCTCGCCACAAATGCAGGCGAATGTCTGGGCGCGGCCGCGAACCCGGCGAAGGCGATTGTGAGTAGCCATGTAACTCATGGCGTCGCCACCCGTCCGGCCGTGATGAGTTGCGCCCCAATGTGATGCGTATAAGCGGGCGGCAAGCTCTCAAACAGGCCGTTCCACGTCAGGTTGTGGTCGATACCGAGCAGCCGCTTCACCACTTCCTTGTCCTTGGGGACGTAGCCGCCCCTTCGGACGTACTTGGCTTCGTACTTGTCACGTCGCGCGCCGCCGTAAGCACCGGCAACCCACTCATGGTTCGTGTGGTCGCACAGACGTGGTGGCTTCATGCCCCAATTGGTCTCGAACAGACGCAACCGTTGTAGGTGGATGGTCACGCCGTCTGTGTCGACGGTTGAGAGGTCGAACATGCACCCGCAGAGTCCGACGGGGTTGACGAGCTCGGGACCGGCGTCCTTCACGTTCTCGATGCAGTAGGGCAGGTCGGTAGCGACAAGCAGTTGGCGTACCGGCTCGATCAGTCGAGGCCATGACGTGACCCGTCCAGCGTTGCCGCGCGTGTATGCCTGACACGGGGGGCTGGCATGAATGGCCGCGAAGTCGTCTAGACGCAGGAGCGTCGCATCACCGGCCTTGTCAGCGAACTCGGCATCACGGCCTGCCAACAGGTCACGGAGGACCGCGAGCGCGTCATCAGCGAGAAATGGGAACGGGTAACGCTTGGCAAACTTGCCCGCCATGTCGACGCCGTACACGTCGAACCCTGCGCGGTCATAGCCGACGCCTGCGCCGCCTTCGCAGCAGAACAAGTCGAGCAACTTGGGGCGAGCCGCGTCTAGCGGTTCTTGTGGGATGTCTGCGTGGCGGTCGCGGATGGTTGCGAGCTCGGCGTCGGTGATCCGTTGGGTGCTCATTCGGCACCGCCGAGGATCGCGTCAGCGACAGCGAGAGCACCGGGGAACGTGTTGGCCTGATAGACGATGTTTCCGGCCGGGTCGCGTCCAAACTCGATCGCGCCAGCGTCCGAACCCGTGACCGACTTGAAGGTCGCGCTCCACAGCTTCGCAAGGGGCTCCATCTCTGCCTGTGTCACGTACTCGGCGTCGAGCCAGTCGGCGAGTGCGAGCGCAACAGGCGGCGGCATGTCTACGCCAGCGGCTCGCAGGTGTGTAGCCGCAGCCCGCAGTCGGTCGGCACTCACGATGCGACCTTTGCTCGATAGGTGCGCGCCTGTTCCGCTCTACACGGCAGGCATCGCAACTTCCCCTGCGGATCGCGGCCCTTGTTCTGCTGATGCTTGGCGCACCAAATGACATTCATTGCGATCAACTTGCGCCGGATATTTTCTTTGGCTGTGACGGGCTCCAAGTGCTCGGGGTTGCAGCACGCGCGGTTGCGGCATAGGTGATCTAGTTCAAGGTCTTTAGGCGGATCGCCGTGGACTAGAGACCAGACGTAGCGATGTGCTCCGCCTGTCTTCCCGTTGTGCTTGACCTTGCCGTAGCCCTTGTCGTCAAGACTTCTCCACTCCCAGCAATCAGAGTCGGTGATTGTGATTTGCATGAGGATGCGCCGAAGTTCGCGCACCGAAAACCGCTCGGCGCTCATGCGTTGGCCTCGTCAACGGCGGTGAGGAAATTCGTGATGGCGGCATCGTCGGGGATGCGGAAGAATCCGCCGTCCTTGCGGAATCGGAGTGCGTCTAACGCCGCCTTGGGCACGGCGACCGCAGGCACCCACGCCTGCACTGTGGGGCGACTGATAGAGCCGTAGCTGGCGTCTTCTATGTGACCGGGGCGGTTGAACGAGAAGACGAGAAGGTCGGCCTGCCCGTCGTGTGTCAGCCAGCCGAGATGCAGCCCTTCGGTTGGCAACTCGACGGCAGGCTCGGGACGGTCGAGTAGGAAGTAGGCGAGTGGCCGTCCTTCTGTGAGCCCCGCGTCGCAGTCGTGCCCGGCCTTGTATTCGCGGGCCGTCACACCAGCCAAGAGTGCGTCGTTGTCGCGGTACTCGATCCGCACGGCGTCACCCTTGCGAATCTCAGCCCGGTCGATGGGCCGCTTCATCGGTGCTCAACTCCGCAGCACCAAGGCGCACGCTCGTGACCCGCGTCGAACGTCAACGGCTTCTGCTCACGTCGGTATTGGATGGCGAGCGCGGCCATGAACAGCGCGCACGTTGACAGCCACACCGCGACGACGATCAGTGCGGTGCTCATGGTGTCGCCGCCTCGCGCGCCTTAGAAAACAGGTCGTCGTAGATGTTCCACTTCTCTTTGTGCTCATCGAGCACTTCGCTGACAAGGCCGAGAGCTGCCATGAAGTCGCTCCGCTCAAGTAGTGCGGCGAACTCCTTATGTTCTTCAAGAACGCGCTTCACCAGCTCGGCATGACCTTCACGTGCTTGCGCTTCGGTGGTGTACCGCTCACAGGCTTGGTCGAGGTTGCCGCCGAACACCATCGACTCGAAGATCAGCGGCGGCGTGTTGTCGCCCCATGCGTGGTCGAGCCCAAGGTGGACGGTGGAGACGTGTACGTCGTGGAGGATGACGGTGTTGTCAACTCGGCGGTAGTCGTCGCCACGGGCAGCTGCGAGGTCACAGAGTGCTCGGTAGCCTTCGTAGCCGACAAGGTTGCCGTCGCGGTCGTAGTAGTCGCTACTCATCGGGTCACCGCGATTGCGATAGGCAGTACCAGCATGAGGAGGACGCAGCCGAACCAGATGGCGAGTGCGTGGTCGCGGGAGTAGTCCGGGCCGTTCATCGGAGCACCGACCGATCGACGCTCGCCTTGGGTGGGTCGATCTCGTTGGCGACAGCACGGAGAAAGTTGGCTGTCAGCGCGTCGGTGAATACGACATCTTCAACCTCAACAACCGTGTACGGCGTCTCCTTGTTGCGCTGGTAGGCGTCGTATTCGCGGCGGGTGCCTTCGATCTTCACGGTGACCTTCATGCGCCTTCACCACCGAGTGTTTTGAACTCGGTCATCATGCGGTCGCGGACGGTGGCGAGCTTCGCCACAGAGTCAGCCAACGGCGACGGTTTGGGTGGTTCGGCGACGGGACCGTCAGGCCAGCCGCCACGAGCTACGTCTGTTGCCCCGGCGATGATGTCGGCGCGCTCAGCGTGGGACAGCTCGGCGAGGATGCGTGACACTTCGCGGGCACGACGTTTCGCCTTCGGTGCCATCAACGTCTTCACGAACAGTGGTGGGTCAGACGGTGCGGGACGGATGATTATTGGCGTGGTCATGCGGTTTCTCCTAGTTCGGACACGACGAAGTTGTGGAACTCGGCCATGTGGTCGTAGCGGCGCTTGAACGTCTGCCAATCGCGCTTCATCTGCCGCAGTAGTAGTTGGGCGGTGAATGGGTCGGCCAACGCTTCGCCGGTTGGGATGTAGTCGGACGTGGGTGTGTTCTCGCCACGGATTGCGGAGAACGCCCGCAGCTCGTGGGGCTTGCCTGCCATCGGCCGGAAGGTCACGCGCAGCAGCTCGCCCGCTTGGGTGTGTCGCCATTTCTCGGCGGCGATGGAGTCGTCCCACTCGAAGCGGGAGTGCAGGGGGTGGGTTTCGTCGCGGGCGACATCCACGATGAGCGCGGGAGTGAGTGTCCCGTGCTCATCGCGGATGGCTTGCAGTTCAGTGATCAGCGCGCTCATGCCGCACCTGCCACGTCGCGACTGGCCTTGCACCACCCAGCCCCGCCGAGCCTCGCCTGCCAAACCGTGCCTGACCGGGCCGTGACACGTCCAACCTCACCCAGCCTCGCCTGCCAAGCCGCACCACGACTAGCGGTACCGAGCCATGCGCTGCCATGCCTGCCTTGACATGCCTCACCGAGCCGCACCGGGCCTGACCGCGCCATGCCTGCCACGTCTGTCACGCTCATTCCGACACCACAACCACGTCACGCGTGTCGTCAATACGGAAGGTGCCGAAATCGCCACGCTTCTCAGGACGCCACTCACCGACACCGACACCCATACCGCCCGCTTCAATCAGTGACAGCACAGACTCACGAGTCAGCATCGACTTGACGTAGGTGACCTCAAACTCGGTCGTCCACTCAGTGAACTCGGGCCGGTAGCGCAGATCGGTGCCGCCCATGCCGACACGCACCACGTCCTCGCGCATGTGAGGTTCGCCTGTGATTCGTGCGAGCTTCTGGCCGTCGACCTTGGAGAACTCGGCGTCGAGAAAGATGCACTGACGAGCCAGTGTCATTGGCATCGCCTTGCCGAAGAACCGGCACGCTGAGACCGACGCGGCCTTGAACGCGATCACGGGCATCCCATAGCTGTCGTCGTCGTGGCGGTAGAACGCTGCCTGATATTCGGCCTCGGGGTCTTTGGACTCCTTGGGCGACTTGCGGCCCTGCATGTTGTCGAGCATCTGGCGCTTCGACTTTTCGCTGAACTTGTGAACGATCAGCGGTGCGGTGCCGAGAATCGGCACGTGCAACGTCTCTGTTCCAATGCGGCTGATAGATACTTGTGCGTCTGCCATTAGATAGACTTCCTTCTTGTTGGGAAGCCAAGGCGATTCGTGCGTCTTGGCTTTCTGCTATTCGGTTGTGGTCTGTGCTGACGGCGGAGCCTTGGGAGGCCGACTTGAGGGGCGACCCCGCCGCCGCGTCTATGGGGAGAGCGGTCGGCAGCATCCGTCGCAGCCATGAACACCCATCCAGTCGTTGCCGAGACGCACCTGAAATGCGAGTGCGTCAGGGTCGGGGTGGCCGATGCCGTGAGGGCAGGTCCGCTCCATCACGCCGGTATCGCCGCGCCAGTTCGTCGGCCACTCGCGCATGTGGTGGTCGGACGGGTTGTGCATGACGCAGAACTCGCCAGCACACTTCTCGGGCGGGTGCACGTTCTCCAAGAGTCCGCCGCCAACCTGCGCGCCAAGCACCGGCTCGGTCATGTTGTCGATCCAGAACATGTCGCTCATGCTGCGATCCATTCGTCAATGTGATGGAGATGTGTGCCGGGGTCAGTTGACGGGAAGCGGTTGCCTGTCCGCTTGATGCGCCGTGCTTTCGACGCGGCCGAGAACCGGGAGCCGACGACGGAGCCCTTAACGCCTTCGAGCTCGGCTCGTGTGTCATTCGCCGAGAACGGTCGACCGGAGGCGATGAACCGGGCGAGTACGGCGTCGACCCTCGCAGCGTCGTCCGGGTGTGCGGCGACAGTGCGGGCCATGCCAAGGTCGCGGCCCTCGCGCGCCAGTTGCTCAGCGAGCGGCCCGGACGGCTGGCAGGGTGGTAGGTGACCTTGAAGTTGCGGATGGGCACCACAATGGGAGCAGCGGTCAGCACGGGCTTTGAGCCACACGGGTGCGCTCATGCTGATGCCGCCGTGATCGTGGTCTCAAGGTCCGTGCGGATGTCGGCAAGGTGCTTGCGGTGTGCGTCCACGGAGTTCTGGTCGTGTTCGCGCTGGGCGAGTTGATCGAGGATGATCGTCGCGAGCGCGCTGGCCCGACCGAATGCGTAGGCGTAAGCGTTGCTCGTTGCGTCAGCGCTCATGCTGACCGCCACCGCAGGGCAGGGCGTTCGGCGCGTCGGTATTCGTTGATGCGGCGCAGCGCGTCAACTGTCGGGAATGTTCCGTGTTCGCGGAGCCACCAGTCGGCGCGGTTGTCGATCTCGGACGCGTCAACGCACCGAGGATGCAGGCCGCTCATGCTGGAAAACTCGTCCACATGTAGTTCGCGACCGTGCCGGTGCTCGTTCCCGTCAGGCTGGTTTGGCACTGGCGCACAACCCCGTCACCGATGAATGGGTGGCGATGCGCGACCTTGTGCAGCCACATCCTCGGCAGCGTGTCGGTCGCGCAGCGACACACCACGCAGAGGTAGCCGTCCATCGTCCGACCGCGACGGAAGTGACGACGCTTCGGGAGGTACGACAGGGCGGTCATGCCGATCGAGAAGACGATCAGGAACACGATCATGGTGGCGAGTACCTGCTCGGCGTAGCTCATGCTTTGACCTCCACGTCGGGGAGTGAGTCGATGTATGCGGCGAGGTCGTCGGGCCGGATGAGTACGCGTCGGCCGACATGCTTGGCTTTGAGCTTCCCCTTTTTGATGGCGGCGTCGAGGATGTCCTCGGAGATGGATGCGGCGGCGGCGGCGTCAGCTCTTGAGTAGGCGGCGACGGTGGTCATGCTGCGCTCCCGGCGTTCGGCTTCACGAGGCGGTCAAGTTCGATGTCCAGCCATGTCGCGATTTCGCTGAGCTCGTGGGCGTAGAAAGGGGACTCCCCGCTGAGTCGCCGTAGCGCGGTTTGCGGGGAGAGGTTGAGATGCTTCGCGAGGTCGGTGGCCTTCTTGCGGTTGCGCCCTAGTTCTGCGCGGACCTCGGCGGCGACGGCCTCGGCGTAGGTGGGTGGCTGCATGTTGTCTATCTTGTATGCGACCGCAGACAGAAGCAAGCATTTCAAGACAATTCGTGAGAAAAAGTTCCATTGACGAGATTTAGGCGTATCTTGTCTGTATGGAAAACCCTCGGAATGACAGGGCGGAACGCTTCTCAGAAGCGGTCGCGGCTGAGGTCCGCGCCGAACTGGCGCGTCGGGAGGGCATGTCGGTTCGTGACCTAGCGAACCTTCTCGGGGTGAATCACAACGCCATCAACGACCGGCTCAATGGCCGGTCGACAACGGGCAAGAAGGTGCCGATCAACGTCCGCGATCTAGCGGATTGGAGTGCCGCTCTCGGGTTGCCACCGGAGACGTTCTTGGTGCGAGCGCAAGAAGCGATCGACACCGGCCGCGACTTCCGGCCCGACGCAGGCGGCGGCACGCCGCGTTCAACGATCGCACCGATACCTGTGTTCACAGGCGAGGAAGTTGAAGGGCCGCAGACTAGTCCACAAACCGCGCCATAATTTCCATCCGCTCCTCAACCGACAGCTCGGAGTCGAGTAGTAGGAGCGGCTTGTTGTCTGTCTTGACGACGAGTGCGGGCCTGCCCAAGTCGAGGCAGATGACGACATTTATACCCGATTCACATGCCATATTTCTGCTCCAATCAGGCTGTTTACGGCGTGTCGAAGACGTGTCCCGCAACCTAGCGGGTAAATAGGGGCGCTGGCAATGAAAAGGTCAGACTACTGCCCGAGCGCCAGCCGTTCGCCCAGCTGCTCCAACGCGGCGCGCGCCTTCGGCATCAGGTCGGAGTGGTCGTATGCCTCCACGAGTTTCCTCTGGCCGACGATCTTGGCGACAGTCTCCCGGTCCACACCGAGCTCAAGCAACAGGGTGACGGTCGTGTGCCTGCCTTCGTGTACGTCGTAGTGGCGTCCTGTGCGGTGCGCGATGTCTGCAACGTCCTGCAACCGCCGCCAGTTCTCGCGGTCGGTCTTCGGGTCGATCGGCATACCATCCGGCTCACACCACACCAGCCCATACGGCGAGTACGGGGCGCGTTCTAGGTGTTGTCTGAGTGCGGCCTCGAACCACGGCGTCATGGGAATGTCGCGGTTGCCGGATTCGGTTTTGGGTGGGACGAGATGCCAGCGGTCGACAAGATGGCGTACTTCGTAGTTGTCGGGGATGCGGAACCCGAGATGCTTGTCCTTGTTCGACTTGTAGGGGAGTTCGGCGAGCTGCCAGCGGACGCGGATGATGTGTTCCTCGAAGTCGATGTGGTCGCGGAGTAGTCCGAGGGTTTCGCCTTGGCGCATCCCGTTGAGCATCATCGCGACCCACCGTGACGGGTCCGGTTCGCGTTCCACTTCCGCGAGCACCTTGAGCGCCTGCGGCAACGGCAATGATGTGCGGGTCGTCTTGCCCGGCGCGATCTTCTTCACCTTCATCACGCCGGGGTGAATACGGAACCCCTCAACCACGGCGTCGTTGAGCATCTTGTTGAGGACGTTGTGGGTGCGGCTGATGGACGACGGGGCGAGCTTGTCGCGCATGGCGTCCTTGAAGTTCTCGATATCACGCGACGTGAGGGCTGCGACCTTGATGTGACCGAGCGTGGGGACGATCCACTGGCGCACGGCTGACCTATTCGCGTTCCACGACTTCGGCCGGATGTCACGCTGCGTCCGTACCAGCCACTCATCCGACCACGCCTTGACAGTGGTACGCGGGTTTGCTGCCGGTGCGCCATCGGTGGCAAGCAGCTCGGCCTTCACCTTGAGACGCTTGCGACACTCGGCCTCGGTGGACGCGGTGGCGCTGACACGGCGGCGGGTGCCGTTGCGGGTCCAACCAGCTTCGAGCGTGCCAATCCAACGGCCGTCACTCTTGCGTTGGTGGACGGAGCCGGTTCCATACTGGCGTCTAGCCACGCCGAGCCGCATCCTTCGCGGCACGTCGTCGCAGTTCGCGCTCAGTAGGTGCCTTTTCGCCAAAGATGCTGATGAGAAGCGCCTCAGTTGGGTCGAGCGGCGGCACATCATCTGAGTTGTAGGCCGCTAGTGCTCGCGCGTGCATGTCAGACAAACGATGTGTTGAGTGGTACTCGGTGGCTAGCCGGTGCATCTCGGCATAGTTCAAGCTGCTGGCGTGGAAGGACTTCCGGGTGTCCTTGCGACCGCAGAGCGCGCAATAGACCCAAACTGTGCCCGGGTTCGATTCGTCGTACCTAACCCATGCGTCGACTGGCGTGCTCATGCTGCCCACTCGGGGTTGTAGTCTGCGTGGTCGGCGTACACGGCGGCGAGAGCGCGAAGGGTGTCGCATTCGTATACGCCAAGGGTGCCATCGCACGGATGCGTGTTGCGTTCACCATCGACGGTCCCGTCGTGAATCTCCACGATCGCCCGCTTGGCCTTGCACTCGGCGAGAACGCGGGTCGGATCATGGCGGGCTGCGTGGTCGGCGTCGTCTGCGCGGTTCGGATTGAGGCCAGCGAACACGGCAAGGCATCCCGCTTCACCTTGGCCTCGCATGTCTGCTAGTCCGATCATGGCGGTCTGTTGGCGACGACGTTTGGGACCACTCCCCGTGACGGCTATCCATTCACCTTGGGACGCAGCTTGCGCCATCGTTTCGTCTTCGGCGATGCGTGCGAGCAGAAACTCGGTGATCGTCATGCGCCTGCCTCCTCGGTGAGTGCGGCTGTCAGGGCGGCGCGGAGTGATCGACGTGTCCAGTTCTCGTCGGCTACTGTCCCGTTGGCGGCGGTGTGCAGGTACGCGGCTTCGGCCCGGTCGACCATCTCGTCTGTCACGGCGATGACGATGGGCTCGGGATGTTCGCGAATCACTGCCAGCAGGTCTCGCAGGATCACGGAAGCGGTGTTACCCACGGGGGTGCCCGTCGAACATGCGCATTGACCGACTTGGCAGTACGCGAGCTCGTTGTGCTTGACGTGATCGCAGACGACGCAGTGCTTGGCGGCTGGGCCGTCGATCAGGTGGCGCAGGTTGCGCCCAACCCCGCCCTTCGGTTCCAGTAGCGCCGTCAGCGCCTCTCGGAGTCCTGTGTCGACTGGCGCGGCAGGCTTGAACTCACGGGCGATACGAGCGGCGTCGGCACACTCTGGGCACAAGCCGGTTCCCTGTCGGTGCGAACCCATGCACTTCGCTTCGATTGCCTGTGCGATCTGCTCTCCGTCGGTGGTCACTGTAATGTCAGCCATCTTGTCAGCCATTCTCTAGCGGTCTGTATCGGTCCCCAGCGTAGTCGAGCACTGGAATTGCAGTGGTTTTTGGAGCCGAGTTGGTGTCTATTCTATCTTACCCATTCACTCGTAATGAAAAGGTCATCGGTTCGATTCCGATAAGCGGCTCACATTATCGGCCAAATGTCAGCCATTCCGTCAGCCATTCGACCCTATCGTAGCCCTACGGAGCGTACCGGCGTCAAGCGGATTCAGAACGACGAAAAGACCCCCACCCTCAAGCTGACCGAAGTCAGCGAGGGTGGGGGCTGTCCGCGTCTCGGGGCGCGGACGATCTCGGGGTGTTCAGATGAGTGACAGGAAACCTGCGCTCGATGACGCAGAGCTCGGCGGGGCTAACGCCAGCATGTAGCCGATCGAACCCTGTGTACCGGCTGCGGGTGTCCAAGCGCGTGTGCCCGTCGCCCCAGCACCGACCGTCTCGTCACCGCCTGCGCTGGTGTAACCCGAGTTCGGCGCTTGGCTGTCGTACCGTTCGGTCTGGCTACCCGGCCCCGTGAAGGTGGTGGAGCCGAGCTTGGCGGGCATCTGCACTAGCAGACGTTCTGCTCCGTTGGACGTGATCGAGGGCAGGGTGATAACCCCCGTCGCACCCGATACGACACCAACTGCGTCGATCGGTGTCGTCGGATCAACGCCACGATATGAGGCGATGCGGGCCGAACTGTTGCCCGCGCCGCCAGTGACGAAGGTGAAGGTCGTGTCGGTTGTCGGTGATCCCACGGCACCGGCAGCGACACGGGTCATCAACGGTGCCTGTGTGCCGAACGACTCTGCGCGGGTCGTCCAATCCGCGTGGGCGGCGATGGTTGTGCCGCCAGCGCACAGTCCCTCGAAGACCATGAGGTCGCCGCCGTCGGTCCCGACGGGGACGGTCATAATCAAGTCTGCGCCGAGGATCGCCCCCTGGACCGTGGACGCTACGAATGTGGGAGCTGGCATCGTCTATGCCTGCGTCGCTACGGCGATGGCGTCCCACTTGGAGTCGTCCGTGTTCCATATGCACCCAACGTAGGTCGTTTTGGATATGACGGTGGTGGTTGGCAGGGTCACACCGATCGCCCGAAAGGCCGCGTTCCATGTGAGAGCGCGAGCTGTGCCGTTGTCCTTGAGTCGGATGATGAGCCCTTGCTGGACGGTGGGTGTGCCGGTGGGTGCGGCAATCGTCATGGCTTGCGCTAGGGCTGTGACCTTTGCGCCGTCGTAGGAGTCGGAGTCGATCGTCAGTGTGGCTGTGTCAGCGGTTGAGAAGACTCGCTTGGTGATCCGCGCATTGGTCAGCGTCCTAACCGCAGCACGCTCGGTCGCGTTGGACGTGTTGCTCACGTTCTCAAGCGCCAGCGCCGTCTTGACTTGGGTCGGTGTACGTGACGCCCACGCAGAACCTACCGACTGGATCATGTTGTCCGTCGTCGCGGTCAAGCCCGCGATCGTCGTGAGGTCCGAATCCAACGGCTGCTTGTTGCCGAGGTCGGTCACAAGGTTCGTAACGTCGGACTGTGCGATGGCAAGCGCGGCTTTGACCTGCGCTGGTGTGCGGGACGCCCATGCGCTGCCGACCGACTGAATGATGTTGTCTGTCGTGGCGGTCAACCCTGCGATCGTGGTCAGGTCGGCATCGAGCGGCTGCTGCTGCACGTTGTCGACGTTCGACAAGCCCACGTCAGCCTTGACGAGCCCCAGCGACGTTTTGATCTGTGCGTAGGTTCGCTTCACCCAGCCGGACGCTTCTGTCGCCATGACACCAGTCGAAGTGCCCGAATCGAGCGCCGCGATCGTGGTCAGGTCGCTGTCAATGGGCTGCTGTTGCACGTTGTCCACATTGGACAGACCCACGTCACCCTTAGCGAGCGCCAAGGTTGACTTGAGCTGCGCTGGTGTACGTGACGCCCACGCAGAACCCACCGACTGCACCACATTGTCAGTTGTTGCCGTAAGCCCAGCGATGGTCGTCAGGTCTGTGTCGAGCGGCTGAGACGCGGCCTGTGCTGCTGCCGCCGAGCCAGCGGCGTCGAACGCTCCCGTCGCCTGCGTTGCGGCGGTGCCGAGGCCAAGGTTGGTGCGGGCCGTTGCCGCGCTGGCGAGGTCGGAAAGATTCGACGCACGTTGCGCCGAAGTTGCCTGAGCTGCCGCCGTTGCCGCCGTGTCAGCCGCAGCCTGCGCGGACGACACCGGCTTGTTGGCGTCAGATGTGTTGTCAGCGTCCGACAAGCCCACATCGCTTTTAGTCAGTCCAAGCGAGGTCTTCACCTGAGCGTAGGTACGCTTCACCCAACCCGACGCCTCGGTCGCCATCACACCAGCGGCCGTACCGGAGTCGAGCGCGGCGATCGTGGTCAGGTCGGCATCGAGCGGC
The DNA here is from genome assembly GCA_038203385.1 of Acidimicrobiales bacterium. Classification (GTDB taxonomy): domain Bacteria; phylum Actinomycetota; class Acidimicrobiia; order Acidimicrobiales; family Ilumatobacteraceae; genus Ilumatobacter. The sequence continues at coordinate 21,432 of JBBREA010000009.1, read as the reverse complement.
TGCTTCCCGCCAAGGTCAGCCACAAGGTCGGTGACCGTGGACTGCGCCTGCACACCAGCATGTGTCGCGCGGTCCCGCAGTTGCGCGTCGGTCGAGTTCGCGGTCGCACCCGTCGCAACACCAGCGAGTTTCGTCTGCTCCGTGGCCGTGTACTGCTTAGCCGTTGTCCCGTCAGCAATGTCGTCTTGGTCGAGAACAACGTCACCGATCTGCGTGTTGACCGATGAGACCGCACCCGTACCAATACCGTCGATCTGCGCCTGCAAGTCCACATCTTCTGCGATGCGGGCCGCTTCCTCAGCGTTGAGCGCCACCGCCCACGCGGCGTCAGGCTCAGCAACAGGGTCGAGTGTGTCCTTGTCGATATGGGCAAGCTCAAACAGGTTGCAGTCACCCGCTGGAATCTGCACATAGAACGGCACGCCGTAGTTCTTGACGTTCCGCAGCTGCACCTTGAGCGCGTTGTTGACCGGCGTCTGTGGCAGCACCACGTCAACCACACCGTCAGTGAGTGTGACCGTCAGCTTCTCCGACGACACCAGATAGTCGTCGTCCCCGGAATCGACAACATACGGGCGGTACGGGCTGAGGTCGACCACCCCCTTGTCACCAACGTAGAGGTCTCCGATACCGGCAATCTGGCGAACGTCGATGTGAACGGTGGGCATGGGTGTCTCCGATGGGTCGCGGACGGCCCGCTCTATGGCGGGTTGGTGGCGATGCGGGTGCTATTTGTTGAGTGACGTGAGGTAGTCGTGGATGTCGGCGTACACGTGCGGGTGTGGAAGGTGTTTGGCGTGGGCGATGTCGGCGAGGGCGGCACCGACCGTGAAGGTGATACCGAGCGCGAGTCCGAGCACCATCACTCGTGGGAATGTCATGTCAGTGCGGCGACTGTGAAAGCGATGAGCCCGATCGTCAAGACGACGACCGCAAGCGGTGTGGCGAGAGCTCGTGCACGTTCGAGGCGCATCAGTTATCGTCCCCGTCGTCAGACCACAACAGCGGCATCGGCGGCGGCGGGGTGGCCTCAGCGCGACACTGGTAGCACGGCGAGCTGCGATGCTCTCGCCCCTCGTGGCCGCACATGGTGGCTACTCGGCCCAAGCCTCATGGACGGGCTTGGGGACAGGCTCAGCGTTCGGCACAGCCCACGTCACGACCGAGCTGGCGATGACGGCGACAATCGTCAGCCACTTCTCAGCGTCGCCGGAAGTGCCGTTGACCGTGAAAGCCACAGCGATACCACCGACGAGGGTGGCGATGGCCTTGGCGTTTTCCTTGAACTTGTTCACAGGTTGCTCCTTCTACTGGCGGTTGAGGACCGCTGCCAAAGGCAGATGGTCAAGGTCAGTGACACGTGGTGGGATAGTCTTCGACGCGACTTCCACAGGGCGGGGGTTGTCACCGGCCCACACGAAAATGGCGCACACGCTGGGGCCTTCGACGGGGGTCTTGAAGTACGTCATACAGGCGAGCGAACCGTTCACCGTGCGCTCAGCTTCGGTGAACACCGACGCGTACCCCCGCGACTTGATGTACTTGCGGACAGCGCCGGTCTTGTCGGCCATGTCGACGTTGAACACCAACCGGCTGCGACCCAACCCATGCTGAACGAGTTTCCCTTCGAGGAAGTCAAGAATCTGCTCCGCGCGGCGCACATTGAACGAGGCCGAAGCCGTGGGGTCAAGGTGCCCCGCAGCGGTGAGCATCATCGCCCCGTCAACCTTGTTGACCATCCAGACGACTTCCTTGATGTCACCATCGAACGGGATCGGCTTGAAGACACCCTTGTCGATCGGGACACCCGTAGTCTCGGTGCGCCGGAACAGGGCACGCCCACCAGCCCACACAACACGCTCAAGACCAAAAGACAGGTACTTCTTCCACTGGTACTCCCACGCCGCACCTGAACCACACTCGATGCTGGCGAGTACGTCGGGACGGATGTTCTTGGTAATCCTGACGACGTTGGCGCGGCGGTACAGCCACTTCGAGTACCCACCGGGACGGCGCAACGCGACAGTCGCGGCGGCGGGGTTGAGGAACAGGAACTTGCCGAGACGGGCACCGGACGGGGCGGAGTTGATCGCAGCCCACGGGTCAACATGGTCATCCCATGTGGTCGACTTGTTCACTTGGAAGTGAACGTGAGCTCCGGTCGTGTTCCCTGCACCCCACTGGCCGGGGACGCCGCCTGAGAGTCCGAGCTGTTGACCCGCGACGACCTTCGTGCCCGTCTTCACGTCGATGCGTGACAGGTGCGCGACCTGTGCGTAACGGACGACCCCATTGACTAGTCCCTTGACGATGACTTGCGCGCCGTAGGACGGACCCCAACCGCCACCGTTGCCCGCGTACCAGACTGTGCCGTCGATCGCGGCAAAAACCGTTGTGCCCTTGGGTGCGCCGAAGTCGACGCCCTTGTGGGGTCTGCCGTCAGAGTAGGGGCGTAGGTAGGCGAACGAGACGCCGATGTTGGATGGGACTGGTCGAACCATGACGACCTCCGAGGGGGTTGGCGAAGTCTCGGCAGTCGCGGACGACGCCGAGCAGCTAGGTGAAGGGAGGGGGGGTGCTACCGGGTGTAGGTCAGCGGGATGCAAGGTCCGCTTTGAGTTTTCTGATCTCGTCGTGACACTTCGCAACCTCGACGGTCAGCTCGCGGATTTCAGCACGTGCGGCGGCAAGCTCATTGCGGTAACGAGTGACTTCCTCAGTCAAACCTGTGGTCACGAGTTTTAACGCTCCTGTCGCAAGGTCCACGGTCACTTGAGCTGTTCTGGCTTCCGTCTCCGCCACTGTCGCGTCAGTGACTTCCTTCTCACCCGGCTTGCGTTTCCAGTACGCCAACGAACCCAAGGCCAGCGTGACCGCTGCTGCGAATGCGGCGTCGACATGCTGGGACAACCACTCGATCATGGACGCAAGCCCTCATCAGTAGCGAGATTTCGGACACCTTGGGGACGGAAGATCAGGATGTAGACACGCAGCAAGAACACCAGAATGACACCAAATTGGAGCGCCACACGCACACCGTCAGGCTGGTCGCCGCCGTGCGTGTTCGCCTCGGTGAGAACCGCCAACAGGTTCAGGATCAGACAGCCGGTGAGAACGATCTTTCCGACCAGCTCCATCGGGAGGGAGAACCGGAACGTGCCGAACATGCCGATCAGTGCAAGCGCCGAACTGCCCATCATCGTGTAGTGCCAGATGTGGTGCGCGACCCCTTGCGACTCGAACCCGGTTGGCGTGTGATCTAGCGCGTCAGACCAGATGATGAACACGACCGAGACGGCAAGTAGAACCGCGAGCAGCAGTACCGTGATGTTGTCGAGTAAGACCGCCTTCGGGGAGCGGATCGAGATGGTTTTGCGTATGACTGGCAGATCAACGTCACGGTCGGTGAACCGGATCGGGTTGCGTTTGCGATCGTCGCCCTTCATGCTGCATCCGCCTCATCTGTCTTGGTGGTGGTGCGGGGTGCTGGGATGAAAGCGAAAGGCGAGGCAGACCACCAGCATCAGACCAGCAAGAAGAAGCATGTCCGATCCTGCGTGGGAAATCAGACCGCGAAGCTCGAACTCTTGCTCACCAGCTGGCAGGAAACGCCTGTAAGCGACCTCGTGCAAAGTGATCCACATGGTCGCAACGAACCCTTGCGCAACGAGCAACCACACCGCCCACGCACGCACAGTCTTGGGCAGGCGCGCGAGGACCGACTTGCGAGGTTTGCGAGGTTTGCGCGGGCTGCGCGTTATCGTGATTCGTCCGAGCTTCATGCTGCGCCTCTCGTGATGCGGCCGTGCCGCTTTAGAGCAGTTCGACTCGTAGGCCGGTGATCGTGATGATGTGCTGCGTGGTCCACCCGTACTGGTACTGCGTTAGGGGGTGGGTGATGCACACCGAGGTTTGGGGCAGCGCCTGTTGTTCTGGTGACAAGGGCAGGGTCGCCTCTGCGGGCGTGAGAGACCAGATCGGCGCTGCTTGGAGTGCGGGCTCGGCACCGGGGAAATAGACAGACACGTAGTCGTACCACCGGAACAGGTCGAGGTCGCCCGATGAATAGTCATAGGCTTCTACCTGCAACCCGTCCACGGGCGCCCCACCGTAAGAGCCGTCATTTTCCTGCATTGACACAGAGATGCCGACGTAATCCTCGTCAAATCCACCCGCCGACCCACCAAGGGTTATGTCGTCCAGAACGACGCGGAACGACCGACCCTCATTGGGAACCAACCAAACCGGGTAGTACTCCGTGCCAACAGTGCCGGTGTCGGCACTGTTGAGAACAATGGTCCCGTTGTCGGCGGTGATCCCATCAAGCATTGCGACCCATGCGGGGTCGGCCAAAGCGGCCATCTCGGCATAGGTCAGCAGCGGCCCACTACCGATAGCCGAATCGGAGTAGAAGTCGGGGGGGCCGTCGATGTAAACAGTTTCGGGTGCTGCGACGATCGCGGTGCTGTCGATCGCGGGAACCTTGCCCGGTGCGTCGAACACAAGGTACTCCTCACCGTCATACGTCAGCAGTGCGTACTCCTGCTCGTCAGGTTCACGCACACCCTCAGCCAGAAACGGCTCAAGCACGTGGATGATGCGGGCCGGGATCGCTGAATCGGTGCCGTCAATGACAACAGTCGCGATCTTCTCGTTACGGGCAGGACGGATACCAACCTCGTCGCCGTCGTCATAAGCCGCAGAAGTCACACCCGACAACTCGATGACACCAGTGTCGTCGTCAACCGACATGTACGTGTACGTCTCACCACCAACAGCCAACGTGCCACCATCGGGGTTGAAGTTGAACGCCTCATCCACCGTCAGCGACGACACACCAGACGAATGAGAACCGACGAGCTCGGTGTTGAAGGAACGCTTGCTGACCGAGACGATGGTTCCGCGAAGCTGCACAATGTCGCCGTCCATCAAATCCTCCTGACGACACGCTGCGGGGCGGTGAGCTTCTTCTGATACCCGAACGTCATCAACGCGGTCGCACGCAACGGCAACGAAAACTCGCGCACCGTGACATCCATGTTGAACCGGGAAGTCTTCACCGTCGCGATGTCCCACGGCTCAAGGTGAGGGATCGGCAAACACGTCGCCGCCACATCAACCTGTTGGCGCAGATACTTCTTGAGGAGCTTGTTCGCCCGAGCCTTCGCCTTCGCCCGAGTACGGATGTTCGAGTTCTTCTCCAACAACCGCTCGTAACCGGGCTTCGACCCAAGACCGATCCGGGTTGGCGACAACGGGTGCGAAGCGGGCGCGTTCACAACCGCCGACACCGCTTTGGATGCGCCAGCTGGACGGCCACCAATGACCACGACACGGTTCTTCATGTCCTCGGTGTCGAACGAAATCTGCGGGTCCGACATCAATAGACCACCATTGCCGGAACGGATCACAGTCGACGGCTCCGTAGGTGCCGGAACCGCATGGGCCACACCACGACCGTCGTAGTACAGGATGCGGTTCAACGCCACCGCAGCCTTCCACGCCTTCACCCAACGCTTCGAGTCACCCGACACCGTGATCGTCTTCACCAGACGATGCGTAGACACGGGAACGTCCCACCGCTTCGACGTTTCACCGTAATCCTCAAGCAGTTCCTTGATTGCCGTCGTCGTCCGCCCCTTATAGGTGGCGGTCGCAGCGGCCGTGCGGAGCCCGTACCGTTCCTTGCCCTGAGCTTCCACGTTCACCATGTCGCCGTCACGGTCGCACTTGGTGACCGGGCCAGTGAACACCGGCACATCGACCCATCGTGACGGGCAACGCACCGAGTAGATGACGCGGATCATCCGGTCCAGATAGATCGCACCATCGGCGGGCGAGTCTGAGTCGAACGTCATGGTGCGTGACGGGTCAAGAAACGTCAGCTGGCACGTGCGGGACACATCCACCGAATCGTCCTCAACGAGCACCGTCTTGGCGTCGACCTGCCCATCCATGAGGATGTTCGTGACGGTTGAGACGACCTCGTGCTGGTTGTTGAGAATCTGCACCGTGACCTTGATGTGATGCGGCGATGCCAACGTCTCCAAGTACTCAACGTGTTCGGCGTAGGAGAGCCCGAGAGACAACATCAGGTCAGCTCGCAGAACCGGAACGACACAGGCACATCGGCGAACTCCTCATCGGCGTTCTCCCGCAACGTCTGGTAGATGAACACTCGGATCGACGTGTCAGCCAACGTCAGAATCAGTGTCTCGCCGCGCTGCTCCTGCGCCGTCAGGTAGTCCCACTCAGCAACGGCCGCAGCCTGCGAGTCAGGGTGCCGGGGTGTGATCGACCCGGCGATGCTGCCTTGGCGAAGGTTCCCACCCTGAGTGATGAGCACCGGGTTGTCAGCCTCAAGCGGACGATGCACCGCAACCTGCTCAGACGGCTCCCAACGGACATCTATCGTCCCGTCGATGCAGAGGGTGTGCTCGCCGTCCAGCGTGGACAGCCACACACCTTCTGGCTCGGCGGTCACCGTGTCGGTCGGGTTGTCATCGGACGAGACACCGCCGACAACAGCCACCACCGAGTAGAAGTACTGAGTCCGTGGCGAAGCGGTCAGGTCGACGTACTCATACGTGGTCCCCGACACCAGAAGGTCGGCAGCTTGGAGGTTCGCCGCGATGGCGACCATGCTGTCAAGAGTGAGCCCTCGCAGCATCGTGTACGAGTCGGGTGCGGTCGCACGGGTCCAACCCGACGTGTTAACCGGCGCACCATCAGATGCGGTCACAGTGAACGACGAAACCGGGTCCACCGTGTTGTCCAGCTCGAACGTGAAATCACGCGACGCATCCGTGTAAACAGGGTCACCCGGAGTCGACTCACGAGCCACCGAATCCCACACCCGCACAACAACCTTGTACTCACCACCCGGCGACAGAATCGGTGTCGCCAGATCAGGCAACGTCACCGTGTTGTCAGTCGACGTGACCTTGCCAGAAGTCCACAGAACCTCAGTCACATCATCGGGGTCAGTGATGAACAACTGGTACGCGACCTGCCCCGTGGCCGTCCACGAGAACGGCGGCGTCGACTCCGTGACGAAATCGTTCGGCGATGCAGCTGGGTTGGTGATCGTCACAGTCGGCTTCGCGGTGCGCGTGAACGTCACCCACTCAGACCAACCAGACCACAGACCGGCACCGTCCTCAACCTGCACCCGCCAATGCCAAACCTCGGCCGGGTCAACGTCGAACGTCACCAGATGCTCGGGGATGTTCGCCGCGACCACACCCGAGTCGTAGTCAGGTGAAACGGGGTCGTCAGCGCCAAGGTTCATCTGCACTTGGTACGACGCCATGCTCGTGTCACCAGCAAGGTCGGTGAAGTCGAACCGCAACGTCGGACGCGCGATCGACACAGCCCGCCCGTTCGACGGAGCCAACACGGTCGGCACATCCGGGTCTTCACCGAACGTCACATCCAACGTCGGCTGAAACGACGTAGCCTCACGCGAGAACACATTCATCCGGGTCGAGTTGTTCGACTCAATACGGAACCCATACCACGGGGCACCGTCAGACACTTCCTGCATAAGCGCCGTAACGTCAATCGCCCACTCACGACCAACCGCGCCACCATCACCCTGCGCCGAAGACGTAGCAGTCGCGCCAGTGACGGCCGGGATGTTGGCCCACGAAACCGTGGACTCCTTGTAGCTGGCCGCGAGACGCCGCACCGTCAGCGTCCGCGACCCGCCCGTAGCAGCCGCCGTCTGATGCAACCGCAGGGTCGCGGAGATGATCGTCGCCCCAATCGGGAACGGACGATTGAAATACATCGCGACACGGAAATGCGAACCGGAGTCGTTCCTGAGCGCGAGATACGTCAATCCGGCGTAGTTCTTCGACGTGTTCTCTTGGTTGACCAGAGCGTCAGACGCCGACAGCTGGGAAACAGTAGTCATCGAGTTCCCCGTTCGCGCGACGCGCGGTAGTTGTCATTGCCAGCCGACACGAGCTCCATACGTCCGTCCACGAACGTCGCGAAACCCTCCGAGTCGAGGCCCACGCGTGCGCCCACAAGCGACACAGAGAGCGGGCCGGATGGCGAGCGGGTACCTGTGTGTCCGCCGTCGGCGAACCGTTGCGGCCGACCGCCATTCTCGGAGCCGAACACACCAAGTCGTCGTCCCGTCTCAGCCCAGATGTCGAGGGAGCGTTCTCGCTTCTCGGGAGCGAAAGGTATGTAGGCTTCTCCACCTGTTTCGGGCTCGGCCCATACCCGCCACGCACCGGCTGGTGCGATTTGCGCGACATGGTTCTCGCCACCGTTGGCGTAGTAGTCGACCACGCCGCCGTGAGCTTCTTTCAGCGTCGTACCGCCGCCGATCGTGCCGGGGTTGATCCGCTGACCGAGAACCGTGTTCACGGTGACTGTGATGTTGCGGCGAATACTTGCGAGGTACTCCCTGATCCGCTTGATAGACGCGAACACGTCGCGCTCACCAGTCAGTTCAACGTTGGCCTCGGTGTTCGGCGGGATCGACACCAACGCCTCGGCGAGCAGTTCCGCCTCAGCCTTGGAGTAGTCCATTGACCGAGCGGCTTTGATGAACGCCGCGCGGGCGGCTTCCGTGCCACCCATCGCCTTCTGTGTTGCAGGGTCGATCGCAGCCCACGCCGTCGCCTGCGCGTACAGCGACTCAACATTCTGTCGACCTTTCTCGGTGCCGATGTCGTTGGTGCGGCCGTTCTCCTTGACCGACTCAGTGACCGCATCGACCGCGCGCTCGTAGTCGATTTCAGCGTTGACGACTCCGGCGATTTCATCTGCGCGCGCCTTGTACGCGGCAATGTTGTCGAGCATCGCCTTAGTCTGCTCACGAACGTCATCCGACGCGTTTTTCATTGCGTCGCCAAGACCAGCTTCCGCGAATTTCGCATCATCAGCGGCGCGCGCCAACTCGTCTCGCGTCTTGATGGCGTCGTCAACTTTGCGTTGCGCTTCCTCAACGTCAGAGCTGCCGAATACGCCCTCCCAAGCGTTCTTGATGCTCCTGAGCGTGTCGCCTGACGGCAGAAGATCGCCGAATGTGCCTTCTGACGCAGATTTGCTGAACTTGTCAAGCTCTGCTTGCGCGGCAGCAATTGCCTTCGTCTGCTCGTCAAATGCTGACGGGCCGAGCTTGAGAGATTCGTTGACCCGGCCCATCGCGTCGCCCACGCCGTCACTTGCTGCCATCAAATCCAGTGCCGCACCAGTCGCCGCACCAGCGGCAGCACCCCACGGCCCAGTCATCATGCCGATCGCCGCACCCATCGCGGTGTTCGACAGGCCCATCTTTTCGTCAAGGTCAGATATCGCGAACCCGAGAATGCCAATTGCGCCAGCCGCTTTCGCGGTGCCCTTGACGGACTTGTCGTACCGCTCTTGAACTATGGCCGCTTGCGCGACGCTGGTGGAGGCTCGGCCAGCGGCGGTCGAATACTGATTCATCGCCGCCGTGGCACCAAAGATGTCGCGAGAGCCCGTCCGCATCCCCTTGGTCATCATCATCAGCCCTTCGCTGATGACGCCAAGGTTGGCAAGACCACCCACGCGCATCGCCAACGACAACGCGTTGACAGCGGCGACAACGCCGATGATGACCGGGCCTGCGTCGGTTTCCATGATGGTCGTGAACACGTCCGCAAGGGCACCGAGAACCGGCACCACGAGGGCACCGACCGGGGCAGCAGCCTTCACGAGCGCCACAATCGCGTTGCCGATCGAGGTCAGCATGTCCCAAACCATCGGACCCATCTGAGTCAGGTAGTCCAGAAAGTTCTGGAAACCCTCAGTCTCGGGAAGGTTCGCCGTCCAGTCCGCGAAACTGCGGGACATCTCAAGGAACGAGGACGAGAAATTGGCTGACGCGGGCGCGAACGCGACAAACAGGTTCGCAAGCCCGAGCGTGAAGTTGCCAAAGGTCTGACCAAACGCCGTCAGCATCGGCTGAGCTTCGGTCTCAAGGTAGTTGAAGAACGCTTCCCACTCAGGACCGGCGAGTGCTTCGCCACCCTGCGCGGCAAGGTCACCCATCGTGGTCGCAACATTGAACACGATCTGCTCAACCTGCGGGAGCATCGTCAGCAACTCGCTCATGCCCTCTTGCACGCCGGGGAGCAACCCCTCCCGGGTCAGCTCTTGAAGCTCCTGCATCTTGGGGCGAACATCCTGCAAGAACAGGGTGAAGCTCTCCCCCGCTGGCCCGAGGTCGGCCAGCGCCCGTTGCATGTTCGCCAAGTTCTCAGACGTTGGATTCAGTGCATTGGTGTTCACCGCTTCGAGCGCATCACCTATGCCGGAAAAAGCGGACGCAGCAACACCGGCACCGAGAGCGGCGAAACCGAGCTGGCTTGCCAAAGCTGTGATCGCCGGGGTGGCCGTCGCCGCAATGGGAATCAGGGCGGGACCGAGCGACAACGCCGACCCGACCAGAAGGCCCATCTGGTTGTTCGTGTCGTCAATACTCTTGCCGAGAGTCTTTGTGCCTGCCGACAGGGCAAGCATTTTCCGGTTGAAGTCGGAGATGTCCGCCTTGATTTCGACCTTGACGGTTCTGTTAACCACAGGTCACTCCTTCGGGAGAGGGCGGGCCGAGAACATGTGTCCGTCAGCGGGAAGCGACTGACCGGGCATGGCCTTGTCGTCTCCGTGTTTGGTCGCGAAATCGCGACGCAGGGTGTCCATCGCGCCACACGTCAGGCACCGCATCGGCGTAACCTCAACCAGACGGTTGCCGTACTCAGCCCAACGGACGTTGCGGGTCTCGGACCTGAGCGGGACGATCGTGTCGTAGTTGCCACACGACGGGCACCGGCCCGCCTCCCACTCACTGAGCGCGAGAGCGCGGGCGCGGGTGTAGTCGTCCCACTCAGACTCGCGTGTGACGACCGTGCGGCCCGTCTCGTTGCCCTTCGCGTCATAGTGAACATGCGTCTCTGTCGGGACGAACCCGTCAAAGACTGCGGGGCTTACTCCGAATCGGGCTGCTGCTTGGAGTCGGGGTCTTTCGCCTGTTGCAGCAATGACACGAGTGAGAATTTTGGGAGCGCATCATCCCCAACATTCACGTTCCATGCTGCCGTTTCCAGCTTCAAGAAATGGATGCGGGAGATGTCGCCAAGGTCGGCAAGGATTTGCTCACCGTCACGATTCGTCCCCGGCTCTACCAATGCCAACCGCAACAGGGCTGGCGGGAACGTCTTCATGTTCACCGAGAACGTGTTGTCCTTCGCGTCACCCTCACGCGGAGGGTGCTCATCGGCGAGCGGACCCCACTCATTGTTGGAGATTGCCCACACCGTCACCTTGACGGCATCCTCCTCAGCCTTGGCGAGAAGGGCGTCGTACTCGGCGGCGAGCGCCATCGCCTGAGACTTGGTGCCAGCCCTGCGTTGTGTCATACCCGATTCCTCGGCGCGCTGAGCGGCCATCGCCTTCTCCATCAGGGAGGCAAGCTCGGCTTCGTAGTTGCCTTGGTACAGGGTGACGACAGCACGGCGACGTTCGATCTTGGACATGGGTACTCCTGCGGCTCGGATGCTCGGACGGCTCGGAGGTTTGAAGCGGGACGCCGACCCGAGCCGGTCGACGCCCCGCGCTCAAGGGGTCAGGCAACGAACTCGGAATCGACCGCGACCGTGCCAGTCACGCCAAGCTCCTGCATGACAGTCAGCGGCGCGAACTCGTCCGAACCGCGTGCGCTCTTGGTCTGGAAACCGCACTCGACCGGAATCAGGTCAGCGATGTCACCAGCAGCGAACGGGTCCACAGGGTCGAGGCCGTAACCGACAACGAGGACGCCCGTGTTGCCCTCAAGGAGAGCTTCGTAGGCTTCGTTGGCGTCATGGCCCGGAGTGCCAAGCTCCTGCGGGAGATACGTGTACGACAGGGCCGCGACGTTGCGCTTGATGCGGCCAAGAACGTCGAACGTCTCCTTGGAGCAGAACCGGCGCTGCTCGCCCTTGTTCTGCGAACCACCCGGTCCATCCCAATCAGGCATCAGGAAGCACGACAGGTCAACACCAGCGTTGACAGTGGCAGCGGAGGGCGCAGTCATCGAAGCAACGGTGGGCACGAAAACGGCCTTGACGTTACCTTCGGCCGCGACCCATTCGGGAATCTCTACGGTCATATCAGGAATCCTTTTCAGGTGTGGCGGCGTGCTCGGCACCGTTGGTGGGGGTCTTGCTCTTTTCCGCTGCCTTTGAAGCAGCTGAAACCTTGGGCTTGGCCGGGAGGGACCGACCGTTGGCGTCGACCGCGCGCTTGTCGACAATCTCGACTTCGCTGAGGTTCGGTCGGCGTGCGGTGTACTCGCCAAACAGGGGGTGCTTGACGCGGACGGGCTCGTGCATGAGGACTCCTCGGGGTTAAGGTGCGGGGATGAAACGACTTGGGATCGCGCTGGCAGCCATCGTGCTGTCAGCCGGATGCGGCGGTAGCGAAGGCTCGGACTCGTTCACGGCCAAGGGCACGTTCACGCTGAAACAGATCGGGCTCAGCAGCTCGACCGGCCCATGCGAGGGGCGCGACGGCTATCAGGACATCCGTCCGGGGGTGCAGGTCGTCGTGCGTGACGCGACCGGCAAGGACGTGGGACTCGGCAGGCTGGGGGACGGCACCCGAGTCGACCCGGGGTGGTGCGAGTTCCCGTTCACTGTCACCGACATCCCCGAAAGCGAAGGGCTCTACACCATCGAAGTGTCAAAACGCGGCGGCATCTCGTTCAAACGGACAGACGCAGCCAAGCTCGCGTTGACGCTCGGCTAAGCGACAACGGTGTAGCGGTCGACGCCGTAGAACAGCGGCGCGCCACCGGGACGCGTGTAGTCATCCTCGCGACGCACATTGAGGTTGTCAGGGGAGCGGCGGATCAGGCTCGTGCCGAGCCGCTTGCGCGACAGCATCTTGCGAGCCTCATCGAGTACCCACTTGGCTTGCTGCTCCGACGCGCCGACACCCTTGATGTCGAACTCATTGACCCTGCCACCGACCTGCCCACAGAACCGCTCGTTGGCATCCATACCCGGTGAGGAGTTGTAGACGATGTACGGCAACGGCACGTCGATGACCTTCGCAGCCTCATCGACGTTGAGGTAACCCCAATAGACGCCGTTCACAACGCCCTCATCGCCTGCGTCCTCGTCTATGTAGACAAGCGTGTCGGATGCGTCCAGCATCGCCAGCAAATCAGTGTCGGCGCTCACGCCCTGACTCCAAGAGCAGAGTCGTGGCCCGCATCAGCGAGCTTGGAGGCAAGAGTTCGAGTCTCGGCGTACAGCGCGCCGTAGAAGTCATACACAGGTGCGTTGTTGATCGACCCGAACACGATGATGTTCGCGAGCTTGCCTTGACCGGCCTTGTCGAAACCGATCTCGTAGTGCAGACCGAGCGTGTCGATCCGCTCGTAGTTGACCTCGCGAGCGAACTTCGGCAGGTAGCGGTGGCCCGTGGCATCCCGACGCATCCGGGTCTTGATGTCGAACGCCGTCTTGTGCATGACCTTGGGGGCGGCGCGCTGCATCCGACCCGGTGCCCGTGAAAAGTCCACCGCCAGCTGGTTGATCTCAGACGTGTCGAAATGGATGCTCGTCATCAGGCCGTTACCTCCATGATGCGGAGCCGACGCGCCGTAGCGTCCGTCTTCTCAAACCGGGTCGACACGTTGTACTTGCGTCCCACGCGGTCAGGGTCGGTCGGTGCTGACGTGATCTCCACAACGTCATTCACCGCCACGTCACCGCTGTCCGCGACAGGCAGTTGAAGCTCGCCGCCTTGAACATCTGCGGCACGATCGCCTGCGTCGACCACCGTAGAGGCAGCGTTGGCGATACCGGCGCTCTGGAACCGGCACTTGCCGGTGTAGATCGTCTCGCGCTCAGGGGTGTCGTACTGGCCTGCGTTCGGACCCGACTCGATAAACGCGCCGCGACCTTCGCCCGCACGGGTGATGATGCACTCATCAACCATGAGGCTTTCCGACAGGGCGCGGCCCTCGGCCCGGACCTGTGCAATCGCAGCCGCGAAGTCAGTCGTCATAGGAGCCCGGCATCAGCGAGAACGCCTTAGCGCGGTTGGCAACAACAGGCAGAAGCGAAGCCCAATCAGCCTTCGTCAAAGACAGACCATCACTGGACTCGACACCTTCACGGCGAGTCGTGACAGACGCGTCATCAACCGAACGCGTGACCGACGTGTACCCGGCAGGGTTGTTCACCTTGTCGACCACACGAGCGACCTCAACGTCAATCAGGTCTTGCTCCGTTGGGGCACCTGCCGCGATCTGATCGTCCAACACGTAGCCCTCACGGGTGAAACGGCGAACGATCGCCCGCTCCACCCGGTCAAGCCACGCTTCCCACTGCGCCGACTCGGCAACAGAGGCAGCGGGGCGACCAAGCTCAACTTCAACATCGGATGCTGTCGCATACGCCATGATCGCCCCGCCTTCCCTTACTTGCTTTCGGACTTCGAGGCAGCAGCCTTCTTGGCTGCGGGCTTCTCAGCCTCGGCCGGTGCGCCGACCTCAGAGATCAGCTCAAGGTCGAGGAACCTTTCGGTCTCTCCCTCACGCAGATCATCAGGCCACGCAGTCCCTTCGTACAGGTAGGGGCGTGAGCCGTCCTGTGCGTAGGGGGTGGCGAGAGCGCCTGTGACGACGTAGGACTTTGCCATGTCAGTCACTCCTCTCAGATCGCGTTGACGAAACGGGCCGCAGTGGGCTCGACCACGATCGGGACGGTCACGCGGCGTGCGCGAATCCTCCACTGATCGTTGTCGTCATCACGGATCGTCTTCGTCTCGACACCGATGCCGCCAGCCTTGACGTAACCGGGACCACCGAGGTCTTCGTCAGCCATTCCGCCAAGCTGCGCGGAGTCGGCGACGAGTGCCTTGTTGGAGAACCCGTTCGGTGTGGCGAGCCAACGCATACCGAGGATGACCGGGAAGTTGCCGGTCAGCACGGGGTTGTTGGCGTCCGTCTCACGGGGCAGGTAGCCAGCCGCAGCGAACCGCGACATGGCGTAAGCCCAATTGATGTCATCGACCACAACGGTGTCGGGGTCGAATCCCTCATTGAGGGCGACGATGTTGGCCTTCGCCAGTGCGACATCCTCAAGAATCTGAGCAGCAGTCGCGGTCGACCAGTCAGCGACGGCGCTGGCACCGTTGGTCACAGCCGAGGACACGGCCGCAAGAGCAACCGAGTCGACGTACTTGACGTTCTGGTTTGCCAGCTTCGACAGCGAGCGGTTCACCGGGTCCATCTGGCGACGCTTGATCGCCTCATCGGTGACCAGTGCGTCCTGACCCCACTTGACCGTCTTCGCGATCGAAGCGGTGCCAGTGGCGGGCGAGACGAGCGGGTACTCCGAACCGGGAGAGACCGCACGCGGGTTCTCACCCGAGAACAGCGACTCGCCAGTGTCATAGACGACCGATCCGCCCTCGACCTTGAAACGGCCGGTGAGGAGGGTGTCGGCGATGTACCGCTGATCCAGAAGCGTCCGCAGGCGACGTGCAACCTGCGTCGGCGAGTTCAGGAAACGGCTGATCGTGACGTTATCGCCACTGATCGACGGAGCTGAGGGCGGGTAGGTGTACGGCATGTCAGAGCTCCATGATTTCTGCGAGGGCCGTGTCGGCCGCAGTGGTCAGGGCGATACCGAAGACGCGAACGTCGTTGGTGCCCTGAGTGTGGGTTGCCACAGCACCAGCAGCAGCGCCCTCAACGACCTGTCCGGCCGTGATGGCTCCTGCCGCCGTGAGACGGTGGATGGTGCCGCGAGAGAACACGGTCACCTTGTCGCCGGAAGCGGCCACGTCAAAGGCTGCAACACCGATGATGAGGTCTGCGGCTGCGGCTGCGGTGGCGACGGTTCCGTCACCGGAAACCTTCACCGCCTTGCCACCTGTGATTGCTGCCGAAGCTGTGGCGGTGAACGCCTCGCCCGGCAGGTAAAGAGGCACGTAATCGGCCATGTGACTTTACTCCTTAAAGAGTGTTGGTGGACTAGGACTGAGGCCCGAAAAGGGCTTCGTAGTCCTGATCGTCTTGGGACTTCGCGGCGGGGCCGCTCTGTCCCTGCCCCGGATGGGGCTGGAACGCTGGGGTTCCAGTTGCAGCGGCGTGCGCGGCAACAAGAGCACTGACCGTCACGGCCTGCGCCTTCAACTTCTCCGGGTCCGTCTCGGTCAGGAGGTTGTGGTACTGAGGAGGGATCGCCGCAAGCGGCTTGCCCTCGGCGTCCTCGCCGGGTGAAGCTGCGAGCCGCAACTTCAACGCCTCAAGCTGAGACGCTGCGAGGGTGTTCTGGATGTCCTTGACCGTCGCGGCAAGGTCATCCTCGGATTTCGGAGCCTCGGTCAGCCCAAGGGCTTGCGCGAGAACCTTGTTGCGTTCTGCGTTCGATGACTCAAACGCAGTCAGCTTCGCCTCAAGAGCCTGTCGGGCGTCCCGTTCCTTCGCCAGATCGGCGAGAACAGCAGCTTTGGACTCATCAGACTTGAACCCTGCGGCCGGGTCGCCCGGCTTGGGGGCTGCGGGGGTTCCAACGGCAGGCGGTGTGCCGTTCGCTGGCGGGTTCGTAGGCTCCGGTGCACCGGGAGCCTGCGTGTTAGATGCTGCGGGGGGTGTGCTCATTGCGGGGTTCTCCGTCTCGGATTGCCAAAACCCCGCGCGTCTCGCGAGGGGGTGCTGCTTCGCCCGGCCGCGTTGACAGCGGTCGGGAAATCTGTGGGGCTACGCGGCCTGCATCTGTCGGGCGGCGAGCATTCGGCGGTAGCGGAGCTCGGAGATAGCGCGCTCGTTGTCGCTCATTGAGCGGATCGCGCTGGACGAGATGTTGGGAATCTGCCCGCGATCCATCAGGTAGCCGAACTGGCGCAACAGCGCTAACGTCTCGTCGCGTGACCGCGACATCGCGTAGATCAACTCAGGGGTCATACGCCGCTGACCCGGCGCGAGCTGCCTCGCCGCAAGACCACGCCTCGACGTGCCCTCTGTGGTGAAGTTGCCGTTAGCGGTCATGCCACGACGCGAGTTGACGACCTGATTGATGTCAGCGCCATCACGGATCGCCTGAGCACCAGCCGCAGTGAACGTGGCGTCCTGCTCCTCACGGGACAGCGACTTGAAGTACTCGTACTGGTCTTCGATCAAACCTTCACGTAGTGCGGCCTCACGGGACTTGATCGTCGCCGCCACATGCACACAGTCGCAGCCGGGGTGGCGTAGAAAGCCTGCGTTCCACGCGAACCACTTGCCAGCCAGAACGACACAGCGGGCGCATGAGGGCGGGTTGAGCATCCGCACGTACCCCACATCGGGGCGGGCCACGATGTCGACACCGGCCGCTTGCCGGGCGGCGTCCGCGATGATCGTCTGCACCAGCTGTGCGAGCACATCACCGGCCACATCTAGCGCCTTGGACGTTGCGACACCAGCACCGATGCGGGCGACCGCACCGAACGCGACTGTCTGCAACAGGGTGTCCAGTGCACGACCATCTGACGCGTACCCGGCTATCGCGGCAGGGTCAACGAGGGCCGTCGGTGCAACGTAGGAGCCTTGCTGTGCGAGCACCATCGCCGAATACGTTGCGCCACCGAACGCTGCCCGGTTCTGCAACTCAATGATGCGCGGCGTCAGCTCATCAGTGAGGTCAACCCACGAGTCGATGATTCGGGCACGGGCAACATCGGCCCACATCAGCTGCGAGACCGCCACAGCGTCGGCCTGCCACTCCTGCATCGCCTTGTAGTGGTCGATGACAGCGGCCGGGACGGGCATTACTTGGCCTCGGGCACCGGCTCGGGCTCAGGAACGGGGCGCAGGATGCGGTTGATGCCCGCGTCACGCGACGCGCGAGCGGTCTCCTCACGCGTTTCCATCGCCGCGATCTCGGTCGGCGAGTAGCCATAGTCCCGACGGGACTGGTACAGGTCGGAGATGCCCGATTCGAGGGTGCCGATCGCAGCTGTCGCCATCGACTGCTTCGTGGGTGTGGCGACGTTGCGGAACTTGGTCTCAAGAAGACGCTTGCCGACGTTCTGGCCCTCAACGGCGAGCGCGTATCGCATCAGACGCTCGTACCCGGCACCCTGTTGGCGGTTGAACCGCTCAATGCCGAGGAGGCGTTCGTCCTTTGACTTGTCGATCGAGTCAGCGGACGGCGGATTATCGGACACACCGAACCCGAGGTCGACCGGGGTGAGGTCACACAAGCCTGCACCGATGCGGGCGAGGAGGTTCATGGTCTCGTGGAAGTTCCGCATGTCAGCGGCGGGCAGCTGCTTGATGTCCACGTCCGGTACGTCACCTGCGGGGATCAGCTCGCCTGCTTCGTCCTCAGCGGCGGGCACCATCCACACTTCGCCGGTCGCAGCCTTGAGCGCGTTCGTGTTCACCGAACCGTCAGAGTTGAGGAACTGCGCCGACTGAATGTTGATCGCCAGAATGCGTGGCATCGCGTGACGCAGAATCGTCGCCATCATCGACGTAGCCGTGAAGTTCGCCGCATCCACAATCGGGATCAGGTCGGCCATCTGAGTCGTCGGGACACCCCAACGCTCCTGATTCAGAAACGGCACCACCGGAACCAAGCCGGACGCCTGACGCTGCGCCGGTCCAGCCATCCACTTGAGCTTCGACTCGGTTTGACGCTCGCCGTTCTCATACGGGATGAACCGCGAGCTGCCGTCCTTGTTCGGGAGCTGCATGACAGCCATGTCGTCCTGCGAGCCATCCACGTCGGACGACCAGAACTTGATCGACGCGATGACCTCACCCGTCAACGGGTCACGCTCAACAGCCATCGAAGACGGCGACTCGATCGTCACCCGTGCACCATCGGTGCCGGGGCCGACCATGCCGTATGACCAGCCGGTGACCATCGTCGCGATATTGTTCAGCGAATGCTTGAGGTCGAGCTCGTTGCGGAGCATGATGCTCTGGCACTGCTCATCCAACGAGTCCTGCCCGACGAACGCGAACCCCTCAAGGATGCTGCGCCCGTCGATAGAGCGGATGTACTTGCGGACCCAATTGACCGTCAGCGGCGGGAACTTGTTGTCCTGCTCAGCCAGAATGCGGGCCACGTGATACATCGGCTGCTCGTTGTCCCAATACGCCCAACGCTCAGCGATCGTTTGCAGGTTGGCTTCACGTCGACCCGAGAGCCTCTTGAACCATTCCTCGTCGGTGAGATCACTCAACTTCACAATGGCCTCCTCTCAGCGGATGACGAACATTTGGCGCGGTCGCGCAGGTTTGCGGGTAGTTGTCCACCCGTCCGCGTGTGCGTCGGCGGCAGCTTCATGGGTGATGGCCGACGTGACGGCGGCGTCGATCTTTTGCAGACGCGACGCCTTGGCTAGGCCGTAGACCTCAAGCCCTTTACGGCCGGTTCGTACAGCTGATGCGACATGGATAGTGGTGATCGGGCACCCGTCATGCTTGAGCGCCCCGGTACGGAGGTCGGTCACGAACCGTTCAAGGGCGGCGTGCATGGGCTTGGTGCGGTACGTCTCCCACGGGAGCACACGCTCCTCGCCGTACTTGCGTTGCCACGCCTCGCCCTCGGTCGACCACAACGGCGGGTCGTAGTAGAACCGCTTCACCTTGAAGCGGTCGAAGATTTCATCGAGAGCCGCGTGGACTTCGTGGCGGGGGATGCGGTGATCGTCGTGCTCGGCCGGGTTCCAGATCGAAGGACTGTCACCAGCCACACGGGGTGTGAACTGGAAACCGTCGATCGTCTCAGCACGGATCACCGTGAAGTCGTTCACGTCCGAACCGTCGAACCCGAGGCAGATGTGCGTGCCGTCAGGCGGGTTGGGTAGCCAAAGCATCAGCCAGCGCCCTCTCCCACAGGCCCGGAGGCAACCACGCGTCCGAACCAGCAACCACACGGTTCCCGAAGAACCGTTCAGCGTCAGCCGGGTCGGTCTCAAGAATCTCCGCAGCCTCAGCCTCGATCGCGTCCAAGTCGACCCACCAGCTGTCGCCGTACACGTGCTTGTGGATACGGCGACGCTCAGCCTTGTTCTTGTACGACAGGCCCGCAGGCGGTTGGTGGTAGTCCTTGTAGACGTCGCCAACCTTGGACTCGAAACCCATCTGCGCCACACTGAGCTCGGCGGGGTTCCACGCGTTCGTCGTCTCGATCGAACGACCAGACATACCGGCAAGACCACGGCGCTGCGTCTTCGCAAGCGCATGACCACCGTTGGCCTTCGTCCAAATCCCCGTCTCGTCCTGAATCGCGAACGTGATCGGCTGACCAAGACGAGAAGTGGCCTTCGACGTGACCGGCTCGATCCACCCACCCTGCGGCAGATTGATACGAGTCACACCAGCATCGGGGATCATGTCGGCCAACGGGCCGCGCTGGATCATCGGCAACAGGTGACCGTAGACGTTATCGGTCTGATCGTCCGTCGTCGCTGCGATCTGAATACGCGGCGTCGAGTGCTGGCGACCAACCGGCTCACCCTCGGCGTCCCAACCATCGAACACGGTCGGACCCTCTGCCTCGGCGCAGATGATCGCGGCAGTCAGCGGACCCTTGCCCCACTTCTGCGGACGCACCAGAATCGAACGCCGGTAGTAGAACGCCGGAGCCATCTGGCCCACAGTCGCGTCCAGCTTCAACCGATAGTGGTGGGCGAGGAACACCCACATCTCATCGGTCAGCAGGAAAGGGGAGCCGCCGTAGTCGCCGTCAGGGATGACGCAGTGCGATTCGATCCACTCGCCAACCTGCCACCCGAGCGTGGGGAACTCGCCCTCATAGTCAGGTCCGCGCCACGCCATCAGAGGCCGCAACCTTCAAGCGTTTGCTCGGCGTCTTCGACTTCTTCTGCTCACGCTTCTGCTCAACCTCATCAGCCTTCACACGCCAACGGTTCTTGAGCATCGAAGTCGGATTCAGACCGAGACGATCCGACCACATCCGAGCTTCCTTCGCCGAGTCAAGATCGCCGAACTCGCCGAGCACGAGGTAGCGGACATACAGCGCGACATCATGGGTCCACCCATTCAGCGCCCAAGCCGCAGCTTGCGGAGAACGCCAGATGACCTGCCAGTGATGCTCCTCGCGGGCGTCCAAACGCTCAGCGTCAGTGCCCAGCGGGATTTTCTTGCTGACCTTGCCATCAGGCTCGTTGAGGATGTGAGCGATGGCTTGCTCGTTCGTCACGAGCGGCCACGCCGGGATGGGTCCGTCATACCCGCCAGCTGGCAGATCGGTCCACGTGTTCGCCTGCGCGCTCACCTGACGGCGAGAAGTGGGATTCGGGGGAGGTCCGCTACCGGCCATGTCATTCACTCCTTCGACAGCATCTCGCTGCACTGGAAACCGGCCGCATCTCGCGGCCGGGTAGTACGGGGGATCGGGACTTCCAGACCCTCAGACGGGAAAGTTGCCC
>JBBREA010000008.1:0-46086 GCA_038203385.1 Acidimicrobiales bacterium | reverse complement strand
GCATCGCCTCGTTCATCGTCGCGGCACGCAGCTGGCCCTTGTCGTCGCGAGTCTCAATCATCGACAACCACTTCGAGTCCATCATGTTGACGGCTTCGGGCGCCATCTCGAGCTCCCTTGCGATCGTGTCGCGGATCGGCGCGATGTAGTCCTTGACGGTCATGCCCTGGTCGAGCTCGCTCGCCATCCACCCGAACCGGGCCTTCGCCTGTTTCAACATCGCGGAGCGGACACCCTCAGCGGACATCTCGCCCGACGCCATGCGGGCCGCATAGTTCTGGGCCGTCTCGTTCGACACGCCCACGAGGTAGTCCCCGGCAATCGCCTTCACCTGGTCGCGCATCGCGGTGAGATCACCGGACTCGACGGTCCCCCAGTTCAAGTTGCGGAGCATCGCGTCGATCTGCTGCTCGTCAGTGAGACCGCCAGCGGTTGCCATCGTCGCCAGCGCGCCGACGTCCCCGGCCGGAAGACCGAGCGAACGGGCCCGGTTGAGGATCGTCGCGGCGGTCGCTGCGACTTGGGCTCGGGCCTCGGCCGGATCCTCCGAGACGAGACGCTTCCATGTGCGCTGCGCTGCGTCGGTGTTGCGCCACCAGTTCGTCTGAGTGAGCTGCCCGTACATGCGCTCGGGGCTCCACCCGTTGCGGGCTGCGTTGAACAGAACGTCGCGCACCTCGGGAATGTCAAGGAACGCACCGAAATGACCGAAGTTCTCACGGACGTACGCCTCGAGGTCGGCGTTCGATGCGAACTGGCCGAGCCCAGTATCAGGCGAACCGAACGATGCCGGCCCGGTCGATGCCGGGGCGTTCGGGACCGATCCGTATGGTGCGCCGCCCGGCGCGTTGATCATGCCGTCCTCGCGACCGTTGGTGCTGCGGTAGCGGACACCGTCGCGGTAGTCGACTGCGCGAGGCGAGTCGCGTGTGATGCGAGTGCGACCGGCTGGGGCCCTGGGCACATCTGCCCGGTTGGTCGGGGCGGTGGTGCTCCCGTCTCTCGGCTGCGGTGACGACGGCATCAGCGACCGCCGAATCCTCGACCGGGTCCAGCCAGCATGCCACTGAACACTTCGTAGGTCTCTGCCACGTCGTTGCCTTCCGCTTCAAGTGGGTTCTCTCGACGCACATATTGCTCCATCTGTGCGTCGATGTCAGCCATGACTCCCTCGTCGAGCTGCTCCACACCGGGCATGTCCGTGTCGGGGTCGAGCCCTGCAGCGGTCATCGAGTTGCGGCGCTCGAGAGTGTGAACGAACTCGGTGAGCTTCAAGTGTTCCTCCTGGGTCATCTTGCGACCGAGGATGTCTCGGCCCAGCGCGTCGGCTTTGAGCTGCACGCTGGCCGGGTCGGATAGCTGCGTCGTGATCTGCTCCTGCATCGCCGTCTCGTACTTCGAGATCTGCGAACCGAGGAGCGACGTCATTGACTCGCCCTTCTCCAACGACATCGCGACCAGCAACCGCCAGGCCGTCTTGAACTGCTGATCGGTGGAGTCGCCGGCCATCACCGGCTTGCCTCCTGCCATCTGGAAGAAGCCGCCGTCCTCGAGCTTCTCCGACAGCATCATCACTTCCTGGGTTGTCATGTCCGATGGCATGCGCAGCACCTCGGAGAGTGTGTACGTCTCCTTGCCCTGGAACCGGTCGAACGTGCCGCTGTCGCCCATGCCGATCGTGCCGGTCATCTGCTGCTTGGGGAGACCGTCGCGGTATGTCACTCGGGACACTTCGCCGTTGACGTTCTCCGTGCCGCTCTCGGCCAACGCTGTCATCTGCGCTTCGTCGGCGCGCAGCCGCTCAAATCCGTCGAGCAGCGACCCGCCTTCCTGGATCAGCGCCTGGACCTCTTGGCGGGTGAGGAAGCTTTTGGTCGTGACCGCACCCTCGGAATCACTTTCGAGCTCACCGAAGATGTTGGTCGATGACTGCGTCGACTCGCTTGCGCCTGGCCCAGCTTCGAGAAGGCCCTCGGCGTTGACGTTGATCTTCTCGACGTCGAGGCGTTCCGGCAACGGCTTGGCCTCACCGTCGAGGTACTCCCTCGACATCTCCATCGCAGCGATATCGATGCGGGTCTTGTACTCATCGTTGGCTTCGTCGTCGCCCTTCGGGTACATCTTCCGCAGATCTTCGGCCAGGTCGTCGCGCAAGCCGACCGTGATCCACCCGGTCTCCCTGCTGAGAGCTGTCACTTCGGCTTTCGAGAAGCTGATGCCGTTCACAATGGCGCCCGTCTCGTCGGCCGAGTCAAGGACTCGTTGAGCGATCGCACGAATGTCGATGTTGTTCTTGATCGACTTGTTGTCGCGGATCTCGGGAGGCATCGCCGCCCACAACCGGTCGAGCATCGGGGACCGGTTCAGCCCCTGGATGCCCTTGGCGTACTGCTTCCACCGAGGGATCTGCTTGCTCAAGTCCTGATCGAAGAACCCGAGCTTGGTGTCCCACATCGTGCGCAGCACACCAGGCTCTTCGACCTCGTCGCGTTCGGTCACCGTGACCGGCAAGTTCAGGTCTTGTGCGGTGATGCTGATCTCGCTCATGACGTGATTGTGTCAGGCAAACCAGCTTCTGGCTGGTACACGGTCGACCAGAGACGGATCAGCTGCGGGTTCTTGATCTTCCAGCCCTCGACCCATTCAGCGAACGCCGACTTGATCTGGCGCTTCTTCTCTTCGGACTTGGCGTCGCGCCGGTCGGCCAGCACTCGCAGCTGGGAGACGTACGAATCGTACGACTTCGCTATGCGCCGGATCTCCGTGGTGTACGGCGAGTCTGGTGCGGCCGGGTCGTCGACGGCGTAGCGGAGCTGCTCGATCGAGCGGTGCCGGCGTTGGCGCGAGTCGCCGTTCAACAGCTCCTCGTGGAAGATCGGGTTCGCTGTGAGGAACTCGTCCTGCCAGCGTGACCAGACGGCGTCGATCTCGTTCTTCATCGCCTGGTTGTCACCGACCTTGAGGACGGCCTGGTCGTACATGTCCTTCATCTCGAAGTACGGGGTCGCTCCCTGCCGGAACTTGATGGCCTTGAGGAACTCGCCGGGTGTGCGCTGCTTGCGCAGACCCGACGACAGCTGCTGTGCGTACGAGTAGTAGTCGAAGTCCTCGGTGTCGTTGTTGTCCTGGGGCATGAACCACGCGCCCGCTTCGGGCATCGCGTTGACCCACGCCTCGTTGTCGTTGTACCACTTCATGCCGGTGCGGGTCGCGGGCAGCGGTGCCCTCGATGCGCTGTCCGACTTCGACGTCGTCAGCGCCAGCGGGTTGATGATGTCCTCGAGGTCGGCCTGGGGGAAGGCTGCAAGGAACGCTGCGGTGCCTTCTTCGATACCGGCGTTGCTCACGTACTCGCGGTACAGCGCCGAGGTGATCTGACCGGGGTCGTCGATGCCGACACCCGACAGTGCCTTCCACGACGACCAGGTTTCGCCGGTTGTGATCGTCGACGGCGCGCCGGGCACGATGAACCCGCCGATCATCTGCGACACCATGATGATCCGAGCGTGGTTGCGGATCTTGTCGAGGTACTCGTCCATCTGATCCGGTGTTGCACTGTCGGGTAGACCGTTGCCGGCCGCTTCGTCGTAGGCGATCGCTGCGGCCATCGCGCTCGCGTAGCGGACGGAGCTGTCCTCGTCTTGGTAGAAGACCTCCCACGCTTTGCGGATCGTGCCGGGAACGAACTGGCCCATCGCGCTCGAGCTCGCTCCGATGTCTCCGAGCACTGCCCGCCTGATCTCCTGAGATTCGGGAAACAGCGACGTGACCATTGTGATTGGCATGGCGATGAACGGTGACGGGGATGCGCCACCGAAGTTCGAGTTGACACCGGGGAGCATCGAGTCGGTGCGGGCCTGCATAAGCACGCCGACACCGGGAGCGATGCCGCCGCCGGGCATGATCTTCGACACTGCTTCCGAGAGCAGACCCGAACCGGGGTAGACGACCCAGTCGTTGCCGGACTCGTCGGTGCGCACGATGCCAGCCGAACGCAGACCCATGTACGTGAGCTGGGCTTTGCGGATCGTGTCGAGGCCACCGAAGTCGGAGGACACGGCGATGGTGCGTGCCCAACGCTTGATGAAGTTCTCTTCGGCGTACCAGAACGGCAGGAAGTTGCGACCGTACTCAGCGAACATGGATCGCTCTTCGTGGCTGTCGAGGAACGGGACGACGTTCTCGACGGCACGCATCGCTGCCATCTCTTCGGCCTGGTTCAGTGTCGTCTTGAGGTTGTTGCGCGCCCGACTCAACAGTGAGAACTGCTCGTCGGTGAACCGGGAGAACAGGGCCAGCTTGTTCTCGTCGATGAACGATTGGACTGCGTCAAGCCCTTCGCTCCACAGCTCGTCGGGGATCGCCTCGTGGTACGTGTTCACGAAACTCTGATTCTTGGTCATCGAGCCGATGCCAGTGTCGGGTGCCGACGCCGCCAAGATCTCTCGGCGTGCCGATTCCGACAGACGGTCAGCTGCGGCGTACTCCCCATCGGCCTTGAGCAGTGCCTTGTCGATGAGCTTCGTCAGCTCGTCGCCGTCAACACCAGGGTTGGCTCGCACGATCGCCGCTTCGGTCTTGCGTTGAGCGATGCGCTTCTTGTCGAGCAGCTTCGCTCGGATCTGCTTGCTGTCCTCACCAAGTCCGAGCATGAACTGGCGGGTGTCGTCGATGTTGTCGGCGGCGAGCTCGATGCCGTCGCTCTTCGCGACGAGGCGAAGGTCGGCCATCATCTCCGGTGTCATCTGCGATGCCGTGTAGATCTCTTCGATGACGTCACCCATCGACTCGGTCAGCTTCACTTCGATGAGGTTGTTGTCGAGCAGCCAGCCCATCTTGCGACGGTTGTCCGACATGGCTTCGGAGAAGTAGTGGAACGCCATCGGCTTGCGAACGATCGCGTCGATGGATGGGCCGATGACCGTGTCGAATCCCCAGCGAACAATGCGATCCCAGATGCCGTCGCTGCGACGGGTGTAGAGCTCGGTGATCGTCGAGTTCGGCAGAGCCGCTTCCGGTTCGCGGCGCACATCGGAGACACGTGAGCGGGTCATGCGGACGTAGCTGTCGGGGTCGTACACCTCGCCCACCTGACGCGACTTGTTGCCGACAAGGTCGCGTGGGATCTCCTTGGCGAAGCCGGCCCGCGACTCGTACACGTCGCGCACCATCGGGCCGAGCATCCCCCACATCAGTTCCTCGGACGAATCGACGATCTCGCTTTCGAAGTAGCGGCGATCACCGAAGCGCACCGACCCGATCTCTTTGCCTGCCTCGTCGATCTCGAACAGTTCCTCTGGACTGGCAAGTTCGTCACCGGGGTTGAGGGCTTCCATCTTGACGTTGTCGCCGCGGCCGGTGCGGCGGGCCACACCGTTCTTGCGGAACTCGTCAGGAGCACGGACCCGCTGAACGTCCTTGACGCCTCGCATCTGCTTGTTGAGCGTGCCGTCCACGATCGTTTTGGCCCACGCCTGAATGCCCTTTTGCAAGCTGGCTCCGATGAGGAAATCGATCTCGTCGCGGATCATCTCCGGCTTCTGGTTCGGGCTGCCGATCGACGGGGTTCCGGCGTAGCGGCGCATGTGGACTTTGCGGGCCTCGCGTGGCACTGCGTGTGTTTGCCAGCGGTGGTCGAGCTGCCAGTAGTTGCCGACCGTCGAGCGGCCCCCGACACGAATGCCGTTGCCGCCACGGCTGTTGCCGAGCACCGCCTGGCGGGGCACCGTCATCTGCCCGACCGTCGTCGGGAGGTTCACGTCGAGCGTGTCGGACAACATGTGCGTCACCCACTGCGCGACACGAGGATCGTTGAACGCCATCGATTCGAGAGCGAGCGACACCGGTTCGGCGTAGGCGTGACGGTTCCGGTCGATGTGTTCGAGCGCGGAGGCGAGCGTGTTGCGCAGATCGGTCGGGTCCATCTCTTCGAGGCCGCCCATTGGCACCGAACGCTTCGAGCCCTGAGCGATGATTTGTTCGGCCATCTTCTCGTATGTGCCGGTGCGCATGGTGTTCGTGTCGAGCTGCTCGACCAGGTCGGTGATCCGTTCCCAGTGATCGACGGTCGTCTCGGTCAGCTCGTCGGCCTGTGCCCGTGAGATCGCCATTTCGTCGAGGAGACCGAACAGTTCGCTCATCTCGGTTTCGATCTGGAAGCTGTGACCGGATCCGTCGAGAGTGCCCAGTGTCCGCTCGAGCTCGTTGAGGTTCCGCGAGTCGGTGTGGAACTTCATGTTTGTGAGCAGCGAATGCTGCTGGGGTGTCACGTCGGGCGGGAGCATCTCACCGGACAGCATCTTGAGGACGTTGTTCGATTCGGCCGGCACGATTGGCGTGTAGATGTACGCGAGGCCCGACGCTGCGGGTGTCGCGATGGGTGAGCCGTCCGGCATCTTCAACAGCTGGTCGGCGTACCGGGTGTACATCTGGTTGTTCGGGTCAGCGAGCTTCGCTGCGATCCGGTTCTCCAGGTCGGCACGGAACCGCTTGAAGTCGCGGTGGATCGGAGACCACTGCTGGGTGGCTTCGATGTTGAAGCTGCCCTGGCCTCGCACGTCGAGACCCGAACCCATCTGGGACAGCTGCGCGGCACCGGTCGCGCCGTCGTAGCCGCCCTGCACCGATGGGTCGAGGGCTCGTGCCAACGGCAGACCGACACGCTCGCGAACGGCGTCGTCGAACATCTGGCCGGGCGACGACAGCGTGAACTTCTCGAACGCTGGTGCGAGCTCACCCAGATCGGAACGCAACGCAGCCAGCTTGTCGATGACGGCCTGGCCGGTGTCGTCGTACGCCTCAAGCTCGGTGTCGATGAGGATGCTTTTCGGTCGCTTGACGTTCTGGCTGTAGACGTTTTGGTAGTAGTTGGCCCACTCGTCGTGGTTGGCGTTGAGCATGTCGACCAGGTCGGCTTGCTCGGCCGGTGACATCGACTCGATCAGATCGTCGATGCGCTTGTTGACCTCGGGCACGACCTCTTCGACGGGGCGACCCAAGATCTCGGTGGCTCGCGTGCCGGTCATGAAGTCGTAGTACGCGCCGGGGTCGGCGGTGTCGGAGAACTTCTTCATCTCGTCGGTGGACTGGAAGCGCCACTTGTTCTTCGGGATGCGGAACGTGCGGGGCGTGTTGCCCTGCTTCTGGAGTGCGAGCGCGACTTCGGTGATCGAGTACTCGTTGCTGTGCCCGTAGAAGTACGGGCCGTCACCGCGAGGCATCGCCACCGTGCCCGGTACCTGAGGGCTGGCGTTGAGGTCGTCCATCGTGAGACCGAACTCTTTGAGGAGCCACTCGCCGTCGATCTCGATGACCGCGCCGGTCATCGCGGATTCCTCGAGTCCGGCCCCACGCTTCGACGCGAACGCCAACGCTTCCTTCGGGTCGGTGGTGAACGACACGGCGTCAGCACCGGCCGTGTCCCACTGCTTGTGGGCGCTGGCCGCGACGATCATGTCTCCCTCGGGAGTGATCGACGTGGTCGACATGTCGGGGATGCCTCGCATCAGCACGAAGTCGGGTCGGCCCTGCACCTCAGGGTTCGCGCCAGCGCGGATCGCATCAAGGTCGTACCGCTGGGGTCCGTCTGTCACCCACGGCATCGGCATCGCGCTGGCCTGGCGCGACATGGCTGCGCCGAGCCACGACGCTTCGGACACGTCGAGCTGCCCGAACGTCTCGACGATCTGATCGAGCACGTCGGTCTGGGCAATCATCGTCTCGAACTCTTCGGTCAAGTTCTCGAACTTCTTGGCGTTGTACGCGTCGTCGACGCTCTCTGCCATGAACTGCTCGTGCTGGAACCGGACGATCGCATCGTCGAGGTTGCTGCGGAACACGGTCGTGTCGAACTGGCCGCGGGTGATCGCGCCGATGATTGCGTCGCGCAGCTCGGGCCGGTAGTCGTCCCACGTTTCAGCGAGAGCACGAAGGCTGGTCTCGTCAACGTCGACCATCTCGAGTGCGAGCTGTCGGAGCTCGTGGGATTCGATGCCGTCGACAAGGCTGAGTGCGTCGGCCACTTGGTTCTCGGTGAGCGACATCTCCGGTGGCAGGTACGTCGAGAGTGCGTCGGCCCACTCGTCACGCAGCACTGCGTCAGCGAATACTTCACCGACCTGGCGGTGAACGGCAGGGTCGTAGCTGAGGTCGTCCATGCCGGCGAGGCCACGCTCACCCGAGAGGACGACGGGCATGTCGATGCGCCGGCCGTCGTCGGCGGTTTCCACGAGCATGCGCTGACCGTCAGGATTGAAGTGAGCCTTCTCGGCCTGCGACGCGTTCGACGCAGAGATCGATTTCATCACCGGATCAGCGTGACGCAACACCCACAGGTCGGCATTCAGGCGCAGCTCGGGGCTCACACCGTTGGCGAGCATGTGGCGCAGCGACTTGTCTTTGCCGAGCAGCACGTTGTCGAGGAACGTCGGCATCCGTTCGGTGAAGCCGAAGCCGAGCCCGTTCTCGACCGAGTTGCGGATGAACTCGGAGTAGTTGTTGAGCAACGATGCTTGCGGCTTCTCCCAGCCCAAGCGTTCCATCATCCCAAGGAACGGGCGGAGGTGGCCGACTGTGTCGTAGCGCAACGCTTCGAGGTCGGCGGCGTCGAGCTTCGACCGGCCGAGCTCGTGCAGCTTTGTGCGGGCTGCCTTGGCGGCGTCAGCTTGAGCGAGCGAGCGGGCACCGAACTCTTGGAGCAGCGAACCGGATCCCATGCGTGTGACGAGGGCGAGCATTTCTTCGCCCGACGCGCGAGGAATGAACCCGATGCGCAGCAGCCAGCCCGGCTTGATGTAGCGGGACATCGCGGTCTCGACGAACTTGTGGTCGGTGAGCTTCGTGACCGTCGACAAGATGTGGCCCTGCTGCACGGCCTCGCTCATCTTGCGGAGGTCGGGCATCACCATGAACACGGCCTGGTGCTGCTCGGGCAGGAAGCCGGCGATGCGCTGAGTGTCACCGATGCGGATCTCGTCGATGCCGCCCGCGCCGTACGCCTGCTTGTACTTGTGGACGAACTCGTCAGCGAGCTTGATGCCTTCATCGGTGGACTTGAGACCGCCAGCGGTGAACACCGAATCCATGAACGACAGCAGCACCTGACGACGCTGGCCGATGGTGCCCTGGCGCATTGTCGTGTTGAGCCATTCGTCTCGCACGAACGACGGCAGGTTGAAGTGGCGGCCGAACGTCTCAATGAACCGGGGGATGTCGGTCGTTGCGTTCTGGACGTTGTTCTTGCCGGCCTTCGCCATGTCGACGAGAGCGATCGCACTGTTCGACGGGATCATCGTCGTGACGGCCCCGATGAAGTTGGCAAAGGATCGGCCACCGGGGACGATCATCAGTCCCTGGCCGATCGCCTCGCCCACGGCGTACGCGCCCGAATCAGGTCGTGCTTCCTGAATGGTGCGTGCGGTGAACTGGGTATCGACTGCTTCGTCAAGGGCGTTGAACGGGAGACGACGCTCGAGGTCGGCGCTGACCCCGAACTCCTTGGACATTGCCTTGAGGTCGTCGATCAGGACGGTGTCGGTGAGACCGCGCTGCATGTTGCGGGCTGCGGCCTGGAATTTGCCCCAGCCTGCGGCGTCGGCACCCGTCGAGATGCGGATCAGTTCGTGACCGCGAACCGTGCCGTGTCCTTGCAGCAGCTGTGACAAGCCGCGCCCATCGTCGAGGTACTTGAGGAAGATCGTCGAGTCGTCGGTTGGCAGCGTGTTGCCGTTCAGCGTGGTCTGGCGCTTCCACTCTGACAGGTGCGTGTGATTGTGCGTCCACGACTTCGGGAGCGCAGTGAAGTCCTCGGTGCGGATCGCCCGTCCGATCTGCTCGGCGGTGGCACGCACAGCCCGATCCTCGACGACCATCTTCGATAGGCGTTCCATCGCAGCGGTGTCCGACGCAAAGTCGAGACCGCGCCGGCTCGCACGCCACAGAGTGCCAACCTTGCCAATGGCGAGCGTCGGGTCCATCGCGAACAGCCACAGTCCATCGGCTGCACCCGACACGAGACCGTGATACTTGTCGCCTTCCTCCAGGCCGAAGCTCCCGGCGACGTCGCGCCCGAACGAGATCTTTGACTTCTGGAGCTCGTCCATCGCGGCGAGGAACTCGGGTTGCTGGACGAGCGTGTTGAGGCCGGTGAAGATGCGCTGGTACTCGGGGGTGCCGGGGTCAGCGAGCTTCGCGGCGACTTTCTCGAGCGACTTGAGTAGGACGCCCTGGTCGGTGGCGCCCCGTTCGCCGGCCAGTTCTGACACGAGCTCGTAGGTGTCGAGGTCGGCGGCGATGTCGCGGGCCAGCGCGTCGAGGTGTGTGGCGTTGCCGAGCAAACCACGCGAACGCTGCTGTGCTTCCTTCGTGAAGATGCGTTCGCCGCGGCCGACGCCTGTGTCCCCGAACGGGTTCATCAGATCCCACCATTCGGTCGGGTTCGAGATTGCGCTCGGGAACGTGGCGAGGACACCAGCTGCAAGTGCGCCGCCGCCGACACCAGCGAGCGTGCCGAGCGTCCCGGCCCCGGCGATGCTCGACCCGATCCCTGCGAGCAGCGGGACTGCGGTACCACCTGATGCGACAGCGAGAGCGGTACCGGCCGCGGCTGCAGCACCCAGCGCCACCCACTGCTGCCAGCCTTCCATCTGCCGGATCGACCGGTAGAAGTGGGCGGGCACGTCGCCCACCCACGTGAGCATGTCCATGCCGACACCGAGCGGAGCGCCGACCACCGACGCGACCGGCGACATGACCTTGTCAGCAACGGCTGCTGCAGCACCGAAGTACGGGGCGAGCGGCGAATCGGACTCGGCGTCGGGCGGTGCGTAGCCCATCTGGTTCAGGCCACGCTGCTGCTGCTCGGTCATGCGACCGTAGATCGAGCGTTGCGCCACGTCGGACAGACCCGCCATCGTCGTCGACATGCGGTCGAGGGTTTCCATCCCGGCGAGCGCCGCAGCGTTGTGCGTCAGTTCCTCGGGAGAAGCACCCGACGTCGCCAGGCGCATCAGCGTTTCGGGGTCCTGGGCGAGCCACGGATTCGCGGTCGTGATCAGCTGCTGGTTGATGTCGAGCATGTGCGCTCGAGTGATCGCACTGGTCGGCCCGAAGCTGGATCCCCCGGATCGACCGGAGATGTAGACGTCGCTCATGCCTCACAGCATGGCGCACCGAAGGTGGATCGGAGTGGCTACAGTCCGGCGCGCTCGCGCATGCGAGCCCACTTCGGGTTGCCGGTCTCGGCCGACAACTGGCTCAAGTACCGGCCGATCGGTGATTCGCCCTGACCGGTCATCAACACTTCGCGGCCCGGGCCGGCACCCGACGACAAGCCTGTCGTGATCGGTTCGTTCGGTCGCGCTGACGGCTGGCCGAGGAGGTTCGGGTTGCCCATCATCGCGGCCAGATCCTGCTTGGTGAGCGGTGCAGCTTGCGCGACCGGGTCCGTCGCGGTGGCCGGGTCGACGGCCATCTCAGGGGTTGGCGCCGAAGGCACCTGCACCTGGTTGGTGTTGTCGGGGGCGGGCATCGCGCGTTGCATCGCCTGCTGCTTGACACCTTCTCCGTATCGCTGACCGGGCACGGACTTGATGTTCTGTGCGTCTTCCCCGGTGCGGGTCTTGCGGCGTTCTCTGGGCATCAGGCACCTCCGGCCATTGCAGCTTGAAGCATTGCGGCCATCCCGGCTTCGGGACCGCCTCCACCGGGAGCGGCAGGTGGGCCCGCGGCACCGGGGGGAAGAGCCGCGGGCCCTGCTGCTGCTGGGCCAGCGGCCAACCCGAGCTGTGCGAGCGGGTTCCCCGCGGCAGCCATCGGGTCGGCACCGGCCTGCGCGTCCTGCGCAGCCTGCGCCTGCTCGGCACGAACCTCTTCGTCGACCTCGAGGAGCGCCTTGTTCAAGGGCTTGCCGTCCTGCAGCTTGTCGTACAAGCGGGCGACGATCGAGGCGGGCATCTGACCAGAAGCGATCTGTTCCTGCATGCCGGCGACCATCGCCTTGTGGACCGATTCGAGAACAATCTGCTCGGACTCGGCCGTCGAGTCGTCGATGTACGGGTGGCGCAGACGGAACGTTTCCTCGGAAATGACGCCAGCACCCAAGAGTGACCCAAGTACTTGTGTCTGCTGGACAACGTCGGCACCGGGGATCGAGTACTCGACGACGTTGGCGACAATCTCGATGTCGGTGGCGGGCGTGAACTTCACCATGCCCTTGTCGCCGTGCCAGCCGGAGAAGAACTCGTACTTGGTGTCGGAGAACCAGCCCTTGTACGCGCCGAGGATCGATTCGTTGACGAGCGAGAACCAGGCTTCGGTGACTTCGTGCAGCTCCTGGATGCGCGGGTCGACTGAGCTCGACAGCATCGAGTCGAGGGCGCGGCCGGTGCGCAGCGAACCGAACGACTCGCCGCCCATCTGAGGGTTCAATCCAGACGAGACACGCGTGTTGCGTTCGAGCCGGTCGATCATCGCCTGGGTGCGGATGTCGGGGGTCTGGGTGATCTGGCCGACCGACTGGACACCGGACAGGAGGTTCATTGCGCCGGTCGTGCCGTCCTTCCATTGGCCGTCGCCACCGATGTTCGGGGTCTGGTTGTCGGCCCCGAGGACGTACATGTCGGGGAAGATCGCCTTCTGCTGG
Source organism: Acidimicrobiales bacterium (assembly GCA_038203385.1). Classification (GTDB taxonomy): domain Bacteria; phylum Actinomycetota; class Acidimicrobiia; order Acidimicrobiales; family Ilumatobacteraceae; genus Ilumatobacter. The sequence continues at coordinate 33,446 of JBBREA010000008.1, read as the reverse complement.
GCCATGACCTCGAGCGCCATCAGCCGGGACTGCATCTGGACGTTGCCGAGCAGCGCGTTGAGGCGGGTGCCGACCGAGTGCAGCGACACTTCCTGGGGTGTGATTGCCAGGGGCATCTCGGCACGGTTTGGGACGACGGGGCCGAGCTGCATGAACGCGCCACCGTGGTGCTGCACGAAGTTCGAGTCGACGTGGTCGCCGTCAGCGAACGCCGGCCCGAGCAGACCGAACACCATCTCGGTCGCGCTGATCCATTCGAACACGTCCCACGCTTGCTCGAGGTGTGTTTCGGTGACGGGGCCCCCGGCTTCGGCTCGGCACTGCGGGTACATGCGTCGCAGTTCGGAACCGGAGTGGCGGGTGATGAACGCAACGTACTCGGGTGCCCTGATCTGCTCGGCCGAGGTGGGTTCGGGGAACGTGAACAGCGGGTCGCGGACTTCCATGCGCACCTCTCCGGTGCCGAAGTCGGGGCGAATGTAGATCGAGCCGGTGTCGTACGCGCACATGTGGCGGTAGTAGCGGCGGCGCTTCACCTTCCACGAGTTCTGGTGGTAGGTGCCGTGCAGGATCTTGCGTCGTGTCGTCGCGCGACTCGACGACAGCACCGAGTTGGTGACGGGCGGGCAGAACGTCGTCGGTGAGATCGACGCTGCGCGCATCCCGAGACCGTCGACGGTGTCGGTGATGAGCGATGGGGTGAACATGTCCATGTTCGGTTCGCCCTTCACATCGGGCAGAGGAATGACCCAGTCCGCTTCGTAGTGGCGCTTGATCTCCATCATGTGCTTGACGAGCGCGCTGCGGTTGTTTTGCAGATGGAAGGCCATCTCGCGGATCTCATGGAATGTACGCATCAGTCACCTTTGGTTCGGGAGGACGAGGCCGGCTGGGGACATCTTCCACCCTGGAGTCTGCCGTTGGAAGGATGATGAGACGTTTCCGCCCACGTTCTTGATGCTCTTGTGGCGTGATCGCCACAGCATCCACACGAACCAGTAGGCCATCACATAGTCCTGGCGCAGCTTGTTGCCGCGCACACCGGGCTTCCACGCGTAGAACTGTCGGATGAACTGGCCGATCTCGTGGCGGGTCAGATCGTCGGCCGCCCACGGCAAGATCAGTTCGCCCTTGATGAGCGAGCTCGCCATCGACGCGACACCGATGTCGGGGTCGTGCTTGTCCCAGCCAGTCGTGTGCCCGCGGATCGCGAAGCCGTAGTCCTTTGCCATATCGGTCAGGCGGTCGTCGTTCTTGAGGCCGAGCTGAAAGTTCTTGTCCTCGATCACGACGTCGGTGACCTGGGCGGTGAGCTGGCACCACTGCACGACCGACTCGAGCGCCGACATGATCTGTTCGTTGCGTTCGAGGCCGACGTCCTCACGGATCTTGCGGGGGATCAGCTTGCCTTCGGGGAGCACCTCGAACGCCATGATGACGTTCTTGCCGCCGAGCGCCGGGTCGACACCGATGTAGACGATCGGATCCTTGTTCTCGCCGTTGTCGCCGCAGAAGTGGTGCAGCGAACGGTCGGTGTCGAGGAGCTTCTCGACGATCTCCTTCGTGAACGTGCCCCGCCCCTTGCGCGATGCGCCCGGTTCCTGCATCCAGTTGCGGTCCCAGATGTCGTTGCCGACCTTGCGGCGCATCCGGTCCAGCGACTCGAGCGTGTGCCGTGACGGGTCGAGGGGCTTCTGCTCTCCGGTGTCGTGATCGGTCACGACCGCAGGGAACCGCAGCACCTTCATGATGCCGTCGAGCTCTTCGTCCTGGAGCAGCTCTTCGTAAATGTCGCCGTCACCGACACGCGTGCCGCAGATCGTGGTGATCCCTTCCTCAGCCGGCCGCGACAGGCCGTCCTGGCGCAGCCAGATCGTCATCTTCTCGGACTGGCCGAGCGTCTTGACGGACTGGGGGTCGTCCACGTGGAAGTGGTCGCATCGTGCCGACACGATCGAGCCGTTGATACCGACCGCTTCCATCGAGTAGTTGCGTTCGTCGGAGAGACGGGCGTTGTACACCGAGAATCGGGTGTCGGTCCACGGCTGGCGGACCGCGGCGAGGCCGCCACCGGTCTGCGGGATGAACGGCCCATAGGACGACACGTACTCGGGGGTCGGGCCCATCGGGTTCATGCGGTCCATGACACGACCGAGGATTTTCTGTGCGATGCCACGGTTCTCGGAGGCGACGAGGAACCGGTGCGTCGGGTCGTACGCCAGCTTGCGGTTCGCGTAGTTCTCGAACGTCGTGGTCTTGCCGTGCTCGGGAGGCCACAGCACCAGGAGCATGTTGCCCTTCGGGAGCTTCTCGATCTCTTGCATGAACAGCAGCTGGAACCAGGTGAGCCCCATGTGGAAGTAGCGGGCCACGAACTCGGCGGGCCCCATGTCGGCTTCCTTGTCGGACAGCTTGTCACCGGAGTGCGCTGCCATGCGTCTCACGGTGAGCTCGGCCGCCCACTTCGGGTACTTCTCGCGGTACCCGCGGTACGTCGACATGTGGATGCCGACCTGCTCGACTGCGTCACCGACCATCATCCCCGCCGAGACCAGCTCCATGATCTGGCGGCGGCGTGCCAAGCCCTCCTGGTAGTGCTTGTGGCTCGCCATTGGCGACTTGGGTCGCTCGTCGCGTTCGTCGTAACGGGTGGCGTGCGGAGTGGCCTGCTCGAGCTGCTCCTTGGCGGCGTCGATGTCCTCTTGCTGCTGGGTCGCGAAACGGTCGGTGCCGACCCAGATGTCTCCGGCGTCTCGGGTGGCGAGCGAGCCCGTGTCGGGGACTGCCGACGCGGGCTCGTCGCTCAACTGACTGCGACCACCGTGTAGGTCATCGCACCGGCCGAGATCAACTTGAGGTCGTTGTTGTCGAGATGCACAGTGAGGCGCTCGGACGGCAACAGGACTTCGCAATCGTCTGCGGCCACAACCGGATCGGTGTCGTCGACACGAAAGTAGATGACATCGGCGCCGCCGTGGTGGACGATTTCCACCTGGGACTGGCGGTTCAGGGTGACCGTGTCAACGGTCGCGGCGGTGAGAGTTGCAGTGGCCGATCGGCCACCGGCCACTGCCGCCATCAGCTGTCTCCGTTGTCGTCGTCGTTGAGCCCTTCGATGAGCTCTGCCTTCGTGCCGCTCGAAGTGAGACCGCGGCTTTCGCACTCCGCCTTCAGCTCGTCCTTCGACATTTCGTCGTAGTCCTGAGTGTCGTCCTCGGTGATCGTGTCCTCGCGCTCGACGGTGGCATCGTCATCGGTCGACTCGCCGGCCCCACGCGAACGCGGGTGGTCGGTGTCCTCTGCGATCTTGGCGATCTTGGGGAGATCGCTCAGGGTCGCCTTGTACCAGCCGCCCGAGAACCACACGAGCGTGTAGCTCGCAGAGGCTGCGTCGGCGTGACGGAACGTGGGATGCTCGTCGAGCTCACCGATCTCCTTCGCCAGCTCAGGAGTGAGCGTCGGAAGGGTTGAGATGTTGGATGTGGTTGGAATGTTCTGGCTCATGGCGCCGATGCTACGCCACACACGGTGCCTGAAAAGCGGAACCGCCCACCTGCGGCGGAGCAGATGGGCGGTTCGAGCCAGCAGCGGCCCCTTGAAAAAGCCGGTGCTGGCGGGAGGGTGCGGAACCCTGGACGGCAGGTTACTCGTCGTCGCTGTCGCCGTCGAGGTCCAGTTCGAGGAGGCCCTTGGCTTCGTCGATCGCCTTGCGCTGCTTGGCGAGAACGTCGGCCACCAGTGCGCTGTCGACGATCGTCGCCGTTCCCGCCTTGAGGGTCGGCACCTCACGCAGCTGATCGGAGTCCTTGATCTCTTCGTAGCCGATCTTCGTCACGACGGTCTCCATCACGACGTACCGCTTCTCCCCGATCTGGAAGTCCTGCGGATCCACTTCCATCGCGTTCGACAGGCCGTCCCCGGTGTTCGTTACCTTGATCTGCTGTGACACGACATCTGCGCCGCCGTACTGCTTGATGATCTTGGCGTCGCTCATCAGGCTGCCTTGCTCTCAGGGTGCGTCGACGAATTCAGCGCAGCGATGTACTGGATGACACCCATCGTCTTGGGTCCAACGACACCATCGACCTCCAGCTTGAAGAACTCCTGAACGTTCTGCACTCGGGCGTCAGTCTGGCGTCCGAACATGCCGTCCACGATGATCTGGCCGCCAGCGTGATGCAAGATCACGCCCTGCACAAACCGGCACGTGTCGACGTGGAGCTTGTCGACATCTCCCGTCACACGCTTGATCGTCGGCAGGTCGGTGCGGATCGGCCACAACCCGAACTCGCCTTCCTCCGGCTCGAAACGCAGCCACGTGTTCGGGCCCGGCACCTCGACCACGATCGCAGTCGGATCTTTCGGAAGCCGAGTATCGATCGCCGTCTTGTCATCGAACTTCGACAGTGACGTCTCCACATGGATCCAGTTGCCGTAGCCCGTCGTGTAGATCTTCCAGCCGCCACCCGCATCGTCCCAGCGGTACGCCCGCCAGATGCGGCCCTGGTCGTGGATTGCTTGGATGCCAAGCTCCTTCGAGTTGGCGATCAGGAACGGCAAGATCTCTTCGGTCAGCACCTGACGCGTGATCAGCGCCGGGTCGTACCCGAGATCCAGGGCGGCACCGAACGAATGCGTCGACGGTGTCCTGCCGTTGCGGATCGGTCGGTCGTAGTGACAGCCCAGCGACTTGAAACCGGGCCAGCGGGCCTCGGCGTACTTGAGCAGGGCGGTGAGATTCGGGGAACACGACTCGTAAGGCGCGCTGTCCCAATCGAGGCCGGTGAGCGGCCAGTTGGTGAACTCTGTGTTGATGGTCATGAACCACCATCGTAGTCACCCACGTGGGTACTGTGTGGACAGAGATTGTGACGCGACAGTGCCGCCGGACTCGAGGTCTCGGCGGCACTGCGGTTGAATGATCTCACCCATCAACACCCACACCATAGCCACAAGGACACCATGCTCGCTTTCATCGACCGGCTCACACACCGGATCCGCGGCCACCACCTCGTCGTCGCCGGCCACCGACACAACCGTCGAGGCTTCTGGGAGGACGAGCACGTCTCCTACCGGTGCCAGTGCGGGGCACGCTGGAACGCATGAGCCACATCGAACCCGACGAAGAGCAGTTCCACGACGACTTGCAAGAAGCAGTCGCTGACGCCATCCAAAAAGTCCTCAACGCGCGAGGCGGCGGACTCATCGAAGGGTTCATCGGCATGCTCGAGTACATGACCCCTGACGGCCAACACGGATTCGGCCTGTTCAACGGAACAAACCAGCTCCACACCCGAACCCTCGGCATGGCCCAGTACCTCCACGCCTGGAACCTCGAGATCCAACGCCTCGACTTCCACGAAGTGCTCAGAGACATGGGCGACGACGGCGACCAGTACAACGAATGAACCAATGAGACCGCCGAGCCCGCCACTCCAGCACCAGACCCGACGACCCCATCACCAGTAGAACACCTCACCCGTCGACAAGTCGTACACCTCCACCAAACAGGTGCGGCGCCGCTTCACCTTGCCGTGACCCAGCGCGTGCCGCCGCCTCCGACGAGCATCCAACGCCTCCTCGAGAATCCGATCCGACCGCTGCCGATCAGAGTCACGCAAACGCGGACCACGACGAGCCGCCGCCCGATCACGCGCCTTCTGCTTCACACCCATGCCCATCACAATGACAGATCACACAGCCTGTGAACATCTCAATCACAGATGTCCACAGGCAATGACTTGAACGCGACACCTCGACGCGACACACTGCCGTCCCACGGGGCCAGGTCTCCCGAACCGATCTCACCCGAGCACCGCAAGAATCGTGCCGGGCGGTTGAAGACTCCCGGCTCATCCCCGGGTGCATCCCCGTCGCAGGGCTGCAGCTGCAGTTCCCAATCAGCCGGGAAGCCCCTCGAACAACCTGATGAGTCGATCGACCAAAGGGGCGGGCTTGATGGAAAGCTCCCGAGGAAAGACCTCACCTCCCATCGCACAAAGCCACCAGCGGAGAAGTCGCTACTCAGAAAAATCTGAGCGAGGGAAAATTCAGGGGGTGGTCGCGCACAAACCGGACCTCACACACCCCACCCGAGCCACCACCATCCCCCGGCTGCCGCCCCTCCGCTCCGCTACGAGTTGCCAACGGCCCCAACAAGCCAGCGTTGCGCACCCCCAACCCACGTGATACCGATCTAGACCCCAACATCTCACAGCACAGGACGTTCTCTGATTGTCCCCCCCTCTTGGTACATCGTGTTGATTCAGGTGTGGTGTACAGGGCCGGATTGTGCACGGATGCAGCTCTTTTGCTCCACATTCGGCTGGTATCGGGCACGGTCAGCGTTGCAAGCTGGACGCCCAGACCTCACACAGCCTGAGCGTGTTGGGGGTGTCGGCCTGGTGGTTTGTGTTCCTGATGTTGGGTGTGGTCGGCTGGTCGGGTGGCGGTTTGGGTGGGTGGCACTGTGGGGTGTGGCCGGGTGGGGGCCAACCCTGTTTTTCTGTGGGATCGTGGCTTGCCGGTTCGCAGGTCGGTTCGGCTGTGTCGGGTTCGGCTTTTGTGGTGGGGTCGGTAGCCGATCCGACCGCTTGAAGAGGTCTACGCCGATGTTCCGCTTGGGTCGCTTCGTGTCGTCGGCTCGTGCCTCGCCGTCTCGCTCCCGCTCCCTGCGGACATTCGGCTGTTGGGGGCTGCTGTTGTAGTGAGACGCCCGTGGGAGCCTGCTACGGATGGGGTGGCGTCAAGGTCGGCCGAAACAATCCGCTCGGACAGTCCCGCATCTCGCTTCGCTCGGCGGGCTGTAGCCGTGGGGATTCTTGTCGGTCCTCAGTTCGAGCTTCCAGCGGTGGTGTGAGTGGCCGTGGGTTCGGGTGGCCGGTGTGGTTCGTGGCCGGCTGGGTGTCGCTGGGCTCGATCTGTCCTTGACACCTACCATGCCGAAGTCCTGCATCGAGCCTCGCCCCGCGGGCGGGGCTGCGTTCGTGCAGTTCTACGCATTCCCCCCTGCCGTTCTCACGACAACGAGCACGCACCCGTGTGCTCAGAGGACTTCTCACCCACCGACACAAGGAGAAATGCCATGCTGGAATACCGGTTCACGTCCGAAGAGTTGTCCGCTGCTGTTGACGAGCTTTGGGACAAGGTCATGGACGCTCAGCTCGATGCGATGCACCACGACATGGGAGCACTTGATCCCGAGCAGGAGTGGTCGCGGATCGAGCAGCTCGACAACCTCATGCAAATGGCGGCTCACGTGTTGAGCCAGCGTTGCACGGTCGACGAGTACGACGCTCTGTTCGGCTGACGCTTCCACCACTCACCACCATCCACCACCACAAGAGAAGGTCACTATGAATCACTCACCCACCACCATCCACCACCTCGACGACGACATTCAGCTCGACGTCGACACCTACCTCCACGGGCGTCGGGCTCACCGAGAGACCCGTGTCGTCGAGTACCAGCTCGGGAAGCACACACGCTCCCGCACGGTCACGTACATCACGAATGCCAAGATCCGAATCTCATCCACCACCATCCAGGAGAACACGCAGTCATGACATCTTCAATCTTCCTCAACAACACGGCACGCAACTCTGACGTCGATCGCAACTTGATCGAGTCGCTCGACGACGCCGAGGCGGTGCTTCACCAGTACCTCGACGACGACATGCGGCCTCACTCGATCGTCTCGATGCAGGCGATGGCCGAAGCCCGTGCGCTCGCACACCCTCGGCTCAATCATCTGAACCCGAAGGACGTCGTGTTGACGTTCAAGCGGGTGCAGGGCGCGCTCAAGGAGCTGTGTGTCGACGAGCTCACTCGGCTCGATCGGGTCCATCTCGACCTGACCGGCGAGCTGGATGTCCCGGCGTGGCAGTCGACGGAGGTGCCTGCGATCGTGTTCTGCGCATTGCGGTCGACCGACTCGATGTACCGAGAGGACGCCCAGGAGGCGCTCGCTGTGTACTTCGACCCGGCTCTCGTCGCTGAACGCTTCTCGAAGGCCAAGTCGGGTGCCGTGTATTCGAAGCCCGACGTGTACGACGCACGTGGCTACGTGACGGTCGTCCGCTCGTTCGCTTCGATGGAAGCGGCCGAGGACGCCAAAGCGGATCTCGAACAGGCGCTGCGAGTCGTGCGGGCACCGGTGACGGACACCGCACTGGCCGAGGACGACGTTCGTAGCGTCGGCCTCGACGACGACGACAACCTGTCGTACGTCGATCTGGATTCCTTCTGAGATGTAGCGGGTGGCTCGGTCCTCTTCACGGGGGCCGGGTCGCCCGCTTTTCTCGCGGTAGCACCCCGGCCCGACGTTCTCACCTGTGGTGGAGTGAGGGCGGGGGCCGGGGCCGCTCGGCTTGACTGAGTTGGGGCGATTACTGAACTCACCCACTACCACACCAACCGAAAGATCTCACCATGTTCGCAACGTCCGTTGTCCTCACTGTCCTCACCGCGTCTTGCATCGCGGTACCCGCGCCGGCGCTCGCGCCGACGACTTCGGTCGAAGCGTGTTCGTCGACGACGTGGTCGAGCTGGAATCAGATCCCGAGCTGTGACCTCGACGGGTCGCAGACCTGGGTGTTGGCCGACGAGGCCAGCGACATCACGTTCACAGATCCGGCAGCCGAGTGCGATCACGCGGGCGGCGTGTATGCCGTGTCCGTCACCGACCCGTTCACCCTGTACTGCATCGACGTGGACTACTGATGCTCGCTGGAACCAGCATCCCGACCAGCTTGTACCAGGCCGGCCATCGGCCCACGCCTTGCCTGGCTCGTCGCTTCTACTTGTGGCTGGTCGGGCGTGGCCTGGTCGGCTGACCACCCACCACCTCCACCACTTTTTCTTCTTCGATTCTCACCTACCACCAACGACAGGATCCTCACCCATGCGTACCTCTGACCTGCAACCGACGAACAATCACTGCTGCTGCGATGTCCCCGTGATGCGCGAGCTCAAGGGATGGGGCAAACACGTGCCCGCTGGCCGTGACTGGCCCGCTGCGGTCGTGCGTGCCATCCAGTGCGACGGCTGTGGCCGCCCGGTGCTCGCGATCGACGCTCGTCACCCCGATCACCACCTGCACATGTCCACTCTGGTGCCGGCATGAGCCACGACATCAACCACCCCAACCAGGACCTGTTCCCCGACCGTGTCCGCACGGAAATCCTCATGTTCGCCAAGAACGACTACACGGTGCGCGCCTGGTCACCCGTCAGCGACGACCAGCACCCCGAGCGGTACCTCACGATCCGACAGTCCAACAGCGTCCAGGACAAGAGCTTCACGTTCATGGCCCCGAACCTGGCCGAGCTCGAGCGGTTCGCTGCTGCCGTGCTGGCCGAGATCGCCGCGCTGTCGGCATTCGAACCTCACCTCGCGCCCGATGCCCACCTCGACGACATCGGTGACTGAACACACCAAGATCTCCGCTCCGACTCACTGAGTTGGTGCGAATGACGGCCGCCCGACCGACTCGGGTACTCACCCAGCAATACATGGACCACAACGGAGGAAACCATGAGCCAGTCCAACAACATCAGCATCGAAGGCAACCTGTGCAGCGACCCCGAGTTGCGCTTCACGCAGACCGGCACCCCGGTCGCCAACATCCGAGTCGCTCAGACCGACTCGTTCATGCGCAACGGCGAACGCCACGAAACGACCGAGTACTTGCAGGTCGTCGTCTGGAACGCGCAGGCCGAGAACGTGGCGTACTCGCTCTCCAAGGGCGACCGTGTCACCGTGTCCGGCAAGCTGCGCCAGCGCACCGTCGAACTCGACGGAGACAAGCGGTACTTCACCGAGCTCCACGCCGACGTCGTCGGTGTGTCGCTGCGCTGGGCAGTGGTCAACGACATCGAGAAGTCGACGTCCAAGACCAAGGCCCTCGTCCCGGCCGGTGGCAGCGATGTCGTCTACGGCGACGAAGAGCCGTTCTGAGTCACTGACTCACAGTTCGTAGCCGTCACCCCGACCTGCCGGGGTGACGGCTACACCTGTGGTGGCTTCGACTCTCCCAAGCGGAGCCACCGCAGTAGTTCGCCGGCCGTCGCAGGCCGCAGCATCTTTCTTTGCTCAGGGTCTGCGACGGTCGGTGTCACCCAACGAGAAAGATGGAGCGATCACTGATGTACCGAGACAACTTGACCAAGCTGCGCGACACGTTGCAGCTGCTCGTCAACGACGACAAAGCCAGAGCATGGAACGACAAAGGGTCGCGTGCCGTGGTCGACATGTCCGAGTGGCAGTACACCAACAACGACGAGCTTGACTGGGCATTGCTCAGCCTGATGCCGGTCGTCGACAAGTACAAGCACGCCAAGGACTGCGGGTTCGTGGGCTGTGCTGCTGGTTGGGCGACGATGCTGTCTGCGACACCGCCCGAGCGCACCGAGGACGTTGCTGTGATTGCCATGTTGTGGCTCGGCCTGACACCGGGCGAGGCGTGGCAGTTCTTCCACGGTCACGTCGGCAACATCGTGATCGAGCAGTGGACCGACGAGCTGCTCGTCGCGTACCTCGATGAGTGGCTGCGCATCGACACGATGCCGTCGTTCACCGTCGACACGGTGCGCGAGGACTACGACTGCGACGGAATCGTGCAGATGCACACGCTCGAGTTCGGTGAGCACGAAGTGACCCAAGCGCACGAGGAGTACGGCATCAAGATGCTTTCACCGGCAATTTCCAGGCAGTACGGGATGAGCGATGTCTGATCATCGGGTGATTCACATGGCCGGCGCCAAGCATGGGGTCGGCACAACAACGACTGCGATCGGCATGCTCTGCGAAGTCGAGACGTGGTACGTCGGGTACCTGGCGGTCGACACGTTCGATGCGTACTTGATCAGCGGCATGTCGAACTACGACAGCGACGCGCTCGACGACGTGCTCGACAGCGATGACCGGTTCCGCATCGCGTCGATCTCTCTCGACCGCATGTACGAATCGGACATCAAGAACATGAAGCGGTTCATCGACGAAGGTCGCGTGACCGTCATCGACTGGGGTGCGGCCATGCCAATCCCGGCGATCACCGACCTGTGGCCCGGCGTGCGTGTCGGTGTCGTCGACAACTCGTACCCGGCACTGATGCGTGGCGTGCGCTGCTCGCACATCGACAAGTGGCTGGGGATCATGCACCCGGCTCGTGCCATTCGTGTCAGAGACATGGAGCAAGCACTGGGTGCCTCGGTGACGACGCTCGAGTACGAGCCTGCGATCCAACGATCCGTCGACGCTGGTCTCATGGTGCAAGCCGGTCGATCCACAGCTTCCTACGATCGCATCTTGCAAGACGTTGTGCGCTCCTGGCCAGGGGTGTAGCGCACCGTCACTCCACTCACCCCTCTCACACGAAGGAACACTCATGTCTACGACCACCGAAATTCTCTGCTCCGGCTGTCACATGGAAGCCACCGCTGATCGCCTCGACTGGGGCACCGACGAGAACGGCAATCCGATTTACGTGTGCCCGGTATGTGGCGCCAACATGGGTCCGGTTCCGACGTGAGTCGCGAGCTGATGCCTGGTTTCGACGCCGAGGTGAAGCGTCGGCGCAAGATCACGTTGCAGCGCCTCGTCGAGTGGGACTGCGGGTACGAGCAGTTCCCGCACAAGGTGCTGTCGCGCTGCCGGATGCGTACCCACATCGGAGAGGCGTGCGTTCAAGCTGCGGAGCTGGCGTCGTACGGCATCGAGCGAACACTGAACGTCGATGTTCTGCCCGAGCAGGTCGGCAAGTGGATCCGTTCGGCTGCACCCGTCACCGTCTGGTTCATGGCGAACCCGTCACCGTTCCACTCACCACTCAACACGTACACGTGTGACTTCCTCCTTGCCGCGGACGACGTCGTGCTGTCCGGCATCCTCGGCTGCACCCATCCACGCACCGAAATCGAGCAGCTCCCACGCAACCACGAGTCCATCACCTGCCTCGACTGCGGCCTCGCCGCCATGAAAGACACACCATGACCGACCACTCCAAACCACCAGACCAAGACCTTCGCCTCCAAGGCGCGTCACTACTCGCACATGTCGACGAGGACGGCACGAACGTCATGCTCCAGCTCGACGTCGCGCACATCGAGACCGGGCACCGATGGAAACAGTCGCTGCACATGACCGAGGACCAACTCGACCTGCTCATCAAGCTCGGCCAGTACTACCAGGAGCAGGCACCGTGACCGGCCGCCCGCAACGCCGCTTCCCACTCGACGTCATCATCAACATCGACCAGTTCGACAACGTCGAAATCTCGCGCCGCTTCGGTGTCTCAAGCAACACGTTGTGGCGCTGGAAGAAACACGGTGTGCCAGCCATCGCCGCCGACAGGCTCGCCATCCGACTCAACCGTCACCCCCTCGAGGTGTGGCCCAACTTCTACGAGGACATCGAATGCTCACTGCATACCTGAGTGGCGACGCGCAGACCATGGCCGTGCGCCGTGCTGTGACATCGCCCATCCAACTCACCATCGAGACCGACACAGCGATCACGTTGTCGGTCCACGTTTCCCTCGAAGGGGACGTCACCGTTGGCGCATCGATCGACGGTGTGCTCAGCGCAGCGATGGTCGGCACCATCGACCCGGCCTCTGGTCACGACGAACGTGACCGGTTCACGTGGCTCGCTGATCTGCCGATCAACACCTCGAACATCAGACCCGGTGCCGCGCATCTCAGCGTGGTGCCCGACCCGAAAGAGAACCATGAACAACCTGACATGGACTGACGACCCCGATGACGTCGACGCTCACTCGTACACGTGCGCCTGCGATGAGTGCATCCAAGCCCTCATCGACGAGCTCGACGAGGACCGTGTCGCATGACCGACGACGACGGTGAACTCATCAGCAACATCACTCTCACCCGCTGGGTGGATCACACGATCGACACGTACGGGTTCGATGCCCGCTCCGAATACGTCGAGTACTTCTGGCTCCCAGTGCTCGGACCGACAGCGACCTGCACGTTGCGAGCATTCAGTCTGATCCTGTCCGACTGGAACGGCAGTGCACCCGTCGATCTCGTCGAGATCGCACAACGCATGGGCCTCAGCTACCGGGCCGGCCAATCGTCACCGTTCTCCAAAGCGTTGCAGCGTCTCACCATGTTCGGCATCGCTCACCACACAGCGGACGGCATCGCTGTGCGTACGGTCGTGCCGCCAGTCTCTCGTCGACAGATCGACAAGATGCCCCCGGCTGTCAGTCAACACCACGACCTGATCATCGCCCGACACAACAAGAAGGTGCTGGCCGAAGAAGAATCTCGTCGCCAGCATCCGAGCGTGCCACCGTCGCTAGGTCTGATCCGCTGACTCGAACGCCTTGCGTTCGTTGGCGGTCGTGAGCCTGAGCGAACCGGGTACGTCGTTCCAGTCGACGAGGCCCTGGTCGCGCAGCGTCTGCAACCGGTAGCGCACCACTTCTTTCGACACGTTCATGCGTGACGCGACGAGGCGTGCGGTGCAGGCTGCGTACTCGGCTCGCACCTGCTCGATCTGATCCATGATCTCGGTTTCCATCGTGTCGTAGTTCAGCTCAGCCATGCCGACAAGCTACTGAATCCCGCACCCGTGTGGGTGTAACATGTGAGTCTCACCCGACAACCCAAGGAGCACCATCGTGCCGATCAACAAGTCCATCCAGGATCTTCCGCGCTCGAACCGACCGGAAGGCAACTCGCCTGCGGCCAACAATTTTGTGGCCGAACGCATCGCAGAGCATTGGGGCGAGCTCGATGAGCACACCGCGCCACCGTTCGCTGTGCCCGAAGCCGGCCCGTACCGTGGCTCGTACGCCGGGTCGAGATGCAACCGATCCTTGTACTACAAGCTGTCGAAGACCCCGGCGTCGAACCCGCCCGGGCTCGCTGACCGGTGGCGCATGGGACTCGGCACCACGATCCACGAGATGCTGCAGAAGATTGCTGGCGACCTGTTCAACTCTGATGCTGACGTCGACTACGCCAACGCCGAAGCCGAACTCAAGGTCGACCTCCGCCCGGCGGGTATCCCCGGGTCAGCGAACCTCGACTTCGTGTTCGACTACAAGGGCAAGCGGTGCGCTGTGGAGATCAAGTCAATCAACGGGTTCGGGTTCAAGGCCGCAGCGACCACGTTCAAGGGCCCCGCATCGGGCCCGAGGTTTGGACATGTGCTGCAGGGTGCGATGGCAGCCAAGGCGCGCGGCTGTGAGCTGCTTGTCGTGTGTTACATCTCGATGGAGAACGTGTCACCTCAGATGGCCAAGACGTACACGACGTCAGAGGCCGGGCGGTTCGCCGCCGAGTGGCACTACACCGTCGAGGAACTCGAGCCGTTCATCGAGCTCGAGCGTGAACGGATCGCTGAGGTGATCGAGGCGGTCAAGGTCGAGGTCATGCCGAAGCGGATCATCGTGGATCCCGAGTACCCCGAGGGTGCTGAGATCAACGCGCCGTCGAACGGTGGTTGGGTGGTGCTCGACGACGACGGTGGCATCACCGACTCAGGCAGCACCTGGTATTGCGGGTACTGCGAGCACCGCGATCTGTGCATCACGGATGGCCGCTGATGCCCATCACCATCAAGCAGTCCGTCGTCGTCATTGGACGGCGAGGACGCAGCCCCGACCTCGACGCCGCCACCGACATCATGCGCCTGATCAAAGAGGGCAAGGTCGTCACCGTCCACAACGAACCGTCGAACGGGTACACGATCAGCATGTACTGGGTCGACGGATTCAGCATCCAGTTCCGCCCGCACTGGTACTCCGAGGACGCACGCCTCCTCGACCTGGGCGACTACGGCTTCGAGGAACCCGACTGGGCTCCCGAGCTCACCGCCCTCATCCGCAAGCTTTCACCCAAGGAGACAGAATGCCCACCATCCAAGTGCAGCTCGACGAGCTGATCCCCGACTCCGACAACGTGCGAGCCGGTAGCTACGACACCGACTCGTCGATCGCTGAGCTCGCTCGGTCGATGGACTACTTCGGTCAGCTCCAACCGATCCGTGTCGCCAAGACCACGGACGGCAAGTACCAGATCATCGCCGGGCACCGCCGCTACTTCGCAGCCAAGCTCGCCAAGATCCCGAAGCTCACCGCCGAGGTGGTGAAAGGCAAGCGTGACCGTGACATGACGACAGCAGAGATGCTCGTCGAGAACATGCAGCGCGTCAACCTCAACCCGGCCGAGAAACACGACGGGATCATGGCGCTCGCATCCGAGCACGGCTGGTCGAAGAAGGAGATCTCGACACGGCTCGGTCTCTCGACCAAGACGATCAACTCTCGGGTGTCGTGGAACAAGCTGCCCGACAAGACGCTCGACGCGATCCGCAAAGGGAAGTACTCGATCGAGGACGCCAACACTCTCGCCCGCTGCACCATCGCCCAGATCGAGGAGCTGACGAAGCCGACTGCGACACCGATGGGTCACATGGTGCGGGCCATGGTCGACAAGACCACACGGTTGAAGAAGCAGGACACGATCCGTTCCAAGGTGCAGGCGAGTGTCGCTCATGTGATCACGAAGAAGCAGTACGAGAAAACGGTGGACGCTCACGCCAAGGGCGGCGAAATCAACATCGACGATCCTGGTGTCGCTGCCCTGTCGTCCATGCTGATCGGACACGACGGCAAGGTGCGAGTGCAGTACATCTACATCGACGACATGCCGGCCGCTGTCGACAACGCCGACGCGACAGCCATCTTCTACGAGCAGCTCACCGAGTACTCGTCGCAGTGGTACCTGATCCGGCCGCACCTCGCAGCCGACACCAACGATCCGATCGTCCCGATCGACGACTACTCCCGAGACATGGATGCGTGGCGTGCTGTTCACGAGCTGGCGAAAGCCGAGCTCGACGGACGAGAGCGTGCCGCCGAGGACGTGCTGTTGAACATGACGCCGGCTCAGCAGCTGGTGAAAGCAATCATGCACTCGATCCTTCAGTGCCACTCGCCTCGTCGTGTCCTTGACCGGCTCGGCCTGGTCGTCGACGACACCGAGATCAAAGCGTTGACGAAGCAGCTCGTCGACTATGCGTCAGCGAACAAGACGCAGATGTCCAAGGCGTTCATGGCGTCGCAGATCGTTGCGCACCCACCGATCGACAACGATGCCGACATCGACGACATCGTGTTCCCGTCTCGCCCCCAGTACGGGCACTACGAGGATGGGCGCAAGCTCACCGAAGCAGAGCTCGAAGCCAAGTACCCGCCCAAGGAGCAAGACGATGAGACTGACGAAGATTGACAACATCATGCTGCACGAAGTGTGCAAGATCGGCCAAGGTGCCGACTGCTGTCGGTACCTCCTGCACGATCCCGACAACGGCTTCGAGTGCGGCAATCAACCGTCACGGCTGCGCGACACGATCGACGACCGGGCCATCGCCGGAAGCATGACTGCTGTGTCGATCAACTGTGCCGGCATCTGAACACCCATCTCACCAACAACACCGAAGAGGAATCATGAAACAGATCAAGGTCATCATCATCGCAGTCGCCCTGACCGACGAAGGCGCCACCGAGTACGTCGTTGGGGAAGGCACCATCGATCACAGCCTCGACGCCATGCAACGCATGGTCGGTGGGCTCATCGAGTTCTGCCCGACCGACGACACGTTCGACATCGTCGTGAACGAGGAGTTCATGTTCAACAACTCGGTGCGTAACGAGCTGGCCGAGCAGGTGTGGAAGCTGGTCGACAAGTACGGGTGCATCGACGCCGGTCACCAGTTGCGGGGCGATGTCATGCTGATCGGCTCGACTGACGGCCAGGGCAACTCGACTGACGTACCTGACGATCTGTTCGACAAGGTGCAAGCCTTGTGCACGGTGTCGTCGTGACCGCAGAGATGCGAGCCCGAGCGTTGGCCGACGCGCTCAAGCTCGACCAACGGATCTACGACGATGCGGCGTGGAACGCTCATCGCTGCATCCAGGAGATGGGGTTCTGCATTGCGGCTATCCAGCCCGGCGACGGCACGAAGTACGTGATCATGGTGTCGAAGAACTTCAAGATGCGCACGTGGGAAGCAGAGATGCACTTGGCGCTGGTCGAGAAGCGCCTGCCCCGGCATCAGCATGTGCGGGGCGACGTGTACCACGTGAGCTGTTCGCTGTCGGGCCAGTACGAATGGTCGGGTGAGGAGATCGGTGAGCCCGGCTACGTCGCCTTCTCATGGTTCCGTGGCACCGACGAACCGAACGTGTGGACGGTGGCGTGCATGTTCCGGTTCCTCAACACACTGGCCGACCTATTCCAACACGAGAAGACTGACAGATGAGCGACTCACGCAAGATCCTCGACCTCGTCAGCTTCGACGTGGACCACGGACTCGGAGAAGTCAGCGGCCCGTTCGTTGGCGTCCGCGCATACAGCGGCAGTGGCGACGTGCTTTACGGGCAACTGCCACCCGAGCTTGCACGCCAGCTCGCCAACGACCTGTTCGCCTCAGCTGCACGCTCCGAGTACGAGTCCGATCTCTACAGCGAACTGATCGAGATCAAGATGCCGGACGAAGGCATCGCGATGATGATGCTCGCAGTGCGCAAGGGCGAAGTCCGACGACACCTGAACATCAAGGAGCAAACATGAGCAACGACTACGACGACGGGTTCGACGACGGACTCGCATACGAGTTCGAACGTGAGCAGGAGTACCAACGAGAGATCGCCATCGCACACGCGATGAACGACAGAGAGAGAGACGAAGATGCGCGCAATCGTTCCGATCGCTGACATCAACCGCCGGGCGCCCGAAGCCGGCCGCATCCGCATCGGTGAACGCACCGCCCGGGCCATGAAAGCAATCGACACGTTCCGGTTCACCAGCCCGCACCGTGAAGCGATCGACGCGATCGCTGGCATGTACGGCGGCAACGCTGTCCCGTGGAACGAGCCGTCCGCTCGCATCAAGAACCAGTTCGAAGTGAAGACCACGTCGAACAAGATCGAGGTGCTGCTCCCGCAGGGTGGCCTGTCCACCTGGTACGAGATGTGGTCCGGTGGCGGCTGCCAACGCCGCTGCGATGGTGTCACCGCCGAGGTACCGATGTCGGGCCCCGATGGTGCCGAGCTCCAATCGGTGCCGTGCATCTGTGACCGCAAGCAGGTCGCGGATTGCAAGCCGTTCACCCGGCTGAATGTCGTGTTGCCGGGCGTCGATTTCTACGGGACGTGGCGGTTGGAGACGAAGGGGTGGAACGCAGCCCAAGAGTTGCCGGGCATGTACGACATGATTGCTGAGCTCACGTCGAACGGTCGGATGATCAAGGCGTTCCTGCACCTGGAGCCACGTACGACGGTGAGCAACGGCAAGACAAAGAACTTCGTAGTGCCGACCCTGTCCGTTGGTGCGACACCTGAACAGATGCTCGCCGGGGGAGGCAGTGCCACGCCTCAGCTGGCGGCCGGCACCAACCAGCGAGAGCTCGAGCAGCCGTCAAGCGGCGTGACAAGTTCCGACGTGGCGGGTGACCACATCATCGTGGACGCTGAGATCGTCGACGAGGACGAGGAACGCCGCGTCGAAGAACTTGCACGCAACATGGCGGTGCGCGCCCAGCTCGACGCAGACACATTCGTTGAAGCGATCTGGGCTGACACCGATGGTGATCTCGCCAAGATCGAGCAAGCATGCAAGCGTGCGATCGACGGCAAGATCGTCCCGATTCTCACTGACGGCAAGCTCAGCTGGGAGGTGTCGTGAACACCATCGACTACCAGTTCACCCGGTTCAACCGCGAGAACCCCGACGTGTACCGGCGGCTCGTCGAGATGGCTATGCAGCTCCACGACCGGGGCCGCACCAAGATCGGGATCGGCATGCTGTTCGAGGTGCTGCGCTGGGAGACGATGATGCGCACCGAGGATCTGACGTCGAGCTTCAAGCTGAACAACAACTACCGATCCCGCTACGCCCGACTCATCATGCGTTCGTACCCCGAGCTCGACGGGATCTTCAACCTCCGAGAAATCAGGTCGTGACATGGAAAGATTGCTCATGCTCATCTTCGCCCCGTTCGCTGCGTTCCTCATGGTCGCCGGCACCGCCCTACTCGCCGTGTCTGCACAGGTAGGGCACAAATGCTTCCAGTGTCAGAACACGAGAGAAGTGCGTGCGCTCGACATGAACAACGTCGAGATCTGGGTCAAGTGCCCGAGGTGTCGCAAGCCATGACCGCCCAATACGACCTCGGCAGGTTCATGGAGCAGCAGTGGCACCAGTGGACGAGCGAGTACGAAACCGACGGCCAGGCACTCATCGACGGCCCGCTGTCGGACCTGTCGGTGCTCATCCAAATCCCGAAGGTGCGGGAACTGGCTGCACACATCGTGGCATCGACCGAGATCGGATGGTCCTCGACCACAGGCAACGACTGGGACGACGAAGAAATGCAACGCATGTACGTCGTGCTCCGTGACGCATTGGAGGCCACGTCATGAGTCGGCGTATGTCGTACTCGATGACCATCGACGCGGTCCGCGACCGGACGAAGACGGTCACGCGCCGCCACGTCGACACTTGGAAGAAGCTCGCGCCCGGTGACCGGCTCACCCTCATCGAGAAAGGCATGGGCCTCCCGAAAGGCGCGAAGCAGGTCGTGCTCTGCGACGTCAAGGTCGTAGCGGTCCACGTCGAGCCGCTCTCCGCTCTCACCGCCGCCGAGTGCGCCGCCGAAGGATTCCCGGACTACACGCCGTTCGAGTTCGCCGCGATGTGGATGGGAGGCCACGGCTACGCGCTCCCGGCCGACGAGCGCGCCGTCAACCGGATCCTGTGTCGCCGCATCGAGTGGCGCTACCTTCGTCCGTCCTGGTGGAACAACGACGTGTGCACCTGCACGAGAATGAGCGAGCGCGGACACTGCCACGGTGGCCCGCAGACCCGCACCGGGTTCGGTCACTGCTGGGCCTGCGCCCATGTACTCCACTGCGACAACCCGCTGTCCTCGTCGGCCATCGAGGTCACGTCATGACCCCAGCACCAGACCACAATCAATCTCTGACCCGCATCATCTTCCCCGAAGCCGACGCCCGAGGCGTGCGGGCCACGTCATGAACCGGCTGTGCCTCGATCTCGGACTCACCAACACCGGCTGGGCCATCGACACAGCGCACGGCCACATCAAGATCCCGTCACGCGAAACGCTGTCCCCGATGGACGACCACGCCAAGCAGCACCGGCTCGCCTGGTGGATGCGCCGACTCAACGGACTGATCACATCGATCGAGCCTGACTCGGTGTACGTCGAAGCACCGTTCATCTCACGTGCCCATCCGAGCGGCGCGATGGAAGTCCTCAAGCTGCACGGCGTGCTCTCCACGGTGTGCTCAGCGAAGAAGCTCGCCATGTTCACCGTCGAGAACCGGACGCTCAAGAAGCTGGCAACCGGGAACGGCAACGCGTCGAAGCAGCTGATGTTCGACACCGCCCATGACCTTGACTCGTCGATCGAAACCGAGGACGAAGCCGACGCCTACCTGCTGTGGCATGTGCTGCAGAAAGGACTGATATGACCTACGCCCAAGTCTCGATCGTGTGCCCCAGCTGCAACGCAGACATCGTCGCGCCAGCTGAAGTCTACGCATGTCTGAACTGCGATACCGAGTTCGACGCCAGCCACCAGGGCAACAAGTACTGCTCTCGTGACTGCCAACTCCAGCATCGCACCACGTTGCGCCGCCAACAGAAAGGCCAGCCATGACCCTGAACAACAACCTCGCTGAGTGCCGATCGTGTGGAACCACGATCCGCTGGTGTCAGACACCGCTCGGCAAGAAGATGCCAGTCGACATCGACTCCGTACCAGGAGGCAACGTCGACCTCGTCAAGATCGGGCCCGGCAAGTACATGGCGAAAGTCGTGGCAGCCGACGAGGGAGTGAACCGGTATCGGTCGCACTTCGCGTCATGCCCGAACGCCGACAAGCACCGGCGCGCACGATGACTGCCATCTGTCAGTACCACGGTTGCGCTCGAGACGCCACGTTCGACGTGTTCGCTGAGGGCTACGTCGCAGCAATGCTGTGCTGCTGTGCTTCGCACCTCGGCATCATGCTCCTCGTTGACACCGAACGCATCGGTTCGACTTTGCGTTGGACGGTGGCGACCCGTGACCAGTGACTACGACACCCGCCTCCTCGACCTAGCCGCGATCGTGCTGTTCGGTGTGCTCATGATCGACGCTGCGTGGGAAGTGTTCCGTCGTCATGGCCGATGACCGACAAATCCTGATCCTCGAATCGATCGCCCAGTCCCTCGAGCTGATCGCCAGCAACGAGCGACCTGGAGCAAGCACGTCGGAGACCACGTTGCAAGACGCACGACGCGCGCTGATCGCGTTCGGGGTGCAGCTGCGCTACATCAGGGAAGCACGCGAGCACACGCTCGCCAGGGTCGCATCGGATCTGTTCATCAACCAGCCCGAGCTGTCACGCATCGAGCGTGGCCTCACGATGCCAACCAATCGGCAGCAGAAGCAGCTCGAGCAGTACCTCTACGACTAGACGTAGCGGGGCAGGAAGATCACGATCAAGATGACGAGCAGCGTCAACGCGAACAGCACCCCGACCGGAACGGACCCGGCATCGCGTGGTGCGGCCAGACCATCTACGGGTTGTCCTTGGGGTGAGGGGAGCAGCCCGTAGGTGGATGGGTCGGCCGGCGTCAGCCTCGACACGGTGCGCACCAGCGCAGCGATGACGAGAAGAGCAGTGACGATCCACCCGCCGACCGTCGTGCCCAGGCCACCGGGCAGCAGCGGTACGAGTTCGGCTGCCACGACCGTGAGGATCAGTGTGGCGACAGCGAGATACGAGGGGAGTGCTGTGGCGAGCACTCGGGCTTTGGAGATGAGGTCTTGGTTCATGGCCGACAAGTGTGGCAGAACGCAGCAGGCTCCGAGTGTTACTCGCGCGGGTGCGTCCTTCGATCGATGAGTGGAAGAGGCCCGTACAAGCGGTGGTATGCGTCGTTCTCACTTTCCAGATGACCCACCCGCAGCTCGAGCGCAGCAAGACGAATCTGGAACTGTGTAATCAGCCCGTCAGCGGCCTCGACGAGCGTCGCCTGGATTTGCGGTGACGAGTTGCGCGAGTTGTAGACGGTGACGAGCCCACCAATGACGATGGTGAGAGCGGTACCGAGGAAGAGCCATGTTGAGTCATTCATCTGTGTCCTCCATCGTGACGGTCAGGTTCTCGCTGGAATCGGCCGACAGATGGAGGTCGTCGTGAGTATCGGATTCGACGGTGGCTGTCGACGTCGACTCGACAGACAGGTGCAAGGCGTCAGCTAGATCGCCCTCGACGTAGGTGCTCGCCGCCGACGCCGTAGGCGACGCCGACGCCGATGCCGACCCTTGGAGCGTCCCGACGATGACGTCGCGTGCGACTCTCATCAGACGGGCTTCGTGCCACAGACGCACAGCGAAGAACGCCCAGCCACCGACCACGACAACGAACGCCCCGTTCAGGTTCAGGGTGAGAAGGTCATCGTCGAACGGCAAAGTGAACCGCTCAAACGCCAGCGTCGTCATCGCCAAACCAGCCCACAGCGACCAGAACGCAATGAGCACCAGGTGCGGCGTGTACTTCGGGTGAGTGATCCACGCCAGCGAGCCGGCTGCGACCGCCGAAGCAAGGCAGGCAACAGCAAGAACGACGCGGGACAGGTCGTTCAGGTCAAGGTCGTTGGACCCTGCGGCCATCAGAGGACTCATCACTTGCGAGAGTACTGACTGAGTGTGCATGCCGGAGGTATATCCAGCCGACGTCACAATCACCCTGCGCCAAGGATCTACCCCCGTTCATGGCGCCGATATCGCAAACACGATCGTGTCCACCTGCGCCGAACTGCCCAACGTGAAGTCACCGACTGAGACGTTGTCGATCCCGTCTGCCGTAACGTCTTGGTAGTTGAGCAACTGCCGATAGTTCGGGTTGGGACTGCCATTAGAGCGGAGGATCTCCTCAGGGAGCGCCGTGGTCAAAATGTCTCGAGCGTTGTGCTGGAAGAACCAGGTGAATCCGCCCTTAGGTGCGGTCGACGTCAGCACTGGCGGAGTAGTAAAAGTACCGGAGCCGGTCTTGGTGGCAGTTTCAATCGCAGCTGCACCGATCCCTCCACTGACAAGGACCGTCGTCTGCATCCCAAATGCTCGACCTCCAGACGAGAATCCTGACGTGATGACGAACAGATTCGCTGGCTCAGTGCCATCGACCGTCCGTCGAAACACCGACGTACGAGAAGCCGTGGCACCCACAACAGTCGCTACCCGCGTGAATCCACTGATGCTGTCGTCAATGGCTCCGTACCCACGGTGCCCTGAGAAAACGAACAGCTCATCACCCACCGCAGCAACCGGCATAGGAACTGAGAACTGAGTGGTCTCAGACGAATACGTCGGTGTCCCGACCGTGATGGCACCGAACAAAGGACCAATGCTGCCGCCACCGACATTGATAGGGCGTCGTCCTCGAGTCAGTGATGTGCGGCGTGATGTACGTGATGGTCTCATGATTCATCTCTCAGGTGATTGGGACGAGGAGCGCCCCGAACTTCTTGGTAATCGTGAGCGGCATCGGCTTGCCGTAAATCGGCTGGCCGGCGACGACATCGAGGTAGCGAAACGTCATGTCAGGTAGCTGTACTCGATGGCCTTTCGCGCCTTCGGGGTATTCAGCCGAGATGCCCGGGCCGTACACGTTCCACTCGTTCAACTCGCCACCGCAGATAACGAGAAGCGCCTTGCCAGTGAAACCTGGTGTGATGATCGTGTGCTGCCCGTCGCCCGTCGACGACAATGACGCCGTCTGGATAGAACCCAGTGACTTGTTGAACAACACGACCGCTGATCGGTACGCGTCGTACTCACCGCCGCTCGTCATCAGACCTTCGCCTCCAACGTATGAGCCGGCTGCGGTGACTGGTTGTGTCGCGACTCGCATGGTCTTTCGGTTGGTGGGACCAGTGTCGTACTCGTGGGCCACAATTTGGCTGATCGTGCCGTATGTGGCTGTACCTCCTGGAGTCGCGTAGGCGACAGTCACCGGGGCAACAGTTGCGCCGTTGTAGACAACGACGTTCTGAACGTGAATGACCTCTGCGGTGGTCGTGACTGCAGGGATCGAGGTATGGCCGATATCGCTGGTAGTCGGCGCGGCAATGCTCGACACTTCGATCGAGATGACAGCGATGCCACCATCGGAGAAGTTCAACGGAACCGACCCGGCGGTGACGTCGAAGTTTTTGGTTGCTGCCGAGTAGCCGCCTGGTTCCCACACGGTTTGGAAACCTTCGCTGTTGTACCGCTCTCCCAGTGTGAGTCGCCCGCCCGGTTCGCTCGCCATCGACAGGATCTCGATGCCTCCGCCGTACGCGCCAGCGTTGGGAGTACCGCGACCGCCCATGAAGAACACCTGGGTGTAGCCGTCGCCCTTGGCTGGCACGCCTTGCAATGCTGCTGCACCCGAGAGGTACGAGGTCTTAGCGTGGACTCGCCCGATCGCGTCTTTGACTTTGGTAAGGCCGGTGCCGCGCACGATGACAGCGTTGAGTGCGTGGTCGGCATTGGCACGTGAGATCGAGCATGCGCCCGCAGCGGTGAACACTGACGCGTACACACGCATGTCCGACCTGCTTCCCGAGACATCAATGTCGAGCGACACCTTCGGAGAAATCACGAACGAGCCATCCTTGGCCGGGCCAGACACTGATGGAACACTCAAACTCGGACCGCTGAATGCGTCGAATCCCAGCTGGCAGATGAGCAGTACGTCACCTGGTTCGACGTCGCCCATCGAGATCGAGCTCAAGCCCTGGTTCGCTTTCACGACTTGGGGTTCAGCCACGAGGCCAGCGACTTCGTTCGCGGTCAGTACCCGATCCCAGCCGCCGACCAAAGACGTCGAGCTTGAGGGTCCGGCGTAGCACGCGACCGTGTTCTTGAAGTCTCCGAAGCGTGGGGTCAGTGGGCTGATGCTCTGCTGGTCGATCGCGCCGTTGACGTAGAGTTGCTTGAGTCCGTCGCTGTCAATGACCACCGTGATCTGGTGTTGCACGTCGAGCGACATGACCGTGGTGCCTTCGATCAGGATGAAGTCGCCGCCCTCGCACGGGATATACACGTTGGCGACAAACCCGGCACCACTGCGCATGAGCCGGACGGTGATGATGTCGCCAGCCACGGTGATCTTGGTGCCGCCCAGTGCGGGTGGCTGCACTGATTGCTTCGTGCCCATGGTGAGCGAGAAGTCCGCACCGGACACGATGCTGACGAGGCCAGCCGAGAACCCAGCAACGAGTGGCCCGCCGTAGGTGGGTGATCCTGACTCGGAGAACAGTTCCCAGTTGTCGCCGTTGTGATAGGTGGCAAGGAAGTTGTCGAGCTTGCCGAAGCTCTGCCCGCCGATGTGATCGAGAAGCACCTGTTCGCCTTCGCGCACGCACGCATTGAACAGGGCAAATGTGGCGTCGAGCCAGGCTCCGTTGGCGAATGCTGCGTTGATGGGACCACCGCCGCATGTGGTGCCCCAGTCGCACGGCACCAGGAACGCGTCGGAGAACTCGTACTCGCCGTTGCCGCTCGATGAGCAGACCTCGCGGAACTTGAAGCGGACCAACTGCCCGCAAGCGAAGCCTTCTGCAATGAAGTCGATTGGCACTTCTGCGCTACCGGCCACACCCGTCGCAGTGACTGCGGTGTCCTCCCAGATGACCAGCTCAGGGAAGTCGGTGTCGATCTGCTGAACGATGTACTCGAACGTGCACGTGTCGCCGGGCCCGCCCGGACCGTGGCCTGTGCCACCGCCGATGGGTGGGAACGTGACGACCGAGCCGGGGCCGGTACCGGGCCCGGCGGGGTCGGGTGCTGGGAGGCTCGGTTTGTCAGCTGCGTCAGTCGTGAAGAACAGGGTGCTGACGGTGGAGATGCGCTCGACGCTTCCGTCGTCGGTAGAGCGGATGACGTAGCGGATCTGGAGCTGGTACTCGGTGGCCGGGGTGAGAGCTGCGATCGACGAGACGAGAGTGCCGAACTCGTACTCGGTGTACACCGGGGTGACTTCGGTGACGCGCAGCTGGGTGTGTGTTGGAACGAGAACTTGGTCTCGGTCGGTCCACGAGAACGCTGCCGTGGTTGAGCCGGTAATCGCCGCCAGGTTCTGGGGGCCAAGGAACTCGAGGTCGCCGGACGGTTGGAACTGGACCCATTCGGTTCCGACACGACCGAAGCCGTTGTCGTCGGGTGCTGTCCACGCGCCACCGTCGCGGCCCATCATCGGACCCTCGACCCATTGCCCTGCTACTCGACCAAACGCTGGCATCAGACCGCCTCTGGTGTTGGCTGAATCCAGACGTCGCCGTCACGGGGTGCGGCCGGTGCCGACTCGGACACTGTGATCTTCTGGTTGATGACGATCCACTCGTTGACCCGATAAGTGGTGAGCTGGTGAACGTCGTTCAGGTACGCCATGTCACCGGTTGCGGGGCTGGTGAAGTAGGCGTTGCGGGCAGCGGCGTTCGCGAACCGGACGATCGCTTCCTCAATCTTGGGGACCGGCCGCCATCCTGTGCCGTTCCACACTTGCAGCTGGGTGCCGACCATGACTGCGACACCAGCCTGGATCGGTGTGCCACCGAACAAGAGGTCGCGTTCGGTGTTGTTGTCGACCTTCGGGAACGGTGCAGATGGCAGCCATGTTGTGCCGTCACTTGAGAACAGCATGTGGTGCGTCGTCGAGTACCACAGACGAGGGACCAGTGCCGCTCCTGGTGCGGACGGTGCAAGCGCGAGCGCAATCGGCCGTCCCCACTCGACCCCGGCGGGTTGAGCGTTCTTCACTTGCAGAGCGAAACCGTCTTGCGTGGCGTTGAGCTGGGCAGTGCCGGCGACTCGGATCGGGTTGATGCCGTTGCTTGCGATGACGTCGCCTTTGGCGGTCATTAGGTTCGCGAGGCGGTTGGCCTGATCAATGGTGGATGCGTCGAGGACGTGCGCGACGGTCGCTCCGGAGCTGTGCGACAGGCCGGTGGTGTTGTCGTAGCCGCGTGTCCCGATCGTGAGCGTCGTTCCAGTGCGGGCGGTGACGAGCATCTTCTCTTCGTTGACGGTCGCGACGTCGACTGCGATCACAAACGGTTCGGTGTCTGCGGTGGGCCAACCGGTCGCGTCGGAGATGACGAGGACCAGCGCGGAGCCGTCGATGGCGCCAGAGGTTTCGGCCACCGGAGCGCCGCCGGTGAACTCCTTGCGTTCGTAGCTTCCTGATGCCATGACGGTCAGCGTAGACCGCGGCGTATCAGACGGAGAGGAGCCTCACTGTGCAGGTCACTTCGAACCAGTCGGATCCGTCGCGCCATTCGGCTGCGTCGATCTGGAAGTTGTCGATGCGGACGTTGAACGCGTGGTCGCCTTCGATGTAGCGAACGACCTTTGATTGCTGCCACAGATCGCGGATCCGTTTCGTCGCTGTCCACGGGTCGAGCGACAGATCTTCGCCCTGGCCGTCACCGACTGTGACTCGGCTGTGGATGATGAGCGGGACGAGCCACTCTTCGATGCCGGGCGCGACCGGGTATGCGCGGAGCCGCCATTCGTTGACGCACGGTGTCGATGTGCCGTCGCCGCGTAGCTCGATGGTGACGGTCGCACGGTCGGCGGTGTCGTCGGTGGCATCGATGTCAAGCCGGACCGTGTTGCTGACGTTCGAGGTGCCACCAGCCAAAGCGTTGAGGTTGCCGTCGACGACGTCGACTCGTACCGATTCGCCTTCCTCGAGCTTGCTGTGGGTGACACGGATGCCGCTCACCGACTTGGGTTCGACGGTGCCGAACGTGATGTCGCCAGAGCTGAGTGATCCTTCGGTGAGGAACTCGGTGAGCGACTCGACGTACAAGGCCATTGATTCGACAGCGAACACGGTGCGGTTGTTGAAGCGTGCGACCCCGACTGCGCCGCCCGAGGTGGCTTCGGTGTACACGTCGGTCGCGTAGGCAGGTGCCAACGCTTTGACGAACTGGTCGAGGGCGATGCGTCCGACACCGGAGCCGCCACCGGGGAAGCTTTTCCAGGTGAACCAGGCGAACCGGCCTTGGGCTGCGATGTCGACGACTTCGCCGGGTGCTTCGATGAGCGGCCCGTACTGCAGGTTGCCGTCGCCTGCGAGCGTCGCGAACCGGAGACCTTCACTGGTGCCGAGGAGTACCGACCCTCCGTAGCTGAGAGCTGTTTGCAAGAGCTCTCCTGAGAAGAACGATGCTGCTTCTGCTGATCGGACCAGATCGCCTACGTCGGTGGTGGTGAGCGAATACAGCTCGGAGCGGTTGCCGGCGAACCCGCCGACGTAGATGCGTGAGCCGACACCGAAGATGACGGACCAGCGGAACGCGTCCTGGAAGTGGGTGTAGACGAGGTCTTTCGTTCCGGTCTTGATCTCGTAGAACTCGTTGCTCGCCCCTGCCAGCAGACGGTTCGACACGAACGCGACGGTGTCGTAGCCGCCGGCCGGTGCCGCTGCGGATGTGACTGCGGCGGCGCTCAGTGCCGTGCCGACTGCGAACACGTTGGTCGTGGTCGCCACGTAGCAGCTCGAGCCGTCAGTGCTCAAGTCTCGGATCGTTCCGGTGAGACCGGTGACGGTTGCCCAGGTGACAAGGTCACTCGACCGGTAGAGGTTGGAGCCGTCCGAGTAGTACAGGAACGTTCCGGTCGACACCATCTTGGTGCTCGCTCCGATCGAACGCACGTTGTTGACCTTGGGGAGCAGGCACATCTTGTACTTGTCCCACACGTCGATGCCACGCGACTCGAAGAAGCGCGCCGAGTCGGACTCGGGGTCGAGCTCGTCGATCTCCTGGCCCGCACCGAGGTGCCACGAGAACCGGTACCGCCACCATGCGCCTTCGGATGAGAGCAGCTGGTCGTTCGGTTCGCCCGACGTGACGACGCCCTGTCGGAAACGGGCGACACCGTTGTGTCGGTACTCGCGCAGATCGATCGGGTACTGCTGGCCGGCAAGCGACACGGTGAGGGGAAGCCGTCGAGGATCAGCGACCGAGCCACCGAAGAAACCTCCACCACCGGGGATGATCTCGTTCCCGTAGAAGAACGGAATTGTGATGCTCACCATTGCCTCAGTGGGTAGCTCGCCAAGATGCGGCGGCGTTCGATGCCACGCTTGCGTTGGTACATCTCGTAGTACTGGGACGCGAGCGACACCGCCACGTTGGGCGGCACCTCTTCGGCCCGGCGCGGTTCGTCCTGCGCGTTGCGCTGCGAGCGTGCGACCTCGGCGTCTTGCATCAGCCGGTACTTCACGCCGAGCTCGAGCAGCTCCAGGAGGCCACCCGTGATTCCTCGGTCACTGAGCAGCTCGGCTTCGTCGTCGAGCTCGTAGTCGAACGGGACACCGACTTCGATGTTGACGTTCCCGGCGTGCAGCCGGCCCATGTTGTCGGTGACACGGATCTGGAGGCCGGTGTTCGTGACGTTCGGCCAGTTCGCTTGGCCACGTTGCAGCACAAAGGTGCGTTCGGGCCACGACTGAGAGATGCCGTCCGTCCAGTTCGAGCGCACCGAGATCACACCGATCGCGTCGGCCTGGTCGGTCGGGATCTGGATGACCTCGTCGTTCGATTCGGAGGCGTACGCGAAGTACTCGACACGGAAGATGTCGGGTGTCCACGACGCGATCTCTTGGGTCATCGCGTCGAAGATGTCGAAGCGTGTGAACCTCGGGTTGATCAGCACCTCGGCGTCAGCAGCGTGAGTTTCGGTGTTCGTGTCCTGCCAGCCACGCAACACCACCACCTCCTTGCTCGCCACGTTCACGCTGATGACTCGCATCAGTTCGGTACCGATAGACAGCACCGACCCCGACCGCAGCGACACCTGCAAGTCGTACTTCATGGTGACTGTGTCACCGGTCGTGACCGACGCTGCGAGGGCGTTGATCTCCATGCGGATCGAGGACGACAGCTGACGCCGTACCCGCTCGATGGTGCTCGACACTGAGTCTCTGGGCATGTGATCTCCTGAACGACGAAGGCCGACACCTTCCGGTGCCGGCCTTCATCCTGCCACGATGGGCTATCGGGTCTGATGGATCAGACGAGGTTCGCGGGCAGAGCCTGCGTGTTGTCGAGGCCCGTCCACATCACCATGTGGCTCTCACCTTCGACTTCGAAGCCCGCTTCGCAGACGAACATCCACTTGTCGCGGTCGTCGGTCTTGGCGAGGGACTGGACCACCATCGGCTGCATGACCCGCTGGGTCAGGTCGTCGAAGTTGATCCCGAACGCGTCGGCTGCACGCACGTAACGGTTGCGCTTCAACCACACCTCACCGAACTCGGTGACGACCATGGTCGCACGACGGCGGCCACGGTATTCGTCCTCGACGTCGATGCGGACCCGCTCGGATCCGGCGATGTTGTTGAGCGCACCGAAGTTTGCTGGCCGCGTCATGATCGTGTCGAACGAGCCGCCCGCGTCGTACGCAACCTGCTGGCGCTTCTCGATCTCGGAGATCGTGAGCCAGTTGCCGGATGCGCCGTTGGCGATCCGGTTGGTGGTCAGGAAGTACTCGAGGCCGCCAGTGGACCGGCGCGAACCGGACTGGAACTTCTCGCCGTAGAGCAGTGCCTGTTCCATGTTGATTGCTTCGGACAGAGCGACCTGACGAGTCAGGTTGCCGAGCTCGGACGGAACGCCGTAGTGCGGGATGCGCTGGGCGGTACGCGTCATGTTGATCTGGCTAGTCCAGATCTGCGTGTAGTTCGAGAACTTGTCTCGACCACGGAACTGCTGGGTGCCGATGTCGCCTTCATCGAGGATCGTGCCGAGACCGATGACGTCGGAGCCGACCGCGTGGTTGGCTCCTGGGTCTGAGGTTCCGGCCGATGCACGCACAACGGTGAGCGTGTCGACGGTGACGGCGGTGATGAAGAGCACTTCGTCGTTGACGCGCACAGCGTCACCGGCTGCGAAGGAAACTCCGGTGCCCGCAGTGACCACCAGCGAGGTGACGGTCGTGGCGAGTGCGGTCGCCACCTTGGTGCGGGGAACCGGCATGTCCTGGTGCTGCCAGTAGAAGATGCGGTTGTCGGTGGGCCGTGAGGCGATGGACGGCATGCCGTCTGTGTTGATCCCGCCCAGCATGGGGAGGTCTTCGTAGTTGAGGAGCTTGATCATCGGCGAAATGTCGATGATCGTCTCGGTTTGCAGGTCGTAGCTGTCGAGTGGGTTGGTTGCGACTTCGGTGGGCATGGTGTTCTCCTGGGGTCAGAGTGTGCGTTGGCGTTCGGTGTGTGAGGAACGTGCCTTGCCCATCTCCGCGAATTTCTTCACGCCGATGGTTGATCCATGCTGATCGAGGTACGGCATGCGTGCGCCGTGCGGACGGGCCTCGCTCGCAACGCCCTTCTCCCACTGGTTGTTGCTGTGGGCTGCGGGGGGTTTGCGGTTGTGGCTCGTGGGTGTCGCGGCTGTTGAGATCTGTACGCCCTTGCGCCGGAGCTGGCACCCGTAGGTGTCGCACTGGCAGTCGGGGTCGTGCATGGTCATCAGCCTGCGAACTCCGCACCGTGGCCGGCAGCGGCCTGCTTGGCTGCCCAGTCGTTGGCGTCGAAACGTGCGCCCGGTCGACCCTCGAGGCCTGCACGGATGACATCTCCGAACGCGACCGTCGTCGCGTCCTTCATGCTCATGCCATCGGTGCGGTGCTTCTTGAAGTCGTCGAGTGCCTGTTCGTGGCCGTCACGAATGGGTGCATCAGGGATCGGTGCTGGTGTGCCACCGGCCTGCTGCGCTGCCTGTTGATGCTGAAACTCCGGTGAGTTCGCGTCGTATTGGTTGACTGGTTCCGTGCCATCGCCTTCGGGGGGCGTTGCGGCCGGGCCCAGGTTCCAATCGACTGCTTCGGCCTTGATGGCGTCAGCGGTGAGTTCACCTGAGTATCCCTGGATCATTGCTTGTGCGGGCTTCGACGAAGTGTCGATGCCTGCACGCATGAACGCCATCTCCTTCTTGAGATTGGCGTTCTCGTCGAGTGCGGCTGCACCCGTCGACGCCTTGTCACGAAGGTCTTTGATGTGCTTGGGCTCTTCGCCTTCGCCTGCGTTCGGATCGGATTCGGGCATGGGTATTCCTCCTGTGGGTGGTACACGCGACTGACCTACTCACTCCGTGCGCGGATCGGAGCGGATGGCGACGGCCCAGGTGAGCTCACGTCATGCAACGGCCCTGGTGGGAGCTCGCGCTGCGAGGCTCAGAGTATGCGCGGC
The DNA here is from genome assembly GCA_038203385.1 of Acidimicrobiales bacterium. Classification (GTDB taxonomy): domain Bacteria; phylum Actinomycetota; class Acidimicrobiia; order Acidimicrobiales; family Ilumatobacteraceae; genus Ilumatobacter. The sequence continues at coordinate 1,148 of JBBREA010000008.1, read as the reverse complement.
GGTGCTCGTCTTGCAAGCACCCCTCGGATCAGGAGGTTCCGGCTCCGATGAGACCCTCGTTGGTCATCAGTGCACCACCCGTGTTGGAACGTTCGATCGAACGGCGCTCACCGACACGTCGGGCCAGCTTCTTGTTGGCTTCGGGATCGTTCTCGAACACGGCTTCGATGCCGTCCCCGACCGTGATGTCTGCGGCTTCACCGATGCCTTCTTCGAACAGCGATTCCTGGCCGGCGACCTGTTGCAGCCCGCTCGAGATGCCCTCTTCGGTGAGAGGAAGATCAGCGATTCGTTCGGCGGTTGCGCGGTCGATACCGATGTCGAAGCGGGTTGCCATGCCTGCGGCGTACGCGGTGCGGGTTGCTTTGCCGATGTCTCGTACTGTCCGTTCTGGATCGAGAGCCCACGCTGCGAGCGCCGCGTCGCCCTTGCCGACACCGTAGAAGTCGGTGAACGCTGCCCTCACTTCGGGCGGTGCCGACAGGACGTAGTCGTACGCCTGGCCGATCCGGTCCTGGAGCTCCTTGGGTGAGATGTCTGCCAGCATCAGCTTCGAGAAGTCCTTCGGTTCGTCGTAGAACCACTTGGGCATCCCGGCCGCTGACATGAGCTGGCGGGCCTGGCGTTCGTAATCGAGCACGTCGCCCGGCGTCATGACGGTGACGGGTTCACCGGCTGCAGCACGGCGCTGCTGCTCGACAATGACGGAGAACCGGTCGCGGTACACGTCGGTCTGCTCCAACCGGGGCATCAGCTCGGTGTCGGTGTCGATCCCGGACTGGATCTGATTCCACAGCCAACCACCAGGTGCGCCTTTCGAGTCGACCGTGAAGAGCGCACCGAGCCCCAAGCTCTTGAGGTACTGGGCGAGCGTGTTGAACACTCCCTGTTCTGTTGCCATCAGATCGAGCTCCTACCGAAGATCTTGGAGATGCTGGACATCATGTTCGTCACCAACTCCTGAGAGCCGGCCGTGTTCGCGTACTCGGGTCGGGCCCGTGCTGCGAGCATCGCCTCGTTCATCGTCGCGGCACGCAGCTGGCCCTTGTCGTCGCGAGTCTCAATCATCGACAACCACTTCGAGTCCATCATGTTGACGGCTTCGGGCGCCATCTCGAGCTCCCTTGCGATCGTGTCGCGGATCGGCG
>JBBREA010000007.1:0-46915 GCA_038203385.1 Acidimicrobiales bacterium | reverse complement strand
ACCACAGCGCTCGACGTGACCGTACAAGCGCAGATTCTCGAACTCATCGGTGAGCAGCGGCGTGAGCGAAACATGTCGGTCATCCTCGTCACCCATGACCTCGGCGTGGTGGCCGGTCACACCGACGAGATCGCAGTGATGTACGGCGGTCGGCTGGTGGAGAAAGCGCCCACGAAAAAGCTGTTCGCAAACATGATGATGCCGTACACGATGTCGCTCATGCGCAGCATCCCGCGAATCGAAGATCCCAGTCATACGCGTTTGCTCGCCATCCCCGGCCGGCCACCCGATCTCGTCCATCCACCTGCTGGGTGCCGGTTTGCGCCACGTTGTGCCTACGCGCGAGATCGGTGCCATACGGAGGAACCGCCGTTGGTGGCCGCAGAATCCGCCGACCATGTGTATGCCTGCTGGTACCCAGTGGGTTCACCCGAATTCGAGGAACGAGACGCACAAGTCGTGGAGCAACTCGAAATTGCCGGTCGCGCAGCGACAGGTGCTCGCTGATGGCAGGGTCTGGCACCGCCCATCTGCGCAGCGGCGATGCTGTGCTGCGCGTCACCGATCTCGTGGTGGAGTTCCCCATTGGCCGCGGTGCGAAAGTCAGCGCCGTGGCGGGCATCAGCTTCGACGTCTTGCGTGGTGAAACCCTCGGCATCGTCGGTGAGTCGGGGTGCGGTAAGTCCACCACCGGGCGCGCCGTCATGCAGATCACCCCACCCACGTCAGGGTCAGTCGTGTTCGAGGGCGACGACCTCGCGGCCATGTCTCCCAAGCAGGTTCGCGAAGCGCGAACTCGCATTCAGATGATCTTTCAAGATCCGATCTCGTCGTTGAACCCGAGGCGACGCGTACGCGACAGCGTTCGAGACCCGCTCGAGATCTGGCAGCGAGGCACACCCGACGAACGCGACGCGTTGGTGGACGCTGCGCTGGAGCGCGTGGGTATCGACCCGGCGCGTGCCGCCGAGAGCCGCCCGCATCAGTTCTCTGGCGGGCAGTGTCAGAGGATCTCGATTGCCCGGGCGTTGGTACTCGACCCAACGCTGATCATCTGCGACGAACCGGTGTCAGCGCTCGACGTCAGCGTCCAAGCTCAGGTTCTCAATCTGCTCGAAGACTTGAAGGCGCAGTACGGCCTCACGTTGATCTTCATCGCCCACGACCTTGCGGTCGTCAAGAACATCAGCGACCGGGTCGCCGTGATGTACCTCGGCAAGATGTGTGAAGTCGCCCCGAGCGACACGCTGTACCAACACGCCGCGCACCCGTACACCAAGGTGCTCGTCGATTCGATCCCGGTGCCCGACCCATTCCATCCGGTGGTGGTTCCAGACATCGCCGGCGATCTGCCGTCGCCGGTGAATCCGCCGCTGGGCTGCCGGTTCCACACCCGATGCGGCTTTGTCACCGATGTCTGCCGCACCGATGAACCCGTCATGCGAGAGATCGGCCAGGACCACTTCATCGCCTGTCACCACCCCCAGATCACCCCTCAGATCACCCCCCAGATCACAGGGGTCACCGTCGGTACTTCCGGCCATCGTTGACGGGTAGCGTGCGGTCGATGCCGCTGTCTTGGTCTGTCGTGGATGCGCCACGTTCGTTGCGGCGCACCTTGGCGGCCCATCGATCCGGATTCGGTGACCCGACCACCCGACTGGTCGATGCCGAGTTCCGCCGTGCAACCCTCACGCCAGACGGTCCAGGGACCATCCGCTTGCGATGGGCGACCGACCCTGCGGATCCAGCCGACTGCGGCCTGGATGCGCAGGCATGGGGGCCGGGCCGCGATTGGCTGCTCGGCGGCGTCGAATCGTTGACCGGATCCCACGATCGTTCTGTCGCGTTCATCGACGCCCACCCGGTCGTCGATCGGGCGCTGCGCACTCGCCGCAGCACTCGTTTCGGTGCCTCACAGAACCTCTACCACCAACTCCTTCCCACGGTGATCGCGCAACGAATCACTGGCGGTGAAGCGCTCAAGCAGTGGGCCGCACTGTGTCGCGCGCTCGGCACTACTCCCCCAGGGCCGCGCGACGTGGTTGCCGATCTCGTGCTGCCACCCGACCCGGCTGTGTTGAGGCGGCAACCGCTGTGGTGGTTTCACCCGATCGGCATCGAAGGGCATCGGGCCGCCACGCTCGTCGAGTGCGCCCGACACGCCGACAAGATGTGGCAGTGGTCTCCCCAAGAGGCAGCGCGCAAACTGCCGTTGTTGCGTGGCGTGGGCCCCTGGACGGTCGGATCGGTGCTGGGACCGGTCTATGGAGACGCCGATGCCGTGGCGGTGGGCGACTATCACTACCCCAACATCGTGGCGTATGCGCTGGCGGGTGAACCGAGGGCAGACGATCTACGCATGCTGCAACTCCTCGAGCCGTACGAGGGCCAACGCGGCCGCGTGCTCCGAGATCTGGTCACCACCGCTGGTCCGGCGCCGTCATTCGGCCCGCGCCAACGAATTCTGCCGATGTCTCGCTGGTAGCGCACGTCGTGATCGGACCAAACGGTTGCACGGGCAGTGACCACGTGTCAGCGTTGTGCCTCGCTACCATCGTCGGCGCATGACATCCCCCGAGCCGATCGCAGTGCCCACTTGGCAGGAACGCATCACGTCGTCCGCATGGTCGAAGATGGCGCTGTACGCGTTGCCCAGCTACATCGTGTCACGACTGTGCGTGGCCGCCGGCGCTGCGGTGGTTGCGGCAGAGCTTCGGGTGGACGCGAACATCGCATCTGAAACAGGCGGCGTGCCCGACGTCCACGGGGCTGAAAATGCCGGCTCGGCGCTCAAACCGATGGTGAACGTGTTCACGAGTTGGGATGGCCGTTGGTACCTCGACGTCGTTCGCAACGGTTACCCCAGAAACGTGCCGCCCGACATCACCTATTTCCAAGAAGAGGCGCGAGCTGCGTTCTTTCCCCTGTTCCCGCTGATGGGTCGCTATTTCGACCGCATCGTGCCCGGCGGCGACACGTTTGCCGTGCTCCTGTTGAACATCCTCGTCGGCTTCGTCGCCGTGGTGACCGTCGGCATCCTCGCCAGCGAGGTCTATGGCGAACGGGTTGGCCGTACGTCGGCGGTGTTGATGTCGCTCTTCCCCGGCAGCTTCGTGTTCTCGTTCGCGTACAGCGAAGCAGTCATGATCGCTCTGGCTGCAGCGGCTCTGTTGATGTTGCACTACAAGGAATGGGCAGCGGCCGGAGTGTTTGCTGCGCTGTGCACGGCAAGTAGACCGAACGGAGTCGCGATCATCTTCGCATGCCTGGTCGCTGCTTGGTACGCCTGGCGCGAGGATCGCGACTGGCGCGCCTTTCTCGCCGTGATGTTGGCCCCGCTCGGGTTCATCGCATTCCAGCTGTACGTCGGTGTGCATGCCGATGAGACGTTCGTGTGGTTCCGTGTGCAGTCCGAGGCGTGGGGTGAGGGCGCGAGCTTTGGCTACACCGCATTGAAGAATACCGTCGAAGCCTTTGCCCACCCGCTGACCTCGCCCACCGACTCCATCACCGCCGTCAGCGTGGCCGCAACCGTGTTGTTGGTGTGGTTCGCATGGAAGGCCAAGCTGCCGCCTCCCATGGCCGCCTACACAGCACTGGTGTTGGCGATGATGCTCCTGCCCGCCACGGTCACCGCGCGTCCGCGGTTCCTGTTCACCGCCTTTCCCCTCTTGATCGGTGCCGCGTGGTGGTTCGAGCATCACCGCGAGCACAACCCCCGACGCCACGACGACGCATGGGCATTGGCACTCGTGTCATGCGGAGCGGGTCTGGCCACCCTCACCGGCCTGTACGGCGTGTACGGCGCAATTCCCTGAACAGACGCCTGACCACCAGTTCGGGTTCAGTGGGCTAGGTGCCTCGTCGTGCTCGCTCGTCGAGCATCGACTGTCGGCGCTCGGGGCCGATACCTACCGTCGATGGGTCGATCCCGTCTCCCTGGTCGCACCGCTGGAACACCATCACGAGCCCGTTGTCGAAGTCGCCGGCCAGACAGAAGCCATCGGCAACGACCTGGTTGGGCGCAGACGGGCCCTCGTCGGTGGACGCGTTGGGTTCATACCAGCCAGTCCAGAAGTTCGTGAGGATCAGCCAGTCTGCGCTGGCAACGTCGTCGGCCAAGCTGGAATCTGGCGCGTCGGCGATGCCGGGGTCCATCTCGATGAACCGGGTCGCCGGCTCCAGGTCTGGCAACAGGTAATAGAACATCACGTCGCTGTAGACCGTGCGACGCATGTCGGCTGGTCCCACGAGTAGCCGGTGCCCGGGCTCGGCACCTGCGGCGACGAGGTCGATCGCCTGCTGCGAAGCCACCTGCGTCGCCCGGTTGGGCATGTAGAAGTGCAGCCCGGCGTTGCGCACGGGCAAACCAGGCGACGCCAAGTTGCCCACCGACACGCGCAGTGCATACAGGTACGGGCGGAACGTGAAGAACGGAGCGACGAGGAGAACGAGCGCAAGGACCACAGCCGATGGTGCCACGAGCCACGCGGCTCGACCGGCAGTGTTGCTGATAGACGCACCGTCGGGCCGCACCAACGAGCGCAGTTCGATCAAGGTCGCGGCGAGCAAGGAGAACGCCACCGACGAACCCCACGCAAGATGGGTGCTGTCGGGGCGCTGCACCGCTTGGCCGATCAAACCGAGCCCGAACAGGGCCAACACCAGATACCACACGACGTGACTGGTGGCTCCAAGCCTGCGCCAACGCCACACTCCGAAAGCCACCGACCCGATTGCGACGACCATCAGCGCGAAGAACCACAACAACAACTGCTGCGATGCGCCGAGCGCCGGAACACCCCACCACGGTGAATCGACTGGGTTCTCGGTGAGTGCCTGAAGAGCCCCGTCGAGTTCACCCCACGTGGGTGGTACCGGGAGGGCGCGACCAGGACGAAGTTCAAACACGGGTTCGGTCACCATTCCCCGCCACGACGGGCCGATCCCCGCGACTGCAAGGTGCACCCACATCGGAATTGCGCCGATCATTGCGCCGACGAGGGCATCGAGTGCGTTGACACGACGCAAGAGCAGGACGCTCCAGCCAAGCCCCAGCGCCAAGATGAGATCCGGGCGGAACGTCAGCGCGACACCTGCCGACAGACCGGCTACGACCGTCATCGCACGCCGGGTGCTCGCAGGCGAATGCAGTGCGCGCACTCCGTAGATCAGGCTGAGCAGAGACAACGCCAAGGCACCCGGCCACGCCAACGCCGAGAAGCCAGTAGGCGTGATCATCAGCACCGTCATCGCGCCAGCGGCAGGTAGCGAAGCTTGCCAACCCCATGGTCGCATGGCCACCGTGATCGCCACCACCGCCAAGGAGATCTGGCCGAAGCCGACGATCCGTTCCGCAGCAAGCGCGTCGTTGAACAGCCACGACCACATCGCCAGAACGTGCAATGCACCCGGCCCGTAGAGATGGAGGAAGTCGACATTGGGAACTTGCCCCTGCCGTACCAGTCGTGGGAAGACGAGCATGAAGCCCTCCTCCATCGTGGAACCGGCGAACCGGAACAGACCCCGCGCTGGCAGTACCAACATGGTGATCACTGCCGTCCAAGCAGCCGCCGACGTGAAATGTGGGCGTTGGAAGGGTGCCCCGCCAAAGACGAACGGGACGGCACCCGCTGCTTCGCCGGTCGCATCACCAGCTGGTTCGTGGCCGTCGCTCACGAGACGTGGTACCGCCGTGGCTCGAGGTAGGGGTCGCCCTCAGCGACGTGTTCTGGCTTGAGAACTTGGCTCATGCGAATGCGTCGCTCGGGTACTCGGCGCCGGCGGAACGTCAAGAGTTGCGTCGCTGCCCGCACCACCTTCGAGTCGGCGAGGTGATGTTGTTCGCCGGCGCGGTCTACCTCCGCGAGGATCTCTGCACTCGGGCGGCCGATCACGTCGAACTCGAACGAGTCGGTCCACGGCATGCAGACCAAGCGCGAAGTGAGATGGCGTTCCAACAGGACAGCAAGATCGCTTGCGACCGGCTCGGTGGTTGCCCACCGGTGCAGGTCGGCATCGAAGACGGTGGACGACTTCGCCTCGAATCTCAGTACCCCGTCGTCGAGGCGACACCACCACAGGTGGCTCGGGAAGTCGAGCAATCTGGCACTGCCGACGTGGGGGACCTCGATGTACCCCGCCTTGGCGACTCGCATCATCTCGCGCATGGCTGCGCCAGGGTCGAGCACGTGCTCTAGCACATGCGAGCAGATGACGTAATCGAACACCTTGTCCGCAAACGGAAGACTGCCCGCATCGGCATCGAACAACGCCCTCGGAGCCAGCGCCTCCGCTCCCCCAGCGCGTTGCACCGCATGGTCACCGTCTGGAAACTTGTCCACCAGCACATCGGCACGCCAGTGGGGCTTGTCGCCACTCCCGATGTCGAGCACCAGGTCGGCGGGCCCAACGGGAATGGCAATACGTCGCCGATGAAAGCTCGCCAGCTCGTCACGTCGTGGGAACATCAGACTCCAGTCGATCGTGAGCAGTGGATTGGTCGGCCGAACCGTGCCGGAATCGATCGAACAGTGCGACCACTCCAACGGCAGCGATCACACACAAAATGGGTTCGAACGGCGCACGAAAGCGAAGATTGCCGTACGCGTAGACCGCAGTGAAGGTGACCATCACCGCGTGCGACCACAGCGGCCAGACCGGCACGCCACGCCGCCGCAAGCTGAGTGTGCCCACGACTGCGAGCGCCATCATCACGTAGTACATGCCGAGGCCGGTGCGCAGCACGTCTCGCGGGCGGCCCTCCACGAAGCCGAAATCAGCGTTCTGGAGCGGCCGGAACAGTTCCCACTGGCGCCCCACTCTGGCCACGATGACTTTGGGCACCTGTGACGCATTGTCACGGGCGTAGTCGAGACCAAGGTCGCGGTAGGCCTGATTGCGCACCGATTCGTCACCTGGCGGGTCGCCGAAGTCGGCCCGGTACCGTTCTTGGCAAGCGAACGACCAGAATCCGATCTTGGGCCCGTAGTAGGAATCTGGGCAGTTGGCGTAGTAGATCACTTCGTTGCTGTTGGTCGATAACGGCACGAGCAGGTCGAAGCGGGTGGCGTTGTAGATCGTCCACGGCGCAAGGACCGCGATGAACGACGCGGCGCACACCAAGAGATGGCGAAACTGCATCTTTCGGCTGAGTTCGCTCACGGCCACCATGGGGAACACCAGCAGCACGGTCATCAGGACCGCCTCACCGCGCGTGAGCGCGGCAAGGCCGATCAGGGCTCCTGCCCAAGCGATCGTGCCGATCCGGAGTGTTGTTCGCCACCGATACATCAACCAGGTGACAGCGGTGGTGATGCCAGCCATCATTCCTTCCACCCACATCGACCCGTCGGTCACCCAGATGTTGGGATACGCCAAGAGCAAACCGGCAGCGGCAACGGCCGTTCGGCGCCCGGCGATGAGATGCGCGAGCATGACACCGAACACCACCTGCGGGATCCCCAACAGCACGCTGACGAGTTGGTGATCGAAGTACGTGGTACCACCCAACTTCGACCAGAACGACAGCGCGATCGGAAATGCCGGCCCGTGCAGAGCGCTGGGGATGGCGATGCCATCTTGGGCCCACGCCACCGGGTTCAGGAACCCTCGACCCTGCGCCAGCAGGTTGGCGGTGACGTGATAGAAGAACTGGTCGCCGCCATCTCGGCGGGCGTTGACGATGTTCACTGTCGTTGCCGTGCGAGTCAAGACCACGAGCGCGGCGATGACGATCAACGCTCCACTGTCGCTGATTGCGTGGAACGAACGCCGGCGAGCCATGGCCCACGCTGCTGCTGCCACCAAGCCCACACTCACACCAAAGATCACGACCCAGGTCCAGGCGACGAACGTTGGGCCGGTGAGCTGCAGAGCACCGTTGACGGTGGCCGCACGGTCGCTGTAGTGCGCGAGCAGGAAGGCGAACGTTGGCGGAGCGGTGCCGGCGAGACCGACAGCGGCACCGGCCATCAACAACGTTGCGCTCGTCGGATCCGTGTATCGATCGGAAGCGGTCGCGGCGACTGCGGCGAGCACCACAGCAGCAGCGAAGGCAGAAGCGATTCCAGCCACCGTGGGGCCAAGACGACCCGCCACCAATGCCGCAACCACGATGGCCGTGACGACCGCCACCGCGACCCGCGCAGACCTCACCGCCGCGACCGCTGGCGGGAATCCGCCATAGCGCCTGGCAACAACACCGCCGAGTATGGCGAACAACACGGTCACGACATCGACGACCGTCGCCGCACCCGGCGCCCCGATCGGTCCGTGTCCTGTCGGGTTGATCACCGGCTGCGATAGCAGCATTGCCCAGACCACCGCAATCAGCGCCCCGCCACACGTGAGGTCGACGGCAAGGCGGCGCGAACGTGTGTCGGCCCACAGCCAGCCGCCGAATGCGAGCAAGGTCAACTGCCCGATGCTGGTCGCGGCGATCGTGGCGGTGAGCCACGATGGCGTCGGGCTGGACCTGGCGACCAACGATCCGGCAGCGAGCAGTGCAGCGATCAACGCCACAGCGCTCGGGAGGCGCGAATCGGCCCGATCACCGTGGTCGCCGAGTTCATGATCCCCGCGTTGGTGATCCCCGAGTTCGTGATCCCCGGCGCCTGCGGCAACGAGATCGCCGACCGGGGCATCGCTCCGGTCGTCTAGCTGCTGTGCGGCGGCGTCGGGCATGGTCACGGGGTCGGGCATGGTCACGGGATAGGTTACTGCCGTGGTCTGGACGGCTCTGGGAGGTCTCCCGTCGCGAGGGTTGGTCGCGACGGTGGGTATCGGTTTGGCGGCAGCGGCGACATGGTACCTACTGCCCGCTGTCTCAGGTGACCATGGAGATGTAGCGGTGTACGGTGGCGGCACCATCGAATCGAGCATCGAGGTGTTGTCGTACCAACTGCGCGATCGCGGGCGTGACGTCACGTGGATCGCAGCTGGTTCCACGTGGTGTGAACTGGCAGAACTCGAACTCACCGTCGTCGACGTCGACGATGTCGACGTGATCGTCCTTGCGCCCGAAGCGTTCGGCGCTTGTGACGGCGACCCCGTCGCCAGCACGCTCGACGCTTTGCCCGGCGACGTCCAGATCGTGATGGTGGCCTTCGGGGGCACCGCCGAGGCGACCTCCGCAGCTTCTGGCGGCGTCACCGTGGTCGATCCAACGGTGCTGCTGGGCGTCGACGGCGCCGTCGCCATGCCCTGCGAATGGTGGGACAACTGCGCTGGGACGATCGCGGTGCGCGGCGACAGCGGGGATCTCACTGACGCTGGCAGAGAGCGTGTTGCCCGAATGGTGTCAGCTGCAATCGGCTGACGAGCCCGACCGTCTACACGACCGAGAACCCGAGCGGTATCACCACGGGCGCAGCGACGATGCCGCTCAAGTGCTCACTGGCAGGCGCCTGGGGGGTCGTCGTAACGCGGGTCGTTCACCCAGTCGCCACCCACCCAGAGCGACGGTTCGGCGGCGGTGACGCCGTTGAAAAGCGAGGCGAGCTCGGTGGTGAGCCAATAGCCCAGCAGAGCGGCTCCTGTGGGGCACACGTGAACCCCGTCGGGCTTGCGCTCGGGTTGGCCGTCCCCGTCGATGTCGGCGACGAATTCCCCCCACAGCTCGTCGGAGTTCAGTACGACGACCTCGTCGGGAAACTGCGCTGACCGGGCGCGGGCGATGGCCAACATGGTGTCGGTGGTGTTCTCATGGCGCGTCGGGTCGACCGGGGGCGGTTCCAGAACGACCAGGGTGGTGCCGAGGTTGCGCCAGGCATCTGCGTAGTTGTCGAACGCTGTTTGTTGGGTGGATTCGTCGAAGACGCCATCCCAACCGGAGAGCATGAACACCACGAGATCGGGCGGTGTGGCAACGAGCGGATCCACGAACAGAGCAATCGGATGGATGTTGTCGTGATCGACCAGACCGACCCCGAGGAACGTCTGCGCAACGACGGTTGGTCCAGAAGCGGAGAGCGCGGCGATGACGCCGGGCGCCGAGTCGAACGCGACCGAATCACCCTGCCAGGCGACCGAGCCAATAGTCGGTGCGGATGGGTCGGGCTCGAGCCGATCTGGTGCCGAGTCGAGGGTCGACGTCGAGGGGGCGAGGGTAGCCACCGGACCCTCCACCATGGACGTGGTCACCGGTGACGAGTTTGCGGGTGACGTGGTCGCGCCTCCGGCGCCATCACTGGTGGTAGATCTCACATCTGGTTCGCTGCTTGCCGTGACCGGCAGCGTGATCCGGGTTGCTTCGATCGACAGGGTGGCCGTTGCGGGGCGAGGTGTCACCTGCGCCGCCACGACCACGAGCACAGCCGCCGCGGCCAGCGCGCTGAGCCCGCTGCGGGCCGAGCCGAGCTGTCGTCCGTACCGAATCGGAGCTTCGAGGAAGCGGAAGGACGCAGCTGCGATTGCGAGCGACACAGACCACCGCAGCACGCTGACCACTGGGCGACTGAAACCCGTGGACGCTTCGTCGATGATGATGAACACTGGCCAGTGCCACAGGTACAGGCCGTAGCTGATGGTGCCGAGCCATCGCAACGGGGAAACTTCCAGCCCGCGAATGACCGGGGTGCGAGCGGTGATCCAGATCGATGCGGCGAGTACGGCGCAGGCAGAGGAATGGAGCAGTAGCAGCCCTCGATACAAAGCGGTGCTCGACGAGCCGTCGATGGTCGCCCACATGGCGACCACGCCGCCGATGAGGAGCAGTTGGCCCGCCGCAACGACTGATGGAACGCGGGTGGCGAGCTGTTGTAGCCGTCGGTCGAGCGACACGACGGCGGCCAGTGCACCGACCAAGATCGACGCCGCTCGAGTGTCGGTACCCATGTACACCCGGGTCGGGCTGGCAGCGTCGAACAACACGAGCATGGCGACAAAGGACACCACGATGCCCACGGCGGTGACGACACCGAGTTGGAGCCGCGCTCGCTTGCCGCGCAACACCAACAGTGCGATCAACGGCCAGAGCACATAGAACTGCTCCTCTACCGCAAGGCTCCACAGGTGTGTGAGCGGCGACGGATCGGTGAAGAGTGCCCAGTATTGAGCACTGTCCGCTATCTGGGCCCAGTTCGCCACGTACAGCATCGCCGGGACGACACCGTCTCGCGCTGACTCGACTTGAGCGATCGTGCCGAACACGTACATCAGCGGCGTGATGAGGATCAGAAACAGCAGCGCTGCCGGCAGCAGCCGACGGGCGCGTCGCTTCCAGAACAACACGAGGTCGATGCGCCCCGACGACCCGTGTTCCGCCAAGAGGAGCCCGGTGATGAGGAATCCCGACAATGCGAAGAAGAGGTCTACGCCGAGAAAGCCGCCGATGAGCAGGTCGTCGTGAAACAGCAGTACTCCTGCCACTGCCAGCCCGCGAAGACCGTCGAGCCCGCCGATCCGACCGCGCCCGGGTTTGTGGGCTGCGTTGCGGTCGCCCGCCGCAGGTGCCTCCGGGGTCATATGTTCGACGGCCATCAGGTGCCGAGCGCCGGCTGCAGGATCTCGCCGAGAGATTCGGTGAACACGGTGGTCTGGTCGTACGCAAAGTGCACCCCGTCGGGTCTCACGGTCGCGTCCTCGGTGTGGTCGATCATCAACGTTGCAAGATCGATGACGACAGCTCGGTCACCGAACTCCGCGAGCGTGGCTGACAGGATCTCGTTCATACGGGTGACACGGGCAGGATCACGCGAATCCTGCATGTACTGCTCTGGCGGCCAACCGACCGTTTGCGAAAACACCGGGCAGTTCAACCATGCGATGCGCCCGACTCCGCCGTCGAGTAGCCGTTGGGCAGCGCTGCGCACGGCCACTGCCAACGCTTCGTCGAACACAGGGTCGCCGATAGTCGCCCGCCCGACGCCCAGAAGGTCCCGTTCGATCAGCTCCCACTGGCAGCTCAGAACGATCGCAAGATCGAGTGGGTCGGAGGCAATGGACTCGTCCCACAAGGCCATGGTGGGACCACATCGCTCCTCGGGCGGAACCGGCAAAATGGAACACCCCAGCATGGTCGTTTCCGACACGAACTGCGTACCGGATAGCTGATGCTTTGCCGCGACGAGCGCAACCGACAACCCGATGGAATCACCGAAGAAGCCAATACGAGTGAGGCCGGCTGCCGGCAACGACGTTGCTACGGGGTCACCAGGCTCAGCGGGGTCGTCAGGTTCTTGCAGCGCAACGGTCGAGGCGGTGGCACCACCCGAGTCGCTCGTCGCCACGGTGGTGTCTGGCGTCCTTGCGTCCAACACCACCTCGTTCCTTCGGCCAGTCGGCGTCGGGATGCCAGATGTGGCAGGCGGCGCCGCGTCTGCCTTGATCGCGGCGATATCGAGTTCGGCCCCGTCCCGCTCGAGCTGCTCGAGGTACGCGGAGGTACTGCTGGTGGGCACCACTGCCGCCAGTATGGGCACCACGAGCACCGCAGCACCCATCGACACCACCAGTACTCGATCTCGACGACCGGTTCGCAACGGTGTCTCCACGAGCCGAACCAACAACGCGCTGATGGCAACCGAAGCCACTGCGACCACGACGACGATCATTGGTCGTGACCACCCGCGTTGGTCGACCAGCACGATCAAGGGCCAGTGCACCAGGTAGATCGCATAGCTCAACGTGCCGATGTAGACGAACGGACGCGTCTCCAAGATTCCCATCCACAGATCTCGGCGGCGAACGGCCACGTGAACCAACGCCACCGACAGCATCGCCTGTGCCGGCAGCAGGCCGCTGCGAATTGCCTCGCTACCCGGAGTGGCGAGCACGACGAAGACCACCATCATCACCATGGCCCCACCTGCAAACAGGTTGGCGCGTCGCCGCGGGAGGTCTGCCTCGCGGGCGACCTGCTGGCGGTGCCATTGGTGGGTGAGTGCCAGTGCAACACCAATCAGTATCTCTCCGGAGCGGGTGTCGGTGCCGTAGTAGGTGCGTGCCACCGACCAGCCGAAGACGATCGGGAGCAGCCACGACACACAGGCGAGACCAGCGATTGCAGCGATCCGCCGCTGATACGAGCCAAATCGCCACACCACGAGCAAGATGAGCGGCAGGAGCAGGTACACCTGCTGTTCGATGGCGAGACTCCAGTAATGCACCAGCGCGTCCGGCGAGGCGAACAGTGATGCGTAGTTCTGGTCGGCAAGGAGCTGGGTCCAGTTCGCCGCACCGATCACCGTCATCCACAGTCTGCGAGAAGCGTCGGTGACAGCGGTATTGGTCGCCACTTCGACTGCCACGACCACTGCAACGACGACCCACGACAAGGGCAGTAGACGCCGGATTCGGCCCATCCAATACCGCTGTATCATCGGCCGGCCGAGGTGTTGGTCGGCGAGCCGGAGCCCAAGGAGGTAACCGGACAGGGTGAAGAACAACGACACGCCGAGGAAGCCCCCGCCGAAGCCAGGAACTTGGGCGTGGAACAAGAAGACGAGCGTGATGCTCACGGCGCGCAGCCCGTCGAGATTCGCGATTCGAGCCGCTGGAGCTCCGTTCATGACGCCGCTACCGTCTCGTGATCCGCTGACCCGGGGGCGACGGCGGCGTCGAGCGCCGGTGTGTCGGAGTCATCAGGCTCGGGCGACTCGAAGTCGGTCTGGATCTCTTCGTTGTTTCCCGTCATGACGCTCACCGCAATCAACATGATCGCAAATGCCGTGATCTCATGGAGGTCACCGAAGCGAGACGGCCAGCCGGCTCCCGTGGCATAGTCGTACCTCCACTCGCGACGGGCCACGTTGAGGCCGAGTGCAGCGAGCAGCCCAATCCCGCCGATTGCCACGAGCCGGGGTCGCCGCGACACCACGAGCGCGAGCGCTGCGAACAACGAGTACACGAATACACCGAGGCCGATCAACGCCGCTGAAGCGGCCACGAGGAGCACGGCGTCCACAACAGCGCGAGGCCTGCTCACGGGAGCCCACAGCTGGCTCGCCGAGAAGGTGAGCGGCGAGACGGTATCCGGCAGCGGTTCGATCTCGACACCACGTCGGCGCCAGTGCGAGAGCGCAACGATGGCCACACACGCAGCGACCGACAGCAGCGAAACGAGCAGACCGAGACGAACCGTGGACTGCGGGGCGAAGGACGCATAGACCGATCGCTCGTCGAGCGACGGCTCGAGCCACCAACCGTTGAACCCACCCGAGATGGGCGTGGACGTGCCGAGGGCCAATCCGTCGAGCTGGGCCTCCCAGCCGTCGCTGTGCCCTTGGCCGAAGATCAGCCAGCAGCCGGCTGGGCACGGCGCAACCGTCATCTGCTTCGACGTGAGCGACGACGAGTAGACCGTGACCGCTGGCTGCACGATCTCCGACGAGATTGCGGCATTCGCAGAGGTCTCGCTGAAGCTCACGAGGTCGACATCGATACCGGTGGAACGACCGGCGGCACTGACCACATCGTGCACTCCGGCACTGAGAGTTGGAGGCACACCGGCACACAGTTGTGCGTCCACCGCCTCCCCCGAAAGGAGCTGCCGAGAGTCGACCAGTAACGGCACGCCGACATCGTCGATCGACAGCAAGTCGGTACGGCACTCATCGACCACTTCGATGCGCTGCAGGACCGTTGGCAGGCCTTCCACCTCGACGAGAGACACCGGCAGCGTTGCTGGGTCGCCGTACCGCCGGTCGTTGGCGATCAGCGGAACGATGTCGGTCACCGTGAGAACGAGGGCAGCGCCCATCGCTTGTGGTATCGCAACACGGCTTCGGCCACCGTCGTCTGGCGGTGGCACAGTAATGATCTGATCGAGGGGTCCCACCTGCACGCTGATCTCGCTGATCGTGGAGTGGAGCCCGTCCACGGGTTGCACGAGATCGAACCCATCGATTGCCACCGTGTCGTCGAGGGGCACCGTGAGTGAACTGCCGATCGCTGAATGGAAGGGCGAGGTCCATGCTGTACCGCTGTTGCCATCGAACGCCGATGTCGCACGAGCGCCGGCGACTCCCGTCAGCCGGTCAGCCGAGGTCGGCCCGACCGTTGTCCCGTCGAGTTGATTCAGCACTGCATCGCTGGCTCGGGCATTGAGGCGTACGCGCACCGACCAGGCACCGTCAACGGCGACCGGCAGGTCGAACCGTCGGAAGAGACGAGATTCGGGGTCGCTTCTCCACCGGTCGGTGGGGTCGGTGCGCTCGCGACGGAACACAAGGGCAACGTCATCGGCATCGGTGAGTTGATCGAGAACGAGTGTGGGCGGTCGCACGATCTCGTCGGCGACCGGGCCGATCTCGGCGAAACCGACCCAATAATCGCCGGTGTCGGGACGATCTGGCCGCTCGTCGATCGTGTCGATCCTCACTGTGACCGGAACGTTGTCAGGAACGGTGATGGTTTGCCCGGGTGCACCGAGCGAGGTCTCGTCCAACGTCACCGTGGTCGCTTCGGCGCCAGCGGTCACCACGACCGTCGTGATCCAATTCCGCCGCTCGCGGCCTTGTACTTGGACCAGCCGGAGTTGCCCGCCGGACACACCCGACACGGTGATGGACTCGCCGACGGGGCTTGCGTTGGTGCCGACCTGCCATGCGGTGGCGAGATCGCCATCTACGGCCATGGCAGCACGCGCCTCTGGGAGCAACGCGAACGGTTCGCCGTAGCTGCTGGCCCGAACGACGAGTTCGCTGTCGAGCGTGGCGATCGTCTGGGCCGCCGGGTTCTCGTCGCCGGCGCGCGGCAGGGGCTGATGGGTGTGGTCGCGCTCGCCCGTGAGGTCGAATCCGGGCCCGCCGGACTCGGTCATTCCGACCGAATCCTGAGAGCTGCGCCATTGCTCGGCACGATCGCGATGCGAGTCGGTGACGATGAACCGGGCAGGGGTACCAGCCACGGGAACATCGCCGAACGTTCCGTCGGCCGACACCACCTCAGCGGCAAACAGCACGGCTTCATCACCATCGAGAAGTCCTGCGCCGGCAGCGTCGACGATGCCATCTCCGCTGCCGTCGAGACTGACGACGTCGGTCGACAGGCGACCCGCAGACATGGCGTTTTCCACATCCCGTAGCAGTACCGGCGGCAACGCCACGTTGGAGTCGACGCCAAGCATGTATTCGTCGATCACCGGTACCACCGGGGTGTTCACTACAGGATCCCCGTATCCAACCGTGTCGCTCAAACCGGTCATCGGTTCGCCCACGGAGGCCACGAGTTCTGTGGGGCGCGGCGTTCGAAAGCGGTCGAACGCTTGGTCCGTGCTGATCCAGATCTGGTCCGCACCGAGCAAACGGCTCACTGGTGCGAGCGACTCGGGTTCGAGTGAACTCGTTTGCACCCGGTTGTCGAGCGCGTACAGCAGGTCCATCACCCCGGGGCTACCGAGCGGTAGCAGATCGCGCGTGAGCACTGGCTTGTCGGTGATGAACGGCAGCGGCGGGTCGACCGTGTACCCCCAGCGATATGCGCCGAACTCGGCGCCGGGAAACTGGAGCACCCGGGTATCGGCTTCGTCGACTCGGAGGTCCGCAGCCGCATCGACCCACGCATCCGGCAGGTCTTGGTCGCGTTCCAACGCTGCATCCACGAGTTCTGCTTGCCAGAAGGACGGAAGATTCGCCACGACCACGACGGTGGCCACGGCAAACACCCCCGTTCTGAGGCGTGGGCGAGCGCTGAACCCGTCTGCCAGCATCGCAATGCCGAGCGCAACACCGAGAATCATGAGAGGCAGTGCACGAGTACTGCTGCGGAGTGCGAGCGCAAGGCTGCCGTCCCGGACGAAGCGCATCAGCGGGGATGGATCGTCGAACGGATGGACGCCGATCGCCAGAAACGCTCCACTGGCGAACAGTGCAGCGGCATACCAACGATGTCGCCACCGAGAGACGACGAAACCGAACGTCCCGAGGCACACCAACGCGTAGCCGGCGACCATGACGAGCGGGTTCTCTTGATATGCCACCGAAGACGCGGTGGCAGGCGCAAACGCGTCGCGGATGTAGAAGAGCCAATACCCCAACCCGCGGACCACCTCGGTGCTGGTGGCGGTGAACGACACCGATTCGAGGGTCTCGGAGTACGCCAGAACGTCTGCGCCGTACCGCGATTGCACACCCAGCATCAACACCCACCACAGCGACACCGAAATGCTCACGGCGAGCAGCCGGAGCGAGCCGAACACTGCGTTCCGAACTGCGAGCCTCTGGGCGGCCAACTCCCCGATCACCCAGATGACCGGGCCAGGCACGATCATCAAGAACGCAGTTGGGTTGACGTGGGCCACCGAAAAGATCACCAACCCGAACAACGCCGGTGCTCGCCAACCCGGATCGCGCATGGCGCGAATGGTGAACACCGTGAGCCAGCCGAGCGACGCCCACGGCAACAACATCAACGACGTGCGGCTGATGTACGGCAGCACGTACGTGGACCATTGATAGATGCCCGCGGCAAGGAGCGCAGCGTGGAGTGAGAGGCCCAGCAGTTCGCCGAGACGCAGCACGCCCCACCCCGCCAGGAACAGCACGGTTCCAATGAACAGTCGGTGAGCTATCCAGTCGGGAACCCCAAGGCCGTCGAACAGCATGTACCACGGACCGGCAGGCCAGAAATAGGTGGTGGTCTGATGCGGGAACCAGCCGCCGAACTGGCTCGGATCCCACGATGACGTGGCGAGCCGGGTGAGTCGGGCCGGGTCGAGGTACAGGTACAGCTTGGTGTCCGCGGGCATGCGGCCAGGTGAGGACAGCAGGGCCGGCACGTACGCCATCGCCGCAAGGAGCGCGAGCACCAACCGATGCTGTGTGCATGGGACCCCAACCCGCGGCATCACTCCCCCTGTCAATCGGCCGTGCGAGATCGTCGCGCAAGCAGGTCATCGACTGCCCATCGCGTGACCCGCAGCATCGATTCGACGATGATGCGCAGCGACATCTTCGACCTACCATGCACGCGTTGGCGGAAGATGATCGGCGTCTCTTCCACGACGATGTCTTCGCGCTTGAGGCGCCACACGAGTTCGGTGAGGAAGGCGTAACCCTCGGCCGACGTGTTGTGCGGTTCGATCGCAGCCAATGCTGGTGCGGTGTAGGCACGAAAACCGGAGGTGCAATCGTGGGGCTCGAGGCGCAACACGGCCCGGGTGTACGCGTTGCCCCACTTCGATAGAAAGCGGCGGCGGTACGGCCAATCCGGGGTCCCTCCCCCGTCGACATAACGCGAGCCGATCACCACTGACGCCCCACCCGAGATGCGCTCGAGCATGACCGGGATGACACTGGGATCGTGCGACAGATCACCGTCCATTGACACGATGACGTCGTAGCCGTCGGCCAACACCTTGCTGAACCCAGCGCGGTAGGCCGAGCCGAGGCCGCTCTTGTCGGCCCGTACCATCACGATGACGCCTCCGAGCTCATCTCCGAGCGAGCGAGCAAGGTCGGCCGTTCCGTCCGGGCTGCTGTCGTCGACGATCAACACCTCGATCGTGTCGTGCGCAGCACGGATGGCACGCAGCAGGGCGTCGAGGTTGTCGCGCTCGTTATAGGTGGGCAGCACGACGATGGGACGCACGGGTCGCAACGCTATCGGGCTGGTCAGCCGCGCAGCCGTTGCTCTGCGACCACGCGGTGGAGCGCAGTGGTCATTCCGAGTGCAGACGCGTCCCACGTGAGGGTGTTGGCGCGCCGCAATGCTGCTTCGCCGAGGGTCTCTCGAAGGCGGTGATCGGTCAGCAGATCAGCCATGGTGACGCCGAGCAACTCTGGTGCAACGAGCACCCCAGTGGAACCGGCCACCACACTGCTGCGATGGCCACGGATGTCGGTGGCAACACACGGCGTCCCACATGCTGCCCCCTCGGTGAGACTCAGCCCCCAACCCTCCGCCAGCGAACCACTGGCAACGAGCCACGATTGCTGATAGTGGGAAACGAGTTCGTCTCGATGGACGTGGCCTGCAAGCGTGATCCAGTCGGTAGCACCGGCCGCGTCGATGCGCCGTTGCAACTCGCTTCGCAGCGGGCCGTCACCAACGATGGTGAGTCGTAAGTCGGGAAGTGCTCGGCGGGCGCCTACGGCCGCATCGATCACCAACTCGAACCTCTTGACTGGGGCCAGTCGGCCCACGGCCACCATCGACGGATACGGGGTCTTCTGCCCGCCGGGAACGAAATGATCGTCGACGCCGTTCGGAAATGCCAAGACCCGGTCCGGCAGAAAACCCAGTTCGAGGAGTTCCTCGCGTGTCGCCTCACTCGGCGTGACCGTCAGTCCGCGCCGATAGATCGGTGGAGCAATTCGTGATTCCAGCAGCCTGCCGCCAGTGGCGAGCGGCCCAGGTAGCACCTGATTCCACATCGGCCCATGAACGTGGTGCAACAGGAGCAGCCGCGGTTTGCGACACCACAGTGGTGACATCCAGGGCACACCATTCCAAATCTCCACGAGCGCATCGAACGTGCCCATCCGCCTGGCGAGCTCCGACACGATGGTTCTGGGAAAGACGTCGAATCGGCTGCCGCGTCGGACCACGGAGTAGCCGTGGCGGGTGGCGTTTGCGGGCAGCCCGGCTGCCGCCGATGTTCGGTGGAGAACGTCGAGGCCTCGATCTGCCCACCGACGCATGAAGTGGTCGGCATGCAACTCAGATCCGCCCGCGTCCACATCGTCGAGGTCGCGCCACGCCAGCACATGGATCCGCCGAATCCCCTGATCGATGAGATCGGCGACCAGCTCGTCCATTCGCTCAGCAGGTGTCACGGCGGTGTGATCGGCCATGCGTTCGGCCGGGTGATCTGTCATCGGATGGTCATCGGATGGTCGTGGTTCTCAACCGAGGGGCAGACGTCTGAAGATTGGTCGAGGAACATGCCTCAAGGTCATGAAGACGTAGCGCAGAAGTCCCGGTGCCCACACGGTATGACGGCCGGCCCGCATGCCCTTCACTGTCAGTTGCGCGACCTCTTCCGGAGTCGTTGCGAACGGTGCCGGTGCGAGACCTTCGGTCATCTTCGAGTGCACGAAACCTGGCCGCACGACGGTGACGTGTACTCCGGTACCGGCGAGGGAATCGCCGAGTCCCTGGGCGAACGCATCGACTCCCGCCTTCGAAGATCCGTAGACGAAGTTCGAGGCCCGCGCCCGCTCGCCTGCGACGCTCGACAGCACGACGATGTGGCCGTGCTGCTGCCTCCGCATTCGTGCTGCCAGCGTCAGACAGATGCTGACCGCTCCGGTGTAGTTCACCTGAACCGCTGCCGCCGCAGCTGATGGGTCGGTACCGAACTCGTCCTGCGATCCGAGCACACCGAATGCCGCTATGGCGACGTCGATGTCCCCGATCGAGTTGACGAGTTCATCGACGAATCCTTGATGCGTCTCCGTGTCGGCCGCATCGAATTCAACAACCAGAACGGTGACGCCGTCGCGTTCGAACGGGGTGGTGTCGACGCCAGCGGTCGCGCGGCATGCAAGCACGACAGAGGTGGTGGACGGGCTGAGTAGTTGGGACGCAATGGCACGGCCGATGTCGCTGGTTCCGCCAAGGACGACGATCGTTTGCGGTTGTTTGAGCGCGTTGTTCATGAGTTCTCCGTGTGATCGATCGTGTTCGATCGTGAGTAGTGAGACAGGGCCGTTGCCGAGTCAGCTGGGATCGACGAGCTGCAGTCGCCGGCTCTGGTCGCTTGCCCAACGTCGCTCTGGGTCGACGCGCCGTTGAATCGCTTGCCATTCGGCAAGACGAGGGTACCCGCGCCGAATCGCGTCAGGGCTGGTGTGGAAATCCTTCGCGAGGTAGTGCCGCCCGCCCGCTTCGAGCACCAACGCGTCGAGTTCAACCAGCACCGATGGAAGCTGCGAGTGGCCGGCCGGCACGTCGATGGCGAGGGTCCACCCAGCGGTGGGAAAACTCAGTGGCGCCCGGTTGCCCGGCCCGAAGCGCTTCAGCACGGTGAGAAAGCTTGGCAATGATGCAGCCGAGATGCATTCCATGACACGTCGCAACGTGTCTTCGGCGCCATACGGCACGACGAACTGGTACTGCAAGAGCCCGCGGCGGCCGTACACACGGTTCCATCGGCCGACCATGTCGAGCGGATGGAAGTAGGTAGCGATGGTCTGCAACTCGTCGTGGCGCACGAGCGGCGCCTTGCGAAACCACAACTCGTTGAATGCGGCGACCGAAAGGCGGTTGATCACTCCCGGTGATGGCACCAGGGGCGGAAGTGTTGCCGCAACCCGCTCCGAGTAGGCAAGTGGGCGCGCAGCATGCTTCGACGTGAGTTGATCGAAGCGTGCATGTTCACCGTTGGTCAACACTCCACGGCCCAGTTTTGCGCCCTGTGCCAGGAGATCGATCCACGCCACCGAGTACTGCACACCGTCATCGCTGGCGGCCATCCGCGACATGAGTTCGTCGAGGTTGTCCACGCGTCGTGTGTGCACCGACATCAGGCTGGTCTCGATGGGAATCACCCTGAAGGTTGCTGCGAGCATCGCACCGGTGAGTCCCATTCCACCGACGGTTGCCCAGAACAGTTCGTGGTCGTTGCCAGGGCCGGGTTCCGGCCCCACGTGCACCACCGAACCGTCGCCCAGCATGAGTTCGATGTTGGTGACATGGCTGCCGAACGAACCATCGCGATGATGGTTCTTGCCATGGATGTCGCTGGCGATCGCTCCGCCGATGGTGATGAATCGGGTGCCCGCTGTGACCGGGACGAAGTAGCCCTGCGGCACGATGACGTTGAGCAGTTCGTCGACGCTCACTCCAGCGCCGCACGTCACTGCTTGCGACCCTGCATCGATCGTGATCGACGCTGGGTCAGACTGCAGGCGAACCGTGCGACCGCCCGAGTTCTGTGCTGAGTCACCGTATGAACGCCCCAGACCCCGCATGATCACGCCGCGCTCGTTTGCGCCGGTGATGGCTGCAGCGAGCCCCCGTTCGCCGGCAAGCAACAACTCCCCTACGGCCCCGCCGTTGTTCCCCCAACCAACCAGGTCGGCGCCAGACATCAGTAGGGCCAGTCGGGAACCGGCTTGCCGAAGCGCCGCAGTACTTTGCCGAGGCCGGCGGTGAGTGCGGCCTTGAGCAGCACATTTTTCACGAACCAAGGCAACTGCGCCATTTGGCGTAACGCATTGGCGGCGCGCTCGCGGTCCAGGTCTGCCACGTACACGGTTTGGGACCGCGACCTGCCGACGTACCTGAACTTGGAGCCAACGGCGAGCTCGCGGAGAATTGCCAGCGTGACGCCGATCGATGAGAAGGAGTCGTGGATGAGCATCGTGCCGCCAGGGGCAACTCGGTCCCCCCACGCAGCGATGTCGGCGCGGGCTGGGCCGTATCGGTGGGCGCCATCGATGTACAGCACGTCGACCTGTCCATGCACCAGATCGAGCGCTTTGTCGGAGAACTCACGAATGTGCGTCACCCGATCCGACACGCCTGCGGCAGCGAGATTGGTGTTGAACGCGTCGTGATCGGCGTTCGCGGCATCGACGAAACCGCTGATTTCCTGAGGGCCGCGATCGTTGCCGGCGTGCGGGTCGATCGCAATGACACGCGCCCCAAGCGGAGCGCCGAGTGCTAGCACCACTGTCGACCGACCTTGAAAGCTGCCGATCTCGACAATCTGGCCGTCGGGGCCACAGCGAGCTGCAGCGGCATACAGCTGGTCGGACTGGCCACGGGTCATCCAACCGTCGACTTGTGCAACGGTCTCCCATGCTCGAGATGCGTTCATTTCTGTCACGTGTATACCGCCAATGCGAAGACGACGACCCAGAGTAGGCCGAGAACTTGCAGCACCCGGTCAGACGCAAACACCTCTTCGGGTGCAGACCCATGACCTTGCTCGAGGACGAGCGCATACCTCAAGAACGCAGCCACTATCGGCACGATCGACAGCTCGTACAACGGCAGATCGGTGCCCGACAACTCTTTCGTTTCGAACGCCCACATGCAGTAGCTCAGCAGTGCCCCGCCACAAGTGACTGCCAGAACGAAGCGAAGGTATCCCTCGCTGTACGCCTCGAGTGTTGCGCGCAGCTTGCCGGCGCCATCGCCAAGTTCACGAGACTCCGCAAACCGCTTGCCGGTGACGATGAACAATGAGCCGAACGTGGTGACCAAGATGAACCAGCTCGACACCGGCACGTCGGTGACCGCAGCCCCAGTGATGGCGCGCAACACGAACCCCGCCGAAATGGCAATGAGGTCGATCACGGCGACGTGTTTCCAAATCGCGCTATAGGTCAACGTGACGGCGATGTAGGCAGCAACAGCCGCAACCGCCTTCCATTCGCCGGTCAACGAAACGAGCAGGAGCGCTACGATCGGCAGCACCGAGCCGATGATCAGTGCAACGCCGGTGCCCAGTTGGCCAGCAGCAATGGGCCGATTGCACTTGGTCGGGTGCTCACGGTCGGACTCGATGTCGAGCACGTCGTTCCAGAAGTAGATGCCACTCGCCGCCAGACACAGCGCCACGAAGCCGAGCAACGTCTTTCCGAGCGCTTCCGGCTCGTTGAGCACCCCGGCCGCACCCGGTGCGGCAAAGACGAGGACGTTCTTGAGCCACTGTTTGGGCCGAGCGGTACGAAGGATGGCGTTCATGGAGCGGACTGGTCGCCATCTTGCGGAGACGCCGAAAGGTTACCGAGCGAGGCCTGCACCCAGACGGGATGGTCAGCGTCGGCCAGCAGTTCACGGTCACCGTTCGAATCGCCGTACGCCCAGACGGTGACGCCAGCTCGGTCCAGATCTCGAGAATTCAGCCACTCGTTCAGGCGGGCCACCTTTTCCGGACCCCGACAGTTTTCACCTATCAGTCCACCGGTGCAGTGTCCGCTGTCGTCGATCTCGAGTTGGGTGGACAACACGGCTTCTGCTCCGACGTGCTGGGCCACGGGGAGCAGGTAGGAGTCGTACGAGGCAGACACGACCACGACACGATGACCCTGTGCCAGGTGCCAACGCATACGCGCAGTGGTGTCGGGTCGCAAACGAGAGGAAATGATCTCCGATGCGAACGAGGCAGCCTGCTGCTCGACGGCGATGGCAGGCACGCCACGCAAGAGCGCTGACGTGGCGGCCAGCCGGAGCGAGTTGCGATCGCGACGGGCCAAGGCCACCACACCAGCAGGCGCGCATCGCACGATTCCAACCAGTGCGGGCCAGCGCCACAGAAAGCGGCGCAGAAACGGCACCACCGAATCGGACCGAGTGAGGGTGCCGTCGAAGTCGAACGCGGCGATGACGACGCTAGGTGACAGTGCGCGTGGGCCGTTGGTCATCGGCGAAGTTCCTCGAGCACCGTCCAGAACTCGGGCCAACTCTTCGACACCACTGCCGGCGACTCCACTTCGATGCCGGCAACGAGTGTGCCCAGCACGCCGAACGCCATGGCGAGACGATGGTCGTGGTGGGTCGCCAGTCGTGCTGGACGCAACGTGGCGAGCGACGGCCGGATGTGAAGTCCGTCTTCGAGTTCATCGATCGACACTCCAGCTCTGCGAAGTTCTGCCGAGAGGTCTCCCAGCCGGTCGCTCTCTTTGTTCCGGATGAATCCAACCCCCGAAATGGTGGTGGGAGTCGAGGCGCACGCAGCGACCACGGCCAAGGTGGGGACGAGGTCGGATATGTCGGCCATGTCGATTCGGACGCCCCGGAGCGCAGCGACCGGATCTCGGCTCAAGGTGACCGACACGTCATCACGTCGGACCGCACAGCCCATGTCGGCCATCACGTCGGCGAAACGGGCATCGCCGTGCAGCGCCCGGCGCCCAAGCCCTGGAATGGTGACGGTCCCCCCCACCACTGCCGCGACTGCGAGCGGGTAGCTGGCCGACGATGCATCGGGCTCGACGAAAAGATCGGTGGGTTGGTAGACGCCGGCACCAACCTCGATGTGTCGTTCACCCACCTCGACGTCAGTGAACCCGAACGCTGCCATGGTGGACTTCGTGAGTTCCACGTACGGACGCGACACCAGCGAGGTCGTCAGTTCTATCCGGAGGCCACCTTCGACGTAGGGCCCGATCAGCATGAGGGCAGTGACGAACTGGCTGGACACGTCACCCGGGATACGAACCAGCCCGCGCGTCGGCGGGCCGATCACGGTGACCGGTAGTCCGCCAGCACGCTCGCCGGTGATCACGTCGACGCCCATCTGACGCAGCGCATCGAAGAGCGGGCCGAACGGCCGCCGGCGCAATGGGCCGTGGCCGTCGATCACCAGCGGCACGTTGGCGAGCGCCGCAACCGCCGCGACAAATCGCGAGGTAGTGCCAGCGAGCCCTGCGAACAGCCGGGCGCCTGGCTCAGGACTGAGAATCGGTCGTCCGTCCACAGTGACCGTGCCACCGGCAGTACCGATCTCGGATGCAGTGTTCGCGTTGGCCACCATCGATCGCACGCCAAGGTCCTCGAGGCACGACAACATGGCAACGGTGTCGTCTCCGCTGGGCAGATTGCGCACGATCGACGTGCCGTCTGCGAGTGCGGCGCAGATCAAGGCCCGATTCGCGATCGATTTCGATCCGGCGATGTGCACGGTGGCATTCACCGACGAGCCGAACGGCACGACGGTGAGAACATCGGGAGGCCCAGCGCTCATAGGACCTGCACTCACACCAGCGGCGTGACAGCCGGTTTGAACCCGCGAGCCAGCAGACCACCGCGGAAGAGCTCGCTCGTTGCTGCATCGACGAGAACAACGGCGACACCGCGGTTGCTCTCCGCCATGTGAACCACTTCGAAGTTGGCGATGTTTACACTCAGTTCTGCAGCCAGGGTGAACACTTCGGCGGCCGCTCCGGCACGGTCTGGGATCGGGATCCGAACCTCGGCAAGCGCTTCTGGATGAACCACTCGGCCGGGCAGGTTGGTGCGTGCATCGCGAGCATCGGTGAGCAAACGCTCCAAACCCGTGCGGTTGCCTTCGTCAACGACGGTGCGAATGTGATCGAGGCGCTGAATGAGGCCATCGAGCCCTGCCACGATGGCGGATCGGTTCTCGGCGCAGATGTCTAGCCAGATGCTCGGGTGCCCGCTGGCGATACGGGTCATGTCACGGAATCCGCCGGCGGCGAGGCGCAGCAACGCTGCGTGCTCTTCCGCCCGGTCCGACGCCAACTGCATCAGGGTGGCTGCAGCGAGATGCGGCACGTGGCTGACCACTGCCACCAACTGGTCGTGCCGGTCGGGACTGAGCGCAACCGCTTCGGCGCCGAGTTCGCGTACGACGGACGACACCAGCGACAGCGTTGCATCGCTCGTGCTGGGCACCGGGGTCAAGACCCAGACCGCACCACTGAACATGTCGCCGTCGGCGCCGTCGAGGCCATCGAGTTCGCTACCCGCCATGGGGTGACCGCCGATGAATCGGGCATCGTCGAGCGCTGCGCAGACGGCGGCCTTGACCGAACCAACATCGGTGACGGCACCGCTGGTCTCAGAGAGTGCACGCTTGACCTGGTCGGCCACGGCCATCACCGGCACCGCCACGAACGTCACGTCGGCACAGGGATGCAAACCTGCGACATCGATGGCGTGGAGAGTCTTCGCACGGTCAACGGTGGCTGCATGGAAATCGTCGCCGTGAACGATCCATCCCTTTGCTTTCAGCCCGAGGGCAACAGAGCCTCCGATGAGTCCGAGCCCGATGACGTTCGCAATGCGCACGTTGGCGATCTGGTCGGTCACGTCGATCGATCGTACCGGCGTGGTTCGTCGGCGACGGCTTCGATCAACGCCTTGCGCTCGCCCGTTGACAGTTCACGCCAGTCGCCCGGACGCAGAGAACGATCGAACAACGGCCCAACTCGGGTGCGCACCAGCCGCAGCACCGGATGCCCGATGGCGTCGCACATGCGCCGAACCTGTCGATTGCGGCCTTCGTGAATTGTGATGCGGAGGACGCCCGGACTCGGTTGGGAAGCGTCTGCGGGCGACGTCATGCCGTCTTCGAGTTCGATACCGTCACGCAGTTTTCGCAACGAACCCTGGCTGACGTGGCCTTGCACGTGGGCGAGGTACTCCTTTTCGACCCCGTGGCTCGGGTGGGTGATGCGGTGGGCCAACTCCCCGTCGTTCGTGAGCAGCAGCAGACCCTCTGTCTCCCTGTCGAGCCTCCCGACCGGAAACACCCGTGGTTCGGAGGGAACCAGTTCCACCACCGTGCGCCGATCGTGCGTGTCTTTCGCCGTGGTGACCACGCCGGCCGGCTTGTTGAGCAGGTAGTAGACCAAGCCCGGTTTCACTCCGACCGGAGCGCCATCCACTGCGACCAGATCCGTTGCCGGGTCGACGCGACGGCCGAGTTCGGCAATCACACCGTTAACGGTGACTCGGCCTTCGGCGATGAGGTCTTCGCAGGTGCGACGACTCCCCCAACCGGTGGAGGCCAGGACTTTCTGCAGTCGCTCGCCGCCAGGTAGTCGTTTGCGCTGCTCGGCCCACTGTTCCCACAGGGGCGGCTCCAGACCAAACTCGTCAGTGCCCGGGCTCACGGTCGCCCTCCGGACTGAAGCTACCGAACGACGGTGCCTCGTCGACCGGGCTCACACGTAACCCGTGTTCGAGGGCCTCGACGATGTCTGCCGACGGAATGAACTCTGCAATGGGGGGCAGATCGTCGACGGTGTCGATGCCAAGCTTTTCGAGGAACAGCGCGGTGGTACCGAAGAGCACCGCCTGGCCGGGGCCGTGGTCGCGTGCCACTTCATCGATGTAACCGCGCGCTTGCAGCGTTCGAATGACGCCGTCCGGGTCGACACCCCGAATCGACGCTACTTGGGCCCGCGAGATCGGCTGCTTGTAAGCGATGATCGCAAGGGTCTCTAGGGCTGCGCCAGACAGCCGAGCCTTTTGATCGTGCAGCACGAACCGCTCGACGTACGGGGTTTGGTCGTGGTGGGTTTGGTAGCGGAACCCGCCCGCCACACGCCGTAGCTCGAATCCGCGTCGTTGCGCTGCGTATTCGTCTCGCAGCTCTTCGCACCATTGCTCCACGAGGACGATGGGTTGTTCGATCAGTTGCGCCAACAGATCAGGAGGGACCGGATCGTGGGCAACGAGGATGACGGCTTCGATGGCCCGCTTGAACTCGGCGATCTGATCGTCGACCTGATCGTCTACCTTGTCGTGCATCTCGTCGGTCATGGTGCCACGAGGTTAACGGCCCGCCAGGGCCCGGACTCCGGTCAGCCTTCGTAGGCGTCGACGAGCACGCTCGACGGGTCGACGTCGGCACCGCCGGTCCACAGGATGTCGATGTCGCCGAACCGTTCGGTTTGATCGATTTCCACCAAGCCCTGCTTGAAAAGTTCGAGTACCGCAAGAAACTGCACGATGACTTCCAACCGTTCGGCGAGGTCAGCGGTGAGGCGACGGAAGGATATGTGACCGATGCGAGGCAGTTCGTCGCAGAGTTCTGCTACCGCTTCTGCCACCGTGAACCGGATCGGGTTGACGTGGAACAGGTCGACGGTCGGCTCGGGTCGAGGTGTGAGCGCACGGATCGCCGCGCTCTGGAACCTCCGCAGGCTGGTCCCTTCCAACAGATCCGGCATGAGGCTGGAAAATCGTTCGTCGGGGCCGACGGTTCGGGGAAACGACAAGTCCGCATCGTCGGCCAGGCGACTGAACACCTGGGCGACGTCTTTGAACGTCTTGCATTCGATGAGTCGAGCGAGCAACAAATCTCGCTCTTCCCACATGGCGAACTCTTCGTCGAGATCGTCGTCGGCGGTACCAGGGAGCAAGCGACGCGTCTTGAGTTCTACCAGCGTTGCCGCGATCAGCAGAAACTCGGTCGCGACGTCGAGGTCGAGCGCCTGAATACGATCCATCTCGCCGAGATAGGCATCGACGATTCTCGACAGGTCGACTTCGTAGATGTCGACCTGTTCTTTCAAGATCAGGTGCAGCAACAGGTCGAAGGGGCCCTCGTACACAGGAGTGGAGACATCGATCGTCATGGCTCGCAGGAGCCTACCGCATCAAATGACACGCGTGTAACCAGATCAGGTGGTTGCCATGATTCTGTCAGGCGATGACGGGAGCAACCCCGCTGTCGACGTCGCGACCGCCCGGACTGTTCGTCTCCGGCGTCAGTTCCACGGCAAACTTGGGAATCAACCATTGTGCCAGCGGTCCGATCAACATCGCGAACGCAATCGTTCCGACTCCGGCAACTCCCCCGAGCGCCAAGCCGCCTGCGATGACAATCAGCTCCAGCGCGGTGCGAACAGCTCGAATCGACCATCCGGTGCGTCGTGCGATGCCGGTCATCAGACCGTCGCGCGGTCCGCGCCCGAGTTGGGCACCCACATAGACCGCGGTGGCGAAGGCGTTCACGATGATGCCAACGAGCAACATGGTCGCCCGGACAACGAAGTTGTTCGGCGTGTCGACGAGCGCAAGGAACACGTCTGCTGACGCTCCAACGATGAGGGCATTGCCGATCGTGCCAATACCCATCCGTTCCCCCAGGACCAGCCAGAGCGACAGGATCACGAAGCTGACCGCGATGGTGACCTGTCCGATGCTCAGCGGCACCAAGTTCGCCACGCCGGTGTGGAACACATCCCACGGTGCCGCCCCGAGGTCGCTCTCAACCATCAGTGCGATCGACAACCCGAACACCACGAGTCCGATGAACAACTGCGGCAACCGTCGACCCAGTCGACCAGTGCGCAGCTGCGCCCGAAAGCCAAGATCTGTCAGTGCGGCAACGACAGGCTTGTTGTGCGCCGGTCGTTCGGTTCCGGCGGCCAGGGATTCGTGTTGCACGAGGTGCAGTGTGACGAAAAGTGGTCTTGTTTGCAAGGGCCACTTCTGAGATAGTGGACTGCGTGCGCCAGTCCATTTCCGCAATTCGACTCGTTGGTCTGGTCCAAGGATTCGACCGCGATCCTGCATATGTCGGACTTGCTGCAGCGATTCAGTTGCTGATCGGAGACGGGCGGCTGGCACAAGGTGTCAAGCTTCCGAGCGAACGCGAGTTGTCGGACCTGCTGGGCGTGTCCCGAACCACCGTCAGCGCTGCGTACGTACAGCTCCGAGAAGACGGCTTCGCCGTTGCCCGTCATGGCTCTGGCACCTTCTCGGCGCTGCCCGCGCACATCGATCGGGCCCTCGACCGGGCGCTCATGCCCGGGGGGCGCCTGTCCCCGGCGCCGGTTGATGGCAACGTGATCGACCTCAACTGCGCCGCCACTTCGGCTGCAGCGGGCGTCGCCTCCGCCTACGGCAAGGCGGCCTCGGAGATTTCTGGGTACCTCGGCGGGCACGGCTACTTTCCAGGCGGGCTCCCCGCCTTGCAGGTCGCCGTAGCCCGGTCGTTCGGGGCCCGCGGACTCGCCACCACTCCTGATCAGATCATCATCACTCCCGGCGCTCTCTCTGCGGTGGCCGTCGTTGCCCATGCGTTCGTGACACGAGGCTCCCGAGTGCTGGTGGAGACCCCGGTGTATCCCAATGCAACCAATGTGTTGCGCAGACTCGGCGCTCGATTCGTCGAAGCACCCGTGGTGGCGCATGACGACTTCGGCTGGGACACCGATTCTCTGTCGGAGATCGTCGTCACCGAGCGCCCGAGCCTTGCCTACCTGGTGCCGGAATTTCAGAACCCCACCGGGCACTTGATGACCGACACCCAACGGACGGCGCTGGCCCAGGCGTTTGGTGCCGCCGAAACCACTGTGATCATCGACGAAGCACATCACGCCCTGCGACTCGATGACGGCGACATGCCAGCGCCGTTCGCCTCGTACTCACCGTCCGCGATCACCGTCGGCAGCGTCAGCAAGTCTGTCTGGGGCGGGTTGCGCGTGGGCTGGATACGAGCGCCGCTCCACCTCGTGCCGACGCTCATCGAGGCGCGTCTGGCGCTGGACCTTGGTGTGCCAGTGTTCGAGCAGCTCGTGACGACCCATGTGTTGGCCGACTTCGATCGAATCGTGGGCGACCAGCGCGACCGGTTGCGCATGCAGCGTGCAGCGCTGGCAGAGGCGGTTGCGGCTGAGCTCCCGGATTGGTCATTCAGGCTTCCTCAGGGCGGGCTCTGCCTGTGGTGCGAGCTGCCGCGGCCGCTTGCCACGGATTTCGCTGCAATTGCTGAACAGCTGGGGGTCATCGTGGCACCCGGGCCTGTGTTCGCAGCATCAGGTGGGCTCAATCGCTTCGTGCGGATTCCATGGACTCGCCCACCCGACGAACTCGCCTTGGCAGTGAGCAAGCTTGCTGAGGCGTGGCACACCACGCTGAGGGTCAGCGGCGCGAACCGGCTGGGACGGCCGAAGGGAAACGTCGGCGACACCTCCGACACTCGTGTCATGGTCGCCTGATCGGGCTGAGGTATCGCTCCGTACCTCCTGACACACGGGGTTGGGACGTGCTACACAAGCGGTATGCCAGACGAGGAACCGCAGCCCGATCCTGCTGAGGTGTTTGCTCCCGGAGCCGCACAGGCGTTCGTGAACTCGCCAGCGCTCAACCATGTCGTCGAGAACTTCGTCACACAGGGCCTCAACGCGATCACCGGTCTCACGTTGCTGGCAAGTTCGATCACTCGAACCATCGCCATCATTGGTGCGGTCATCGTCGGCGTAGCGCTGTTGCTCACGTTGGCTGCGCTGAGTGGACTCGAGCAGTGGGTGGTGCTCGGTCTTCTCGCCGCCTTGATGATTGCGGCGGTCGTTGCACCCGTTGTCACCAGTTTCCGACTCAAGGCCGTGTTGAAGCACGGGAACGAACTGGTCGGCGACCTGAAAGTGCTCGCCGGGCGGATGGTCGACGTGTACCAGTCCACCGGCGAGACGTTTGCCGGCGCTGGTCAGCCCATAGAAGGCGGTGTGGTTGCTCGGGTCGGTGCGTATCGCCAGCAGTATCAAACGATCAACAGCCTTCCGAACATGTTCAAAGATCTCACGAGACTCGCTCCGACCATCGCCCGAATCACCTCACTTCCCATGCTGTTCGGAATGGGTCTCGGCGCAATCCTGTTGGCCGCTCTGGCGATCCCGGTGCTGGCCATCATCTGGATCGCATGAGGCCGAGGCCGAGTCACTAGGCGCGGTGACGGGCAGCTTCGAACACCAGCAAGGTTGCTGCCATCGCCACGTTCAGGCTTTCGGCGCGACCGCAATGTTGGATGCGCACCCAGTCGTCCATCGGGGCGTCGTCGGGCAGACCGTGGGCTTCGTTCCCCATCACGAGCGCCACGCGCCCGAGCCAGTCGGCTTGGGTGTGTTGATCGCCAAGGTGCGATGAGGAACCGATCAGCCGGAACCCGGCGGCCCGCACCTCGGCGAATGTTGCGGTGATCACCGGCAGATGGAAGATCGCCCCCGCTGAGGAGCGAACCACCTTCGGGTTGAACGGATCGACCGAGCCTGGGGTCAACACCAATGCGTCGACCCCGGCGGCTTCGCTGGAGCGCAAGATGGTGCCAAGATTGCCGGGATCCGCCAACGCATCAGCCACGACGACGAACTGCGCTGTGCGCCACATGGTGGGCTCGGCCGGCAGGGCGACGACAGCGATGTTGGGTTGGGGTCGCTCGGTCGAGGCGACGCGCTCGAGGACGCCGTCGGCGAACTCGAAGACCGGCGCAGCGGACACCGGGGTCGCTCCCGGTGCAACATATTCGCCTTCGATCACCCATCCTGCCGAGACCGCTTCAGCGATCAGGAGGGCGCCTTCCACGACGAACGCACCTTCGTCGGTACGCGAACTACGGCGCCCCAAGAGGCGCCGTAGTCGTTGGACCTTCGAGTTGGTGAAGGCAAGCTGTTCTCTCAGAGAGCAGCCTTCGCCTGCGCCACGAGCGCCGAGAACGCCGCTGCATCGGTGACCGCAAGGTCGGCGAGGATCTTTCGATCGACTTCGATCTCGGCCGCATTCAGACCTGCGATGAACCGGCTGTAGCTCATGTCGTTCAAACGGCACGCAGCATTGATGCGCTGGATCCACAGACGACGGAATTCGCCCTTCTTCGCGCGCCGGTCACGGAACGCGTACTGACCGCTGTGGAGCAACTGCTCGTTGGCTGCCCGGAATGAACGGCTCTTGTTGCCGTAATACCCTTTGGCCTGTTTGAGGACCTTCTTGTGGCGCTTCTTAGCTGCCACACCGCGCTTGACGCGTGCCATGGTGTTTCTCCTTCTCTACGTACTTCGGTTCAGCGCTCTGCGAGCAGACGCTTGATCTTGGGCAGGTCGGTCGAGTGCACCGCACGGTCGCCTTCGAGGCGACGGGTGCGCGTGGACGACTTCTTCTCGAACAGGTGCTGACGCATGGCCTGTTCGCGACGGAGCTTGCCCGTACCGGTCTTCTTGAACCGCTTGGCTGCGGTCTTGGAGGTTTTCATTTTCGGCATCATTCATCTCCTGATGTCTCGTCGGTCGCCACTTCGGTGGCGGCTGGCGCCGTAACCTCGGCGTTCGCCGCCGCGTTACTGGAGTCTTCAGAAGAAGGCTCCGTGTCCGTTTCGACCGAAACAGTTGCGTCTGACATGTCTGGCGCATCTGACTCGACGACCGGATCGGCGTCTGGTTCGGCCGGAATGTCCGGCGCGATGTCTGTGGTTGTTGGTGTGGTCGGTGTGTCAGTGTTGGCCTCCGCCTCGGCCGCCTTTTGGGCAGCTTCAGCTTCAGCTTTTTTCAGTGCGGCCTGTGCCGTTTTGTCGGGGGCGATCACGAGTGACATCGTGCGGCCCTCCATGCGAGCTTGGTTCTCAACTTTGGCGGTGGGCCCAGCTGCAGTGATCACGTCGTCGAGGATCTTTCGCCCGAGTTCCGGGTGCGCCATTTCGCGCCCTCGGAACTGGAGTGTGACCTTGACTTTGTGCCCGTCGCCGATGAACTCCATGAGATGGCGCATCTTCGTATCGAAGTCGCCCTTGCCGATCTTTGGCCGGAACTTCACCTCTTTGATGGTGACGTTCGTTGACTTTCGACGGGCCTCTTTGGCCTTTTGTGCTTCCTCGTACCGGAACTTTCCGTAATCCATGATCCGGCAGACCGGCGGTTTGGCCGCTGGGGCAACCTCGACGAGATCGAGCTCGAGGCCGCGTGCCATACGGAGCGCTTCGGGAACTGGTTTGATTCCTAGTTGGTCGCCGTCTGGCCCGATGAGGCGTACCTCGCGGGCCCTGATGCGGTCATTGACTCGGTGCTGGATAGCAACTATGGCTGATCACTCCTGTGCAATGGGTTCTCCTCTTTCCGATGCGGCTGGGGTCGTGTCGACTCGGTCGTATCGATGTTGGTTGGGTTTGGTCGTCTGGAATCTGCTCGACGCGAGGTCAAAGGCGGAGCAGGACCAGCCGAGACCTGGGAACCCCAGGGCACGACGTGCCGGTTTCGTCAGTGACCTGACGCACCCGGTTGACCGACATACTGGGTATCTCGGCTCGATTGGTGGCCAGGTGGGAGTTTGGTGGCGAACCGCCAACCCCACTTCGCTTCGGTTGTATTGCTGCCGTTTTGGCCGGGGCCACACCACTGAGTTCAGCGGGGTGA
The DNA here is from genome assembly GCA_038203385.1 of Acidimicrobiales bacterium. GTDB lineage: Bacteria > Actinomycetota > Acidimicrobiia > Acidimicrobiales > Ilumatobacteraceae > Ilumatobacter. Next base: position 12,419 of record JBBREA010000007.1, on the reverse strand, counting down.
GCCGAGTCGAACGACGTCGGTAGGCTACCTCGTGTGAGTGACGATTACGACGCATCCGATGAACTCGCCACCGATGAACTAGATGGTCTCGACGACGACCAATTGGCCGAGATCGAGGCGCAGATCAGCGAGTCGAACGCACGCATTGCTGCAGCGCAAGCCGAGGTCGTGGTCACGAACCACGTGATGGGGTTGTTCCAACTCGGCGCGATCCACCTCGGCAGCACGCCGCCGGACCTTCGGTCGGCGTCTCTGGCGATCGATGCGATGGGACTGTTGGTGGAAGGGCTCGGCGAACGGCTCGGAGACGAGGTGGGCACCATGCGCGACGCATTGGCGAACATTCGCATGGCATTCGTCAGCCTGTCGTCGAATCCCGCCCCCTGAGTCTCTCGAAAGGGCTCGCCTAACAGCTCGAGAGGGCTCGCCTAACAGTTCGCCCTCTTGAACCTTCCCAGCGGAGCGCTGCGCACGCGTCCGCTGCGAACGATCACGTCTTCGGCGAGCAGCAGCGCTGTTTGCTCGCCTTCGTTACCCGGGACCAGCCTGCCTGTTGCGTTGACGACTCGCCACCAGGGCACGTCGATGATGGTTTCCGCAAGAATTCGGCCGACCAACCGCGACCGCCCGGGATATCCGGCCACTTCGGCGACGTCGCCGTACGTCGTGACCTCGCCCTCGTCGAGAGCCATCACGACATCGATGATGCGCCGCTCTCGGTCCGCTCGCCCGTTCATCATCCCCCATCACCCACCTTGCGGCCTCACGCGTCATGCGGGCGCGACGCGGCTCGCCTGCCAGGTTCCGAAACGCGCGAGCACGTCGAACGTCACCTGGGTACCCACCGCAATCGTGCGCGATCCGTCGGCGATCTCGACGCAGTGAAAGCCGAACTCGCTGCCGTCGGGTGATGTGACCGTTCCCCAACCGACACTGTCGGAAAAGCTCGTGACGATCCCATCGATCACGGCTCGACGTACCACCGCTGGGCCGGTCACGGCACGATTTTGATGATGGGAATTTCGAGCATGTCGGTGGCGCCGGCCTCTGCGAGTTCCGGGATCAACACGTTGATTCCCGCCTTCTCAACCACTGCTTCGATCGCGAAACCGCCATTGGCCAGCTGATTCAAGGTTGGCGACTGCGCAGAGGGAAAGACCGCCAACACTGCGTCTTTGTTCGCGGCTGCGACGTTGACCTTCAGCAACACCTTGCCGCGCGCATCGAGGGCACCGTTGAGCAACGTCATGATCTGGTCCATCGCCTTGCGCTTGGCGGGGTCGGCGTAGCTGGCCGGGTTGGCCACCACTTCGGTGTAGCTGGTGAGGATGACGTCGATGATCTTCAAACCGGCGGCGCGCAGCGCTCGGCCGGTCTCGGTGATGTCGACCACACAGTCGGCGATGTCGGGAATCTTGGCCTCGCTCGCCCCGTACGACAGGCGAACGTCGGCCTCTACACCGCGATCGGCGAAGAAGCGTTTGGTCATTTCTGGATACTCAGACGTCACTCGCACACCGGCCGGCAGGTCCGCCACGGATTCGTACGGTGAGTCGCCCGCTACTGCCACGACCACCCGCACCGGGTTGGATGTGGCCTTGGAGTATTTGAGCTCGCCGAGGCTCTCGACCACGCTGCCTGTCTCGTCCACCCAGTCCCGTCCGGTGATGCCAACGTCGAACAGACCTTCGGCAACGTATGTGGGGATCTCTTGCGGACGAAGGATCCGCACCTCGGCGATACGCGGGTCGTTCACCGTCGCCTTGTAGTCCACCGCCGATGATCGCACGACGTTGAGGTCGGCCGCCTCGAACAATTCGAGCGTGGCCTTTTCGAGAGAACCCTTGGGCAAAACGAGACGGAGCACGGCGCCGAGGCTACCGGTGGCTGGCGATTGCAGCCTCGTGCGTTTGTGCCCCACAGGGTGAGAGCAGCTGTTCATAACGCCGTCAGTGTTCGGTTGGCTCAGCGTGCAGGAGTCGCAGTGCGTGCGGCAGCACGTCGATGACCGCATCGATCTGCTCGATGGTGCCCTTCGGGGAGCCCGGGGTGTTGCAGATGATCGAGAGGCCGCGGATGCCGGCGGCGCCTCTCGACAGCCGTCCGTGGGGGCTGACGAGGCGCATTGCTTCGGCCAGGCCCGGTGCCTCCCGTTCGATGACCGACCGGGTGCCTTCCGGTGTTTGATCCCGCGGCGCAAAGCCGGTGCCGCCGGTGGTGACGACCAGACCTGCGAAGCCGTCGCACATCTCGATCAGTGCCCGTGAGACAGCATCAACGCCGTCTTCGGTGATGCGGTGATCCACCACGCTGAAACCGTTCGCAGCCAGATGGGCTGCTAGTCCGCGACCGCCAGTGTCGTCTCTGGTTCCGTGGAACACGCCGTCACTCACTGTCAGCACCTTCGCCAGCAGCGCAGTCTCGTGGTGTGAGTCGACGTGGGTCATGCTGTGCGACGGTACCGAATCAGCACCATGCCATCGGTGTCGGCGTCGTGGGGCAGCACTCGCCAACCCTGACCGTACGGCCGCCACAGGCCGACCTGCGGCGGCTCAGGATCGATTTCGAAGCCCTCGGGAGTGGGATGATCGATCGACTCGGCGGCTGTCAACGTGCACACGCTGTAGATCAAGCGCCCGCTGGCGGCCACGAGGCGTGCTGACTGTGCAAGGAGGCTCCGCTGAACGGCAGCCAGTTCGTTGACATCGGATGCCGTGATGCGCCACCGGGCGTCGGCCCGCCGCCGAAGAGCGCCGAGCCCAGAACAGGGGGCGTCAACCAGCACTGCCTGAAACGACCCGGGAACGAACGGGGACATCGCACCGTCCGCGATCACGATGGTGAGTGGTTGCCCTGTCCGTTCGGCGTTTTGTTGGATGAGGGTGACCCGGCTCGGTCGTTGGTCGGCAGCGACCACCTTCGCACCGGTTGCTGCGAGTGCCGTGGCCTTGCCACCCGGGGCGGCGCACACATCGAGCACCCGTTCACCCACCCGAGCATCGACTGCCGCGGCGACCCACTGCGACGACTCGTCTTGCACATATCCGTCGGCCCGGGCAGACACCGGCGGAGGCTCGTTCATTCGCCGCATCGCCAGCAACGCCTCGTCTGCGCCGAGTTCGGCCGTGAGGCGTTCGAACACCCAGTCGGGGAAGCTCAACCGGGCCGCGTCGGAGGGCCACTTCATCGGCGTGGTGGATACTTTGCGGAGGACGGCGTTGATGAACCCTCGTGTGCGTTTGGGCGCCAGTCCAACCGTCTCAGACACCGCGGCGTGTGCCGGCACGTCCGCGAAGGCGAGCTGATACGCCCCCAAGCGCAGGAGCGTCCGGGTGGCGGCGTCGGGTGGAGCGATGACGAACCGGTCGACGATGGCATCGCAGGCGCGGCGCATACGTGTGGTGCCATAGACCAACTCGGTGACGAAGCGCCGCTCGCGATCGTCAAGGTCAGACCGCTCGAGCGCAGGACCGAGCGCCAAATTTGCATACGCACCTTGGTCTTCGATGCGCCGCAACACCTCGTACGCCACGCGCCGGGCAGTGACATCAGCCGTCATACGAACCACTCGTTTGGTGTCGGTTGCGCGCCGTTGCGCCAGTTGAGGTACGCCATGCGCTGTTTGCCTTCGGGTTGCACGACGGTCGGCACCACCGTTCCATCGACGAGGTCTGCCGCATGAATCTTGAACCGCGCACCACGCCAGGTCGTCCAGGCGCCACCCAGTCGGACCAGTCGGTCGATCTGCTCTTGGGGTGAACTCCAGTCGATCCGGAGGTCTTCTGGGGTGATCTTGGCGGCGTAGACCGGGTCGCCTACCTGGGCCTCAGCGGTGCCCAGCCCCGTTGCGAGCGTGTGGACGAGCAGGTTGGTGCCGACATCGACCAGCAGTTGTCTGAGGTCGTCAGCGGTCGATCGATTTGGAACGGCGACGACCGCACGGGCATAGACGTCTCCTGTGTCGAGCCCCTCCTCGACTGCCATCACGCATACGCCGGTTTCAACATCGCCAGAGAGGAGGGCACGCTCCACCGGCGCAGCGCCTCGCCAACGGGGCAGCAACGAGAAGTGCAGATTGATCATGCGCAGGTGGGCCAACACGTGGGGCTTGATGATGCGGCCGTAGGCCACCACCACGCCGAGTTCGGCTTCGACCTGCAACACATCGTCGATGTCGTGTGTGATCGGAAGACCCAGGCTCAGCGCTGCTGCTTTCACCGGGTTGGGCGAGGTGGCACTCCCCCTGCCTCGACGTTTGTCGGCTCCGGCCACCACGAGCACGATCTCATGGCCCGCATCGACGAGGGCCAGGAGCGGCGGCACCGCCATCGCGGGTGTGCCGAGGTAGACCAACCGCATGAGTGATCAGCGCAAACGCAGGCGCCGACGCGACTGAGCAGACGCCTCTTCAGTGCCGTCGGCCACGCGTTGAATTCGTCGGTATTCGGCCAGTGCGGCCTTGCGCTGGTCGGCATCCATTCGGTCGAACATCAACACGCCGTTGAGGTGGTCGAGCTCGTGTTGATACATGCGCGCCTCGAGTTCGTCGGCCTCTCGGCTGACCTCGTTGCCATCGAGATCGATGCCGGTGACCAACACAGTTTTCGGGCGCATGATCTCGACATACAGCCCAGGAATCGACAAGCAGCCCTCGTCGTAGATCCATTCTCCGTCGGACTCCGTGATGACAGGGTTGAAGATGACCGAGCGCTCCCCATCGCCGAAATCCCACACGATCACTTGTTTTTGAACACCGATCTGAGGGGCGGCGAGCGCAATCCCGTTGCCGCTGCCGTACAAGGTGGTGAACATGTCGTCGACGAGCCGTACGAGCTTGCCGTCGACGTCGGTCACGGGCGCAGCCGGCGACTTCAACACCGGGTCGCCGAAGGTGCGGATCTCGTACGCCATGAGGTGGCAGGCTACCTGTGATGGTGCATTACTTCGATGAACAGACCACAACCGCTTCAGATGTGGTGTCGTTCGATGTGGCGTTGGCCGACGTGGGGTTCTCGATCCAATCGGATCGCGGCGTGTTCAGCCACGGCCATCTCGACAACGGCACGTCACTGTTGTTGAAGGAAGGTCCAGTTCTTCGGTCAGCGGGGACGTTCCTCGACCTCGGGTGCGGAGCGGGACCGATCGCGATCGCGATGGCCCTGCGGTCGCCCGGCGCAACCGTGTGGGCCATCGATGTGAACGCGCGGGCTCGAGCCCTCACGGCAAGGAACGCCGAGCGCAACAGCGCCGCCAACGTGCGAGTCGCCGTACCCGACGAGGTACCAGCCGATCTCCGATTCGACGAGATCTGGTCGAACCCCCCCATTCGCATCGGCAAGACAGCACTGCACGAATTGCTGGCCGCCTGGATCGCCCGCCTCGCACCGAACGGGCGCATGGTCCTCGTGGTCCAAAAGCATCTTGGAGCCGACTCGCTGCAAGCCTGGCTGAATCAAGACGGGGTCCAGGCCGAACGACTCGCGAGCCGCTCCGGCTTCCGCCTGATCCGCGTTCTGCGCCCTCACCCCGCCACGCCCTCCATCCCGTGAAGAGCGAGTGACCCATCTCCCACCGTGTTGGTGCCGTGTCAGGCACCATTCGCCGTGTCAATTGTCGCCATGTCGACCAAGTTCTCGTTGCTACTGGCACGATGACGGTATGAGCGACCACTTCGGAGCGCAGCACGTCACCATCCACGGTCACGACGTCGTCTACCGGCGCGGCGGCGCCGGAGAGCCAATCCTGCTCGTCCACGGTCTGGCGGGTAGCTCGCGCACATGGAAAGACGTGATGCCGGCGCTGGCGCAGACCCACGATGTCATCGCACCGGACCTCCTCGGGCACGACAACACGGCCAGGCCTATGGGCGACTACTCGCTCGGCGCTCATGCGAGTGGTCTGCGCGATCTGCTCGTGATGCTCGGCGTCGAGAGCGCAACAATCGTCGGCCACTCATTCGGCGGTGGCGTAGCGATGCAGGTCGCGTACCAGCATCCGGAGATGTGCGATCGGTTGGTTCTCGTGGGTAGTGGCGGTCTCGGCCGCGAGGTGAGCTGGTTGCTCAGACTTGCAGCGCTGCCGCTCGCCGAGTACGTGATGCCCGTGCTGTTCTCGCGCTGGGTCGCCGACCGTGGCACCTCGTTGAGCCGCACACTCAGCGGACGCGGCGTTCGCTCGCCACGGCTCGCCGAACTCTGGCGGTCGTACTCGTCACTCGCCGGCGCCGAGAACCGCAGTGGCTTCGTCCGCACGATGCGCACCGTCATCGACACCGGTGGCCAGACGGTCAGTGCGCTCGACCGTCTCTACCTCGCCGCGCACGTCCCAGCGTTGATCGTATGGGGTGAGCTGGATCACATCATCCCGGTGACGCATGCGTACAGCGCGCACGAGGCGATCGAGGGCAGCCGACTGGAGGTCCTTCCCGGCGTCGGGCACTTCCCGCACACCGAGGCCCCGGAGCGGTTTCTCGAGGTCCTCCTCGACTTCCTCGACACGAGCGAGGCGGCAGCACGAAACGCACCTGCGCTGAAGGAGATCCTCCGCTCCGGAGAGTGACCATTCGGTGCGGCCACAGCACCACGTCGAGATCGGACCGGCTCGCCCGGACCCAAGATTGGGCTTCGACGTCGTGGTCGCGGTCGTTGGTCGGGTACAGAGAGACACAATCCACGACCTCGTCGCCATCGAGCACCGAGTAGGTGAACCCGGACGTTCAGCGCGAGATGGGTTGCTTCTACCTGGGCGGGTCGACGGCGATCCTGAGGCGTTTGCCAGGGGGCCGAACTCCTGCCGCAAGGACTTCGCCGAGTTTGTCCCAGTCTGCTGCTCGCACCAGGTACTGGTCATCAACGGCCACGATGGTGGCGTCGCCGCCGGGAGTGAGCGATGCCACGAAGGACTCGCTTCCGGCGCCGCTGATCTCGGCCAACGCGGCGAACGGGGGGAGGCCGAGCAAGGCTCGACGCTCTCGTTCCGCTGCTGCCAGCATGCCCGGATCCGCTGCGACCGCCGCCTGCAGCACTTCATGATCAGGGATGAAGGTCTGCAGCAACAGCCGACCACCGCGCGTACGCGGACCCACCAAGCGGGCCCCACGCACCAAAAGCGCCATTGCCTGCTCTCCTGCCCGGTATCTGGGCGCAAGAAGTTCTCGGTCGATGTCGAGGAAGGCGACGACGTCTGCTGTCTCCACCCGATGCAGGGCGGCTTCCGTTCCCACGTACACGCCACTCGGTTCCGGGGGGTCCGCTGAAACGGCGGTGATCGCTGTCACCGGTCGGCCGGCCGCGGCCTCCAGCTCTTCTCGAAGACGGGTGACTCCGGGGCGAAGGTTGGCAAAGCGACCAGCGCCACACACCAGACACACCGGTGGTCGAACCAGGCCGCACCGGCGGCACACGAGGTCGCCGTCATCGCTCAAACCAACCGCAGCGTCGCAGCGCTCGCAACGTGTGAGTGACCGACACTGCCGACATGCCAACAGTCGCGCCCGGCCCGTGTCGTTGGTGACGCACACCACCGTGAGGGTGTCGTCTCGTAGACACTCGATCAGTGGTGACGTGAGGAGCGACCGCTTCCACGGCTCCTCGTCAGATCGGTCGATGACCTGTACCTGCGGCCAGCCTTCGAGCTCTCGCTGGTGCGGTGGGCGCGTCAGCTGGCCCCATTCCAACGCCGTGACGGTTGGGCAGGGCGACACCAGCAACAACGGGGCGCCGGTGCGCTGGCAGCGTTCGATCAAGACATCGCGGGCGTGCCAGGTGGGTGAGCTCTCTTCCTGATGCGATTCGTCGTGCTCGTCGAGGAGTACCGCTGCGGTGAGACCGGGGCACGGCGCCCAGGCAGCCGACCGTGCGCCAATGACGACATCGACTCCACCAGCCGCCGATGCCCATCCCTCGGGCATCACCGCGACGCTCACGCCGGACCGCCGCAGCCGAGCCCCGAGCACCGCCGCTTGGTCCACCCCGGCAGCGACCACCAAGGTCGGGCCGGTGGCGATCGCGCTGAGTACGGCAGGCAGCGGGTCGCTCGCTGGCGGCAACCGCAACACCCCTCCCCCACGGCGCAGCATCGTTGTCGATGCCGGGGACCGTGGCTCCACCACCATGCCCGTGCGTTGCGAACCAGGCAGGCGAACGACGTCTCGGGCGGGGCTGCCGGCCACCATGAAGTGGCGCATGCGACCAGCCCAACGGACCGATGCCCACTCTGCCAGCTCGACGAGCTCGGGTGATGGCCCGTGGCTGCTGACCTTCGTGATGTCGATCAGTTCATCGATCTGATGTGCGTCGGGAGGGTCGAGTGCAACGACCCAACCGCGCACGCTGCGACCGTGCAGGTGGACGCGAACAACCGCTCCGTGCACTGCACGATCAGCGAGGTCGGCTGGAACTCGGTAGTCGAACGACTTGTCGAGCCCGGTGACATTTGGCAGAACGCGAGCAACGACCACCATCATGAGTGGGGGTCAGCGCGCTCGACGGATTGATACCGGCGAATCAGAGGCCGACAGCGGCGGTGAAGTCTTCGAGGCGACTCAACGTCTCCCAGCTGAAACCGGGGCGACCGAAGTGGCCGTATGCGGCGGTCTTCTTGTAGCCGGGCTTCAATAGGTCCAGGTCTCGCACGATTGCCCCGGGCCGAAGGTCGAACACATCGCGCACTGCCTGTTCGATGACAGCAACATCGACCTTGTTCGTGCCGAAGGTCTCGACCAGCACGCTGAGGGGATGTGCCATGCCGATGGCGTAGGCAACTTGGACTTCGCAGCGATCCGCAGCGCCGGACGCCACGACGTGCTTGGCGACCCAGCGGGTGGCATACGCAGCCGAGCGGTCTACCTTGGACGGGTCTTTGCCGGAGAACGCTCCGCCACCATGGCGCCCCATACCGCCGTACGTGTCGACGATGATTTTGCGACCGGTGAGGCCGCAGTCACCGTGCGGCCCGCCCACGACGAACTTGCCAGTTGGGTTGATGAACACGTCGTAGTCGTCGTCGGCAAACCGGGCCGGGATCGTGGGCCGGATGACCTGTTCGATGAGGTCAGGGCGAATGACCGAATCGCGGTCCACGCCATCTTGGTGTTGAGTAGAGATCAGCACGCTCCGCAACGCCACCGGAATACCATCTTCGTATTCGAACGTGACCTGCGTCTTGCCGTCGGGTCGGAGGTACGGGACCTGGCCGGACTTGCGTACCGCCGACAACCGCTCGGCCAGACGATGTGCGGTCCAGATCGGCAGCGGCATCAAGTCTTCGGTCTCGTTGCAGGCGTATCCGAACATCATCCCTTGGTCGCCAGCCCCTTGGGCGTTGATTCGATCCTCGCCTGCGGTGCCGCCTCGAAGTTCCTCGCTGGCGTCCACACCTTGGGCGATGTCTGGGCTCTGCTCGCCGATGGACACGATGACGCCGCAGGTATTCCCGTCGAAGCCGTAGGCCGCGTTGTCATACCCGATCTCGTTGATCGTTTCACGAGCGATTCTCGGGATCTCGACATAGGCGGTCGTGCTGATCTCGCCGGCGACCACGCACAAACCCGTGGTCACCAAGGTCTCGCAGGCCACACGGCCGTGGGGATCTTCGGCCAGAATCGCGTCGAGTACCGCGTCGCTGATCTGGTCGGCCATTTTGTCTGGGTGACCTTCGGTCACACTCTCGGAACTGAACGTCCAGCGAGCCACGGCTTTCTCCTTGTTCGATTGCGATCGAATTCACTGTCGATCGGGTTCTCTGTCGATGGTAGGTGTTCGAAGTACAGATGTGATGGGTGTACGGCTGACGCTGTCCGTCTAGTTCGTCGACAACCGGCGAGCCACGACTTCGTCAAGAATGGCTGCGGCCACGACTCGCTTGGTGCTCAGGGCTACCTCGCGTGCGGCACCGTCTGCAGTGAAAAGTGTGACCGCATTGGTGTCGTGCCGGAATCCGGTCGCAGGTGCCCCGACGTCATTGGCGACGATCATATCGAGACGCTTGCTCGCTAGCTTTCGTTGAGCATTCTCGGCGACGTCCTGAGTTTCGGCAGCGAACCCAACCAGATACTGCCCGGCGCGTCTGGCGGCACCGAGACCGGCCAAGATGTCAGGTGTCGGCTCCAGGAGCAGTTCTGGGATCCCATCGCGCTTCTTCAACTTGCCGCTGGCCGCTGCTACGGGTCGGAAGTCGGCCACGGCAGCGGCCATCACGATCACATCGGCCGTAGCTGCAAGCCGCTCGATGACACCCTGCAGTTGCGCAGCGGTTTCAACCTGCTCGACCGTGACCCCGGGCGGTGTCGGCAAATCCACCGTCGACACGAGCGTGACGTCGGCTCCCCGCATGGCCGCCTCGGCCGCGACCGCGTAGCCCTGCTTGCCGCTACTGCGGTTGGCGATGACCCGAACTGCGTCAATCGGTTCGCGGGTGCCCCCTGCGCTGACGACGACTCGGACACCTTGCAGGTCTTTGGGGCCCAGGACCCGTTCGGCCGCCGCCACGATGGCCTCGGGTGAAGCCAAGCGGCCAGCACCACTGTCGCCGCCAGCAAGGCGTCCTGACTCGGGCTCGACGACGTGCACTCCCCACGACCGCAACGTGGCGATGTTGTCGATGACGGCTGGGTGCTCCCACATTTCGGTATGCATCGCAGGGCACACCATCACCGGCGCTCGGGTAGCAAGCAGCACGTTGGTGAGGAGGTCTGTCGACAGACCCGCTCGGTAGGCGCCAATGAGACGGGCGGTTGCCGGCGCCACCAGAATCAGATCGGCGTTCTGACCGAGCTTGGTGTGTGGAATCGCCGTCTCCGGGTCGTCCCACAGACGCGTGCGCACCGGTTCGCTGGCGAGCGCAGACAATGTGGTGGTGCCAAGGAAGTGTTCGGCACCCTTCGTCATGACCGGTATCACGTGAGCGCCTGCGTCAACGAGGCGACGACTGATTTCGACTGCCTTGTAGGCAGCGATGCCCCCGGTGACCCCGAGGACGATGCGCTTGCCTACGAGCATCGGAGAACGATCAGGCGTCGACGTCGGCCGAGAGGTCTTCCGGACCGGCAGGCAGATCAAGTGGATCCACCTCGGCTTCCACTGGCAACTCGGTGGCGACGATTTTCTGTGTGGAGATTTCTTCGAAAGCGATGCTGAGCGGCTTGCGAGATGTCGACGACACCTGCGGCGGCACCATGTGGCCGAGGCCATCACCGAGCTGATTGAAGTACGAGTTGATGTTGCGAGCTCGACGAGCTGCAAGAGTCACCAAGCTGAATTTGGAGTCGACGCGCTCCAGCAGTCCTTCGATCGACGGTGTCATCATGGTGTCGTGGCTGCGGGCCATAAACCAGCTCCTCAATGCTTGTGAACGAGATTCCGACTGAAATCAGCAGGAATCGGCGCGCCCACCCTATCGGCAGCACGCAGTGCTTAGGGCAAGCGCAGCGAGCCCAGCGAGCCCGGGTCGTGGCGACGACGCTCGCCGTCGATGATCGCCATCATCTCATCGACGGTGCGGTGGAGGTCGTCGTTGACCACGAGGTAGTCGGCCTCCGCCCGCCCGATCGGCTCTTCCAGCTCGGCCTTGCGCAGACGGGCTTGCACTTTGTCGCCCGGGTCGCCTCGGCCTCGCAGCCGCCGCTCTTGTTCCTCGCGGCTGGGCGGCAGCACGAAAATCAACACCGCCTCCGGGTATTGCTGTTTCACCTGCTGTGCTCCGTCGAGTTCGATCTCGAGCACGATGTCGCGTCGGTCACCGAGCCCATCTGGGCCCGAGGGCAACCCAGCAAGAGAATCAGGACGGGGGGTGCCGTAGTAGTTGCCGAGGAATTCCGTCCATTCCAGGAACCCGCCAGCGCTGATGTGCCGCTCGAACGTTTCGAAATCGGTGAAAACGTAGGCATCGGCGGCTTCGTGCGGCCGCCGCTCACGGGTGGTCCACGATCTGCTCAGCCACAGTCGGTCGTCGCGCCGTGCCAATTCGTCGACGATCGTTCCCTTTCCCACCCCACCGGGCCCGGAGACGACAACGATCAGTGGCTCACCCAAGTTGCTTGAGGAGCGATGCGCGCTGCTGTGCACCAAGGCCCTGAACGCGGCGATTGTCGGCGATGCCGACGTCTTCCATGACTCGGCGGGCCTTCACCTTGCCCACGCCGGGAAGCGCCTCGAGCATCGAGACCACTTTCAACTTGCCGACGTTGCTGTCGTCGGAGTCGAGTGCCTCGCGGAGGCTGATCGATCCCATTTTGAGCCGGGCCTTGATGTCGGCGCGCGCTGCGCGCGCCTCGGCCGCCTTGGCGAGCGCTGCGGCTCGCTGCTCCGGTGTCAACTGCGGAGGAGTACCCATGGACTCAAACTACCGCGCTGACTCGCTGCAAACGGGGAGCCTCGCGGAGTGGACCGTTTTCAGGTGGTCACCGATGGCACCAGCTGGAT
>JBBREA010000006.1:0-46948 GCA_038203385.1 Acidimicrobiales bacterium | reverse complement strand
GCCATTGCGTCTTCGGCGCCTTCGAGCTCGGCGATCGCCTGCTCGAACGAACGAACGGTTGGGTTGCCGTAGCGGCCGTAGAAGCCTGACGAACGAACCGTCGTGGCTCGTGAATGGGCGTCGTCGATACACGTGGTCTGCCAGACGGCCGACGGCCAGATGGGTGCGACCAGGGACGAACCGCTTTCTTCGCGACCGACACGAATGACCGACGTATCGGGCTGCACTGGTTGAGGAGCCTCAGGTGACACAGAACTCGTTTCCTTCGGGATCGGTCATGACCATCCACCATCCACCGTTCTCTTCGACCCGGCGGACTTCGGTGGCACCTGCGTTTACGAGCTCTGCCACTTTTACATGCTTCTCGCCCTCGCGGCGGCCGGCGCGGAGGTCGAGGTGCACCCGATTCTTCATCGATTTCGTCTCGGGCACCCGCAAGAACAAGATGCGCGGACCCACCTCTTCGGGATCGACGATGGCGCTGATCGAGCGCGGTGGCGGTATGGGAATGCCGTTCGCGCGCAGGAAGTCTTCCCACGAGAGATAGCCCGCAGGCGGCGGCTCGACGACGTATCCGAGGGCCTTCGACCAGAACGCGCTCATCAGTTCAGCGTCGTCGCAATCAACGGTGATCTGGAACGGCGTGGCCATCTCCCGTACGGTACCTGTCATGGCTATTGGTGCGTTACACCAGATCGTGTTCGACTCCCCCAATCCGGAGGCATTGGCGCGCTTTTGGCAAGCCCTCGTCGGGGGAGAGGTAGACGTGGAGAGCACCGACTGGGCGGTTCTCGACGGAGACGACATGGGTTTCTACATCGGCTTCCAGCGTGTCTCCGAGCAGAAGTCGGCCAAGAATCGGGTTCATCTCGACGTGGTGGTCGACGATCTGGATTCTGCTGTCGATCAAGCGGAACTGCTCGGCGCTCGGAAAATCGGTGGTGTGGTCCGCGAAGACGACGACGGTGAGTTCCAGGTCATGGTGGATCCCGGTGGAAACGAGTTCTGTTTCGTCACCGGCTGACAAGCGCCTGGCGGAAGACCGTTCGCCCGCGCGTCAACTCTCGAGCCGTTCGAGCACTGCGTCGTGCAGCAATCCGTTGGTGCTGATGGCGCTGTTCGATTCATGTGTGACGACGCCGTGGCGGTCGGTGAATCGACCGCCCGCCTCTTCCACGATCAGCCGTACGGCCGCTATGTCATAGATTCCCAGGCCAATCGCATCGACGGCAACGTCCAGCGCGCCTTCAGCGACCAGACAATGCTGCCAGAAGTCCCCGAAGCCCCGCGAGCGACGGGCCTCGCTCGCCAAAGCGGCTAGCTGTGGTGTCAACCCGAGGTGGTCCCATCCCGAGTTGAACGCGATGCTCACTTGTGCGTCTGCGATGCGGGTCACCTGGCTCACGTGGCAGGGCCGTCCGTCTGCAAACGAGCCCTCTCCCCACGAGGCCCACCACCGGCGGGAGAGTGACGGGGCCGATACCACCGACGTCATCACTCGCGATGCATGGGAGACGGGGTCGACGTGGGTGAGCGCTATCAGCGTGGCCCACACCGGGATGCCACGCACGAAACCGCTGGTGCCGTCGATCGGGTCGATGATCCACCGCCATGGAGAGTCGGCTGCGCCCTGCAAGCCATGTTCCTCACCAAAGAACCCGTGGTGAGGTCGAGCGGCGAGCACCATGTTGGCAAGCAGCGTTTCTGCGCCCCGGTCTGCTTCGGTGACCTCTGTACGGTCGTCCTTCCAGCCGAGCGTGAAGTCTTGCTGCTGGAATCGCGGCAGGGTGAACGCATCAGACGCGTCTGCCATGGCCAACGCCAGCGACAAGTCGTCGGTGGCCTGCGCGGCAGTACGGAACGAACCGCTCATTCGAGATGGGAACGGATCGTCGCAGCGATGCCGTCGGCGTCCAGTCGCAGCGAACGCATGATGTGACTCGCCGACCCGTGCTGGATGAACCGGGTGGGTAGGCCCAGCACATCGATCACGACGTCGTTGCGGACCGTTCGAACCTGGTCGGCGATCGACATGCCGATACCGCCTTCGCGTACACCGTCTTCGACGGTGATGACGACGCGGTGTTGCGCTGCGGCCGCGATCATCGCGGGGTCGAGGGGGGCGCAGCTGCGCACATCCCACACCTCGATTGCGTATTGCGGTTCCAACTGTTCGGCAGCCTTCAGCGCGGCGTCGACCATCTTGCCGATCGCCAACACACACACCGACTTGCTGCCGGCGTCGCCGGGTTTCACGATTCGCGCAGTGAATCCCGATCCCACGTCATGCTCGTCGACCTGACGGGCTGCGCCTCGCGGGTAGCGAATGGCCACGGGACCATCGCCGAGCCGGGTGGCGTCGAGCACCATCTGCTGGAGTTCTTGCGCGCTGGACGGCGCGAGCACCCGCATACCGGGCACTTTGGACAACAGTGCCATGTCGTACACGCCGTGGTGCGAGGCCCCATCAGGGCCGGTGATGCCGGCACGGTCGAGACAGAACACGACAGGGAGGCGGTGCATGGCCACGTCGTAGACGACCTGGTCCCACGCTCGGTTGAGGAACGTGGAGTAGACGGCAACCACTGGTCGCAAGCCCCACATGGCCATGCCTGCGGCCGACGTGACCGCGTGCTGTTCGGCGATTCCCACATCGAAGAACCGGTCGGGGAAGTGCTGCTGGAATGGCAGCAGCCCCGTAGGCCCTGGCATGGCCGCAGTGATGGCGACGATGCGTGGGTCTTCTTCTGCAGCCTTGATGACCGCCTCGGCGAACGCCTGGGTGTAGCCGGTGGGAACCGCCTTGGGCGGGCCAGCGATGGGGTCGAACACCGGCGCGTCGTGGAGGTGCTTTTCGTCGTCGTCTTCGGCCGGTGGGTACCCGCGGCCCTTTTGCGTGAGTACGTGGACGACGATTGGCCCCTCCGCCGACAACTCGATCGCGTTTCGGAGAGCGACTTCGGTATCCGCGATGGAATGCCCGTCGACCGGCCCGACATAGCGCACACCGAGCGCTTCGAAGAATGCCGGCGGCTGCAAGATTTCGCGGACACCCGCCTTGAGCCCCTCGAGCGCCTTCTCCGCCTGCGGACCGACAACGGGCAGATTGTGTAGGAACTCCTCGATTCGACGCTGCCTTCTCACGTACACCGGGTTGAGTCGAATGTCGGTGAGGGCGTGGGACAACTTGTCGGTTACACGTTCAGGGATGCTGGGTTGCGCAGAGCGTTCGTCAGAGAGTTCTCGGGACGCCCACAGATTCGACACCGTCGGCGCATAGCTCCGACCGTTGTCGTTCAACACGATGATCACACGTCGTTTGCTGTGGCCGAGGTTGTTGAGAGCCTCGTAGGCCATGCCGCCGGTCATGGCACCGTCGCCGATGACGGCAACGATGTGACGATGGTCGTCGACGCCGGCATCGCGCGCCACCGCCATACCGTACGCGTAACTCAAGATCGTGGAGGCGTGGCTGTTTTCGACGTGGTCGTGGCGGCTTTCCTCGCGGCTGGGGTACCCGGACAACCCGCCCTCTTGACGCAGCTCCGAGAACGCACCTCGCCTGCCTGTGACGATCTTGTGCACGTACGCCTGGTGCCCGGTATCCCACAAGATGGCGTCGGTGGGGGAGCGGAACACACGATGCAGCGCCAACGAGAGTTCCACCGCTCCGAGGTTCGAACCGAGGTGCCCGGCGTTGTTGCTGACCGACTCGACGATCAGGTCGCGGATCTCGCCTGCGAGCGCGTCGAGTTCCTCGGTGGTGAGCGGACGGAGATCCTCCGGGCCGTTGATGTGGTCGAGCAACATTCGCTCGCGACGCTACCCGGCAGAAATGTGCGAACAATCGTCACACGGCGAGTGCATCAGGCGCAGCCCGGGTCTATTGGTTTGATCTGGCCGTCGACGATTTCGTGCAACGTGGATGGTTCGCGCAGGTAGCCCGCCTCGATGAGTGCTGCCTGATCGGTGGCTGGGTCGCCTTGCATGATCTCAAAGGTCTCGAGCGCCATCGTGAGCGCCGCTCTATCGGCGCTGCACGCAAGGTCGCTCGCTTCGTTCATCGCCGTGATCCCGGGCCGAATGAGGTTGTCTTCGATGACGCCCCCGCCATCATCACCACCGCACGCCGCCACGGCAGCACACCCGAGGAGCAGCACCGGGAACAGCCGGACGAGTGGGCGGGCGGGGTGAGTACTGTGAATGACTGACGAGGTCAGACGCACGAGCGACAGTTCAGTCGGACTTGCAACACTTGGTCATGAATCGGTCTACGTCGACAGCAACTCGTGTGACCTTGCCAGCTGCGACCAACCCGCCAGAATCCGACGCAGTCACCGCGAACGTCATCCGGCGACCCTCGATGCGTTCGAGATGTGCCTCAGCTGCGACCTCTGCGCCCACCGGGGTGGGCTGAAGATGATCGATCTGCACCCGCATTCCGACCGTGGACTGGCCGGGCTCGAGTATTCCCGTGAGGGCATCGACGGTGGCTTGTTCGAACAAGGCCAACAGTCGAGGTGTCGCAAGAACGTCGACGTCGCCCGAGCCGACAGCACGCGCAGTATCGCATTGCTCGACAATCATTCGAGCCTCACCTTTGAGTCCGACCGCAGCATTCACGAACCGTCACGCTAACGCAGTCCCTCGTTCGAACCTCGCACACGCTCCGTAGAGTGAGCCGGGTGATCGACCAAGACATCGTGGAACGCACCCTGTCAGCAGCTCTGTCAACCGGGGCCGACTTCGCCGAGATCTACGCCGAAGACAAACGCAACACCTCACTCGGGCTCGACGACGGCAGAGTGGAACAGGTGAGTTCCGGGCGCGACCGGGGTGCTGGGATCCGGGTGATCAGCGGCGACACCATCGGTTTTGCTCACACCAGTGACCTGTCGGAATCCGGGCTGGCGGCAGCTGCCCGAGTCGCTGCCGAGGCAGCGAGTCGCGGCGATGGTGGCGTGCGTTCGGTTGCCTTGCAGCCGGGTGCCACACGGGTCGTGAACCCGATCGAGCGCGATCCGTTCGCGGTACCGAAGTCCGTCAAGGTCGAGCTTCTCGAAGCGATGAACGACGCGGCACGGCAGGCTGGTCCCGAGATCGTGCAGGTGTCAGCCAGCTACGGCGACAGCCGCAAGCGAGTGCTCATCGCGAACTCAGATGGTCTCATGGTTCACGATGACATCACACGGGTGCTCGCCCGCGTCAGTGCGATCGCGAACGGCGATGCCGGCATGCAAACCGGCTACCAGACCCTCGGCCACACACGCGGCTTCGAAGTGTTCGACGAGGTCGACGTCACCGATTTGGCGCGCGAGGCGGCCCGTCAAGCCATCGTGAAGCTGTCGGCTCGCCCGGCGCCATCGGGTGCCATGCCGGTAGTCATCAAGAACGGCACCGGTGGAGTGTTGTTCCACGAGGCTTGCGGCCACGGTCTCGAAGCCGACCACATCCAGAAGGGCTCTTCTGTGTACGCCGGCAAGGTCGGTGAACTGGTGGCGTCGCCACTGGTCACGCTCGTCGACGATGGGACGCTCGTGGGTGAATGGGGGACGCTGGCGTTCGATGACGAAGGCCACCCGACCCAACGCAACGTCCTCATCGAGAACGGTGTGCTCACCGATTACATGTGGGACCACGTTCGCAGCCGCAACGAGGGGCGGGGGCCGTCCGGCAACGGTCGACGCCAGAGCTACATGCACCTGCCGATGGTGCGCATGACCAACACGTTCGTGCTCGATGGCGCCGAAGAACCCGACGACATCGTGGCGAGCACCGAACGCGGTGTGTACGTGGCCAAGCTCGGAGGCGGCAGCGTGAACACTGCTACGGGTGACTTCGTGTTCGGCATGACCGAGGCGTATCTCATCGAGAACGGCAAGATCACCGAGCCTCTTCGTGACGCGAATCTCATGGGCAACGGCCCGCAGGTGCTGCTAGACATCGACATGCTCGGCAACGACTTTGCCATGGGCAGCCCGGGCACCTGCGGCAAAGACGGGCAAGGGGTGCCCGTTGGCGATGGCCAGCCGACCCTGCGAGTCAAGTCGCTCACGGTGGGCGGCACCGCAGCGTGAGCGACAACCAACAATTCGACAACGAGTTGCTGGCCCTCGCGGATCGCGTCGTGGCGCAGGCACGATCTGGCGAGCAGATCGAAGCGTTCGTGTCGCGCGGAAACGACACGGAGATCCGGGTGTACCAAGGGTCCGTCGAGCATTTCGTTTCGGCTCAATCGGAAGGCATCGGCATACGCGTGATTTCCGAGGGTCGTACCGGCTTCGCGTACGCCGGAACACTCGACGAAATGGCCATCGCCGAAGTGTTGGCCGAGGCCCGCGAGAACGTGCAGTTCGGCAACCCAGACGAGTGGGCAGGACTCGCCGAACCAGACGGCGTCGTCGCCACCGACCAAGAATTCTGGAGCGACGAACTCGAGTCGTTTCCCACCGATCGGAAGATCGAACTAGCCCTCGAACTGGAGCGGCGCACGCTTGCGACCGACTCGCGTTTACGCGTCGACGAGGCGAACTACGCCGACGGCGCAGGCGAATCGGCGGTTGCCTCCACCACTGGTATTCGCCGGTGGGGGCGCGAGAACGGCTGCTACGTCAGTGTGTCCACGCTCGCCGACGACGGCGACGAGACGCAGAGCGGTTTCGGCTTCAGCGTCGGTCGCGCCCCGTCCACGTTCGATCTGGGTCGCGCAGCACAAGAGGCCGCCGACCGAGCCACGCGACTTCTCGGCGCCAAGCAGCCGGCTTCGAAACGCACCACGGTGGTGTTCGATCCGTACGTCACCTCCCAGTTCCTCAGCATCGTCGCCTCGACGCTGAACGGCGAATCGGTGGTGAAGGGACGGAGCTTGTTCAAAGACCGTCTGGGAGACGACGTCGCCCCATCGTTCGTGGAGCTCATCGACGACCCCACCAACCCGCTCGCCTACACCGCTACCGACGTCGATGGTGAGGGTTTGGCCGCTCGCCGAAACACGCTCATCGAGCGTGGCGTGCTCAAGCAGTTCACCCACAACTCGTACTCGGCGCGGCGCGCCGGCACGGTGTCAACCGGCAACGGCGTTCGGGGTGGGTTCGCCGGAACCCCTGGCGTGGGCGCTCTGGCGTTGCAGTTGGTGCCCGGCGCTCGGTCGCAGGCCGACATCGTCGCCAGTATCGACGATGGCTTGCTGGTGCAAAGCGTCACGGGCATCCACTCGGGTGTGAATCCCATCAGTGGCGATTTCTCCACGGGTGCGGCCGGTTTGATGATTCGTAACGGGCAGGTCGCCGAGCCGGTGCGCGAGTTCACCATTGCCTCGACGCTCCAGCGCATGTTGCTCGACATTGCCGAGGTCGGCGGAGACGTCGACTGGCTGCCGATGCGGGCGGCCGGTGTCAGCTTGGTGATCCGAGACATCACCATGTCTGGTGCCTGACCTGCATGCCGATCTATCAAGCGTTCGTTCTGGGTCTGGTGCAGGGACTGTCGGAATTCCTACCTATCTCGTCGAGCGGGCACCTGATCCTGACCCGCTGGCTGTTCGGCTGGGAAGTGATCGGCGACGAATCGGTCGACAAAGCATTCGACGTTGCGCTGCACGTCGGCACGCTGGTGGCGGTCGTGTCCTACTTCCGGCGAGACGTCGTGACGTACGTGCGTGAGGGCACTCGCCTGATCTGGCATCGTGAGCGGCCGGTCAACACCGACGGCCGGATTGCGTGGTTGCTGGTGGTCGCCACCGTGCCCGCTGCGCTCGTCGGCGCAGCGTTCGAAGATCAGATCGACGAGAAACTGGGGACGCCGGTCATCATCGGCATGTCGCTGATCGTGTTCGGATTGCTGTTGTACTGGGCTGACCGATCGGTGGGCAAGCGCACCCTCGGCGAGTTTCGTCTTCGCGACTCCCTCATCGTCGGAGCCGCCCAGACCCTTGCGCTGAATCCGGGCACGTCCCGATCTGGGATCACGATCACTGCGGGCCGTCGCATTGGGTTCGATCGGGACGCAGCGGCGCGGTTGAGCTTTCTCATGAGTCTGCCGGTGATCACCGGTGCGGTGGTGTTGAAGGTCGGAGGGCTCGTCGCCGACGGCGTGCCGAGCGACCTGGTATGGCCGCTGGTGATCGGCGTCATCACGTCGGGAGTGTCAGGCTGGCTGGCAGTTTGGGGCACCATGCGGTTGATCCGCACGCACAGCTTCACCCCGTTTGTCATCTATCGAGTCTGCCTCGGCGTCTTCGTGCTCGTCATCGCCGCCACCGGATGGCGCTGAGACTGCCCGTTACGGCACCCGCAGCAGGCTGAGGCCTCCGGATGCTGCGGCCACCGGCACGAGTGGAGCGACCGCTTCGGGTACAGCGACCAGGGTTGCCCCGTCTACGTCGCCGATCACCAGTGCTTCGTCGGCGATGACCACTCCGTCGGCTGCGAGGCGTACTCGACTGCCGATTGCGGCGCCCGAGCGTGGAGATTCAGTGACCACGACCGCCAGCCAGCCGCCGGGGACGAGTGCGAGCTGATCGTCGTTGGGGGTGAGATCGAACGTGGTGATCACCTCGCCGGTCGAGATCCGTTGTCTGGATACGCCCACGATCTCAGCACCGGCGACGGCGTTCTCGGGAACCATTGCTGCTGCGAACTGCCGAAGTGCGACGCGACCGGCGACGGGTTGCCCGGGAGTGATGTCGCCGGTGGCCACCCAAACCGCCGTCGACTCACCCCAGGATTCGCGGGCGCGGCGCACCTCGGTGAAGTTGGCCTGGGCGGCTACTGCCAGCACGGCTGCGAGGGCGATGACGCCGACCCAGTACACCCACGGTCGGCGGGTGAGCATGCGGCGCGCTCCGACCGTCGTGCGATACACGATGGACATCTCTTCAACTCCCACGGCTGTTTGGGAAGGGGAAGTCGGCGTGATCAGGTTACGCAACTCGCCACGCTACGAGAGCGCTGTGGGGAGTCAGCCCCGCGAGGTCAGCTCGATGCCGAGCCCGATGCTGCTGGAGCAGCTTTCGGGGCTGGAGTCTTGTTGGACTCGGTTGTGCCGGTCTTGGTGTCAGACGAACTCGTCGACGCTGCGGTGGACGTGGACTCAGTCGACGTACTCGCAGCACCAGATGTGTCGGTGGAACCGGGTGCCACCGGTGCCGCCTTCTTGCCTGAACGGCTGTCGGTCTTGTAGAAACCGTCACCCTTGAACGTGACTCCGACCGGCTGGAACACCTTCTTGACCGCCATGGTCGCACCGGTACTCGGGTGGGCAGCCTCGGTGAGGGTGGGATCACTGAATGATTGCTGGATCTCGATGGTCTCGTCGGTGTCGACGAAGCGGTACACGTACGTGGGCATGGCACAGAGGAGAATATCTGCCGAACGCCTCAACACCGCCGACCCGGTGACATGATCTGGTGACATGATCCGGTGACATTCGTTGCCCAATCCGTCCTGTGTGCCACACGGCCAAACTGTTTGCAGGTCGTCTTCGCGGGGTAACTTGCCCGCATGCAGGTGCGTAGCGCTGTCATTCCGGCTGCCGGTCTGGGCACACGGTTCCTCCCTGCCACCAAAGCGGTGCCGAAGGAACTGATGCCGATCGGTGATACGCCCGCCATTCAGATCATCATCGACGAAGCACTCGGCGCCGGGATCGATCACATCGTCGTGGTCAGCAGTCGCTCCAAGCCTGCCATCGAGCAGTACTTCGCCCCCGACGACGCGCTCGTCGGCGCGCTGCGCGAACGCGGCCGCGACGACCTCGCCGACCGCCTCGCATCGATCGGCACCGACTGGCGCGTCACCATCGTGTATCAAGACAATCCACGGGGTTTGGGGCACGCGGTCGGCTGCGCTCGTGCTGCGGTGGGCAACGAGTCGTTCGCTGTCTTGCTTCCCGACGAACTCATGGGTGACTCGTCGTTGTTGGCCCAGATGAACGGTGTTTGTGCCAGTACCGGGGGAAGTGTGGTCGGTGTCAAGCAGGTTCGACGCGATCAAGTGAGCTCGTACGGAGTGCTGCATCCGTCAGCGCCGATCGACGCTGACGGAGTCATCCGCGTCGCCGACCTCGTGGAGAAGCCGTCCGTCGAAGACGCCCCGAGCGATTACATCTTGATCGGTCGGTACGTGTTGACACCCGACGTCTTCGACAAGATCGAGGCACTCGTACCGGGTAGCGGTGGTGAGCTGCAACTGACCGACGCCCTTCGCGCTCAAGCGGCCACGGGGCCGTTCTCGGCGGTATTGTCGCGGACCGCTCGTTACGACACCGGGAATCCAGTCGGGTTTCTGGAGGCCGCCATCGCGTTCGCGTTGCGGCATCCAGACATGGCCGCCGACGTTCGAGAGATGTTGGCCACCTACACCTGACGACCTCTCCAGCCGCGTAGCTCTAGCGGTTGCTTCTGATCGCTACACCGGTCGACTGCGGAACTGCCCATGCACGTCGAGTGGTACACCATGCACGTCCACCATGATTTCGATCGACGTGGCTTCGGCGTCATCGCCCCGATCGACCCGCCATGAACGCAGCCCAGTGCGCCGATACGTGACCAGTTGCGTGGTGACGCCCAGCGTTTCCACGTCGACTGCCAGCACGGACAGTTGCGCGGCATCACCGACGTGCAGTGGCAACCGCCGGATCGGTAATGCGTGCGTGAACGGCGTGACACCGAGCGCGATGTCGATAGGGCCGTCGAGGTCGGGTCGATGGGCGCCATTCATTTCGCCCCACCGCCCGTGCCCGTCGGTGCCCAGCCAGAGGTCAGGCTGATCGAGGTCACGGAACAACATGAACTGGCGAACGTGCCACAGAGGGGAAAGGCGGATGATGTACTGCACGTCTTCTCGGCTGACGCGGCCGCTCGCAGTCCACGCTTCGTTGTCCCAGGTGAGCGAAAACGATTCTTCGTGTTCGCCGTCCCATGTCGTCCAGACCGTGGAATAGCCGTCGGCGGAAAACGGCCGGTGTTGGGCCCGAAAGGGGTCGTGGCCGTGGTCCGGGTGAGGCGCGGGAGACGTCACACAAACAGTCTGCCGGGTACCGTCTCTGCTGTGACGCCTCTCGAAGATGCCCAGTCGTTCGTGCTTGGGCAGTGCCCGCCCCTCGCCCCGGTAGAGGTGGCCTTCGACGAGGCCATCGGCATGGTGCTCGCGGCCGACGTGGTCGCCGCAGAACTGGTACCGCCGTTCGACAACACAGCGGTAGATGGCTACGCGGTGGTCGCCAGCTCGGTTGCCACTGCGGGTGCCCAGCCGGTGGAACTCGTCGTGGTCGGCGAGGTCGCCGCCGGGGCAACGACCGACCATGTCGTGGTTCCCGGCGAAGCCATCCGCATCATGACCGGCGCCCCGATACCGGCGGGTGCTGACGCCGTGGTGATGGTGGAAGACACCGATCGTCTCACGTCCGCCGACGGCGGCGACCGGGTGAGCATCAAGGCTGCGGTCATCGCTGGATCTGCGGTGAGGCGTGCTGGTAGCGACGTGCGACCCGGAGACTTGTTGTTCTCTCGGGGGACCGAGGTCACTCCAGCGGTTGCGGGTGTGCTGGCGAGCGTGAACGCACGAACCGTTGCGGTCTACCGCCGAGCGCGCGTCGCCGTGCTGAGCACCGGCGACGAACTCGTTGAAGATGGCGGCCCGTTGGCTCCCGGCCAGATCCGGGAGAGCAACCGACCGATGCTCGCTGGGTTGCTGCGTGAAGCCGGCTGCGAGGTGGTCGACTACGGGGTGCTGGCCGACGACGAAGTGGCTCTGGAGGCCGTTCTGAGGTCTGCCGCAGCCGAGTGCGATGCCATCGTCACCAGCGGTGGCGTGAGCATGGGTGACTACGACATCGTCAAGGCGGTGCTCGGTCGCATCGCCGACATGCGCTGGATGCAGATTGCCATCAAGCCCGCCAAGCCGTTTGCGTTCGGCACGATCGACAACACGCCCATCTTCGGTTTGCCGGGCAACCCGGTGTCGTCGTTGGTGAGCTTCGAGATGTTGGCCAGGCCGGCCCTGCGCCGGATGATGGGTCACGGCCGACTCGCTCGACCGAGCTTGGTGGCCATCACCGATGACGACATCGTCCGCTCTGCCGACGGGAAGCTGCACCTGATCCGGGTGGCCGCCACGTTTCACGACGACGGTCGTTGTCACGTGCGGGCAGCGCGTTCGCAGGGTAGTCATCAACTCGCCGCGACGGCATTGTCGAACGCGATCGCCATCGTCCCTGATGGCGACGGTGTGCCGGCCGGTGCCGAGGTCGCCGTGGTGATGCTCGCCGGGTGAAGCCCGGCAGCCGACCGCCCAGCCGACGCGGGACGACCTCTGGCCCCTAGGCTGCACCCATGGGAGAAACGGCACGCGATCTCGTCGATCCGTTCGGACGCATCGTGCGCGACCTG
The DNA here is from genome assembly GCA_038203385.1 of Acidimicrobiales bacterium. GTDB lineage: Bacteria > Actinomycetota > Acidimicrobiia > Acidimicrobiales > Ilumatobacteraceae > Ilumatobacter. The sequence goes on along the minus strand of JBBREA010000006.1, from coordinate 34,560 downwards.
CGCATCAGCGTCACCGATCGTTGCAACTTCCGGTGCACCTATTGCATGCCGGAGGAAGGCATGCAATGGCTGCCACGCAGTGAGGTTCTGTCGTTCGAGGAAATCGAACGACTCGCTCGCATCTGCGTCAACCGGTTCGGATTCGACGGGATCCGCCTCACGGGCGGTGAGCCAACGATGCGGGCAAATCTCGACACACTCGTCAACAAGCTCTCGGGCCTCGGTGTCACCATCGCCATGACCACGAACGGTGCCACGCTGCGCAAATCGGCAACGAAGCTGAAAGCTGCGGGCTTGTCGCGTATCAACATCAGTCTCGACACACTGGATGCCGAGAAGTTCGCCCGCATGACGCGCCGCGACGAACTGGCGAACGTGTTGGCCGGCATCGACGCCGCGATCCAAGCCGGGTTCTCACCGGTGAAGATCAATGTGGTCGTCGAGCGGGGTGTCAATGACGACGAAGTGATCCCATTGGCGCAGTTCGGTCGCGACCGCGGGGTCGAGGTGCGCTTCATCGAGTTCATGCCGCTCGACGCCAGCGACGATTGGCAGCGCTCCAAGGTGATGGGGCAAGACGAGATCGTCGCGTTGCTCAGCTCACACTGGCAGCTCGAACAGGTGCCGGCGCGCGGTGCCGCCCCCGCCGATCGGTGGCGCTACCTCGACGGAGAGTTCACGCCTGGCGGAAGCATGGTGGGCGTCATTCCCACGGTCACCAAGCCGTTCTGTGGCGATTGTGATCGTGTACGGCTCACCGCCGATGGTCAGTTCCGCACGTGTCTGTTCGCCACCGACGAGTTCGACCTCAGGGCAGCGCTGCGCAGCGGTGAAACCGACGACGACATCGCGAACCGGATCGAACGGGCGGTTGGCACCAAGTGGGCCGGTCACCAGATCAACCAGGTCTCGTTCACTCGGCCCGCTCGGTCGATGAGCCAGATCGGCGGCTGATCGGGTGCGGCGACCGCGAACAGCGGTCGCAATAGGCGGCGTACTCGCGCTTGCAGCGGCGTCGGTTACGTTCGCCGCCATCACCCACATCGACGAGCCGGCCACCGTCGACCAAGTGGCGATTCGACCCGATCCCGGCGGCTCGCCAATTGGCACCGGCCAACCGCCGACCATTGGCGGGTGTGACGTGTTCCCGGCCGACAACCCGTGGAACCAGCGCGTTGATGGTCTCGCGTTGCGCCCCGACTCAGCGGCGATGATCGCCCGTATCCAGTCGGTCGGCGGCGACAACCTGCATCCGGACTTCGGGGAGAACCCCGACTACGGGATCCCGTTCGTCGTGGTGCCGGCTGATCAACCGCTGGTGCCGGTCGTGTTCACCGCATATGGCGACGAGAGCGACGCGGGGCCATATCCCATTCCGCTCGACGCACCCGTCGAAGGCGGGTCGGCCGCCGATGGCGACCGTCACGTGCTCGCAGTGCAGCAGGGCAGCTGTCACCTGTACGAGTTGTACCGGGCGTTTCCCGGGTCCGATGGTGGCGGCCACTGGCAAGCCGACAGTGGCGCCAAATTCGATCTGGCGTCGAACGCGCTGCGACCCCTGGGCTGGACCAGCGCCGACGCGGCGGGTCTGCCGGTACTAGCCGGGTTGGTTCGCCACGACGAGGTGGCTGCGGGTGAGATCCGTCACGCCATCCGTGTGACGTTTGCGCAAACCCGGCGCGCCTATGTGCTGCCCGCGACCCATTGGGCGTCGAGCCGAACCGATGCGTTGTTGCCACCCATGGGACTCAGGCTCCGGCTGTCGGCATCGTTCGACATCTCCCAACTGATCGGCCAAGCGCGCGTGATCGCCGAAGCCATGCAACGGTACGGGTTGATCGTCGCCGACAACGGGTCGAACTGGTTCTTCCAAGGCGCTCCGAGCTCTGGCTGGAACGACGATGATCTCAACCAACTCAAGTCGATCTCGGGCGACCTGTTCGAGGTGGTGGACACCGGGCCGATCGTCGAACCCTGACGTCGAACCCTGACGTCGAACCCTGATGTCGAACCCTGATGTTCAACCCTGATGTTCAACCCTGATGTCGAACCCTGGTGTCGGACACGGTTTGGGTGTTTCGCCAGCAACTACTGTGAGGTGCTCATGAGCGACTTGGAGTTCACCCATCTCGACCCCATGGGCAGAGCCCGTATGGTCGATGTCACGCCGAAAGAGCCCACCCATCGCCGGGCGGTCGCCAGGTGCAAGGTGTACATGCTGCCCGAGACCACCGTTGCCATTGCGAATCGGGAAGTGAAGAAGGGCGACGTCTTGGCGGTTGCTCGAGTTGCGGGCATTCAGGCCGCCAAGCGCACCGCTGACATGATTCCGCTCTGTCACCCGCTGCTCATCGGCGCGGTGTCGGTGAGCTTCGACATCGGCGACGACTTCGTGTCGGTGGAGGCATTCGTCGAAACGATCGATCGCACCGGAGTCGAGATGGAAGCCCTCCATGCGTGCTCTGTTGCAGCGCTCACCATCTACGACATGTGCAAATCGGCGGACCGGGGTATGACGATCAGCGACCTCGCTCTCTGGGAGAAGACGGGGGGTCGATCTGGCACATACCGCCGGAGCGACGACCCCACGGTCGATCACACCGCCGATCACAACGAGTGATGGATGCAGTCACAACGAGTGATGGATGCAGTCATTTGGCTGCGTGATGCGACGCCTACGTTGCGACAAGTGTTACGATTGTCGTAGGATCGTAATGAAACCGCTGAGCAGGTCGTCTATGACGATGGGCCGAAGGCCGCTCCGCGTAGGTTCGTGTCTCTATTGTCTAGTGAAAGATTGTCGAACATATGGGTGAGCTGGTGCTCCTGGTACTTGGTGCAACGTGGGCTGCGGTCTTGATACCGCCGCTGTTGCGGAACCGCATTGAGAATCGGCCCAACTCGTCAGTCACCGACTTTCGTCGCCAGCTCAACAAGCTGCAGAGCACCGTGCCGAGTCGGGCTTCGGGTTCGATGCGCGGCATGGCTCGGCCCCTCGCGCAGTCTCCACTCCACCGCCCCGTTGCGGGTGGCCGCCCGGGTCTTCCAGCCGGAGCGTCTCGCCGCTCGGGCACGCGAAGCCACGCCGATCGCACGCCAGAACGCGGAACAACTCTCGCACCCCCACGCGACGCAGCGCCGCGCAAGCGCAGCCACGGCGCGACCAACGGCACATACCGCGGTCCGAATGGCGCTAATGGTGATGCAACGGGTGGGCAGCGTCGGCCCACACAGCACCGCCAAGCCCACGTAGCGCGTCATGCCATGTCATCCACCGACGCAATTCGCCGGCGTCGTAGCAACGTGTTGTTCCTCCTGGTGCTCGCCACCGGGAGCACCCTGTTCTTGGCGGCCACCACACAGGCCGCGGCAATGCTGTACCTGTTCGCCTTCTCGTTCTTGGCGCTGTGCGGCTACGTGTACATGCTGTCGCAGATGAGGCAGCGTGAGACCACGTCATGGCCGAACGACTGGATGCACCGCTAGCTCGCAGCCGCTTCTGCGGCGCGTTGGCTCGCCCGCGTTGGATCGAATGGCTGGGCGGTACACTTCCCGTTCGCTACGGGGCTGTAGCTCAGTTGGTAGAGCGCTTCGTTCGCAATGAAGAGGTCAGGGGTTCGATTCCCCTCAGCTCCACGGTGTGATGTCGCGAGACATCGGCAAGACCCGAACCCTCATCAGGGTTCGGGTTTCTTGGTTTTTCAGTCCTTTCGGCACTGGGCGCGTCCGGCGCAGCGCCGCATGATGGGCCCGTGGCCACTTACCTCTACGACTTCTCCAAAGGCAACAAAGACCAGAAGGAGTTGCTCGGTGGTAAGGGTGCCAACTCGAGCCGCAATCATGTCGGCAGAGTCCATCGATCGCACCGCCTAACAGCCGCCACCGGCTGCGCCGTCGATTTCATTGTCTCTCCAGGGACGGCACCTAACGCACGCGAGCCGCGAGCGCTCGGAGGTGTTGAGCTGCTGCTTCGTGGGCGGCGAGACACGCATGAACGGGGTCGTCCTGCCAGAGGGCCGAGGTGACGAATCCGGCTGCAAACGCGTCGCCGGCGCCGGTGGTGTCGACTACGTCGCTCACAACGGCCGCCGGTAGAGAGACGGCCGGGCGGCCTGGTATCAACACCTGCGCCGCGTCGGCGCCGGCCTTCACGATTGTGAGCGTGCGCGCTGCGACATCGGTGAGGTGTCTGCCCAGCGCTCGCGCCTCGCTGTCGTTGGCGAACACCACTGCGGGAACCAACGGAGCAAGGAGATCAGCGACCGCGGCGCTGCCGAGGGAATCGATCAGTGCTGCCGACGACAGGTCGACCGACACGCGGACTCCCAGTGTGTGGGCAATGGCCACGAGTTCAGCTGCGGCCAGAGACAACGGCGGGGTGGCGAACGAGTAGAGCGGAACGTGCAGCACGGACACGCCGGCGAGCCACGCTGCATCGACGTGGCTGAGTAAGCCCGACGCGCCCCGGTCGGTGAGCATGTGTCGCTCGCCAGCGTCGTCCACGAGTACGACGATCGATCCCGTCGTACCGCCGCGTTGCACGGCCGTGATGTCCACGCCAGCGGCCGCGAGCTCCTCCACCAGGACCGTTCCGATCGCGTCGTCACCTACCTGGCCGAGAAAGCGTGCTCGATGCCCGAGACCGCACACAGTGACGGCAAAGTTCGCCGCGCTGCCGCCGCGCCGTCGTCTGATGGTCGAAGTGGTGTCGGTGCCCAGCTGCACTGGGCCATCGAGGTGCACCACGATGTCGTCGACGAGATCGCCGAGCGTCGCCACGATCATCAGGTTGTCCGCCACATGCCCGCCATCGAAACGGTGTCAGCTGTCGAAGCCGAGGCCGAACCGGTCGAGCGTGCGCAGCCAGACATTTCGTTTGCCGGTGCTGTCTTCGCGGTCGAGCGACCAGCGCGTGGCCTGGATGCCGATGAAGCGAAACGGCTCGGGTGGGAACGGCATGGGTTTCTGCTTCACGAACTCGGTTTGCGTGGCGACTGACCTGCGGCCGTCGAGTAGGTCCAGCATCACTTCGCCACCGAAACGAGCCGACGCGACGCCGAGGCCGGTGTAGCCGACGGCGTAGGCGACTCTGCCTTGCATGGCCTGACCCCAGAACACGCAGAAGCGACTCGAGGTATCGATCACCCCACCCCACAGATGCTCGAACTTGAGTCCTTCGAGCTGCGGGAACGTGTCGAAGAAGTGCTTGCTGAGCTTCGCCCAGGTCTCTGGGCGACTTTCGAGTTCGGCATTCATCTTGCCGCGCCAGAAGTAGACCGCGTCGTACCCGCCCCACAGAATTCGGTTGTCCTGGGTGAGGCGGTAGTAGTGGAACTGGTTTCCGATGTCGGAGATGCCCTGACGGTTCTCCCATCCGAGCGAGGCGAGCTGGGCGGCCGACAATGGCTCGGTCACCATGGCGTAGTCGTACACCGGAGCGATGTAGTGCCCCATCCGCTTGAGCACGGGTTTGAACGCATTGGTACCCAACGCCACCTTTCCGGCGCGGACCCGGCCGAGCGGCGTGTTCACCAGCACCCCAACGCCGTCGCGCTCGAGCCCGGTTGCCTTGGTGTCTTCGTAGATCCGGACTCCAAGCGACTCGGCGGCAGCCTTGAGCCCCCACACGAGTCGTGCGGGGTCGACCAGTGCGGCGCGGTCTTTGCGCCATAGCCCGTGGGTGTAGGTGGGCGAGTTGAGCTGAGAGCGCATCGCTTCGCCTTCCAGCCACTCCACGCGCTGGCCGACCGAGCGGAGTTTCTGGTAGTCGTCGCGCAGTTCCTGCACGTAGCTGGCCGAGTGACCACTGGTGGCAACGTCGATCACGCCGGTGCGCTCGTAGTCGCAGTCGATGTTGTAGCGATCGATCGCAGACTCGATCTCGTTGAGGTTGTGCAAACCGAGCTCTTCGAGCAACTCGATTTCGTCCGGCCACCTGGCGGCGCCGTTGGACATGCCGTGGGTGAGGCTGGACTCCATGAACCCGCCGTTGCGCCCACTGGCGGCGGACCCGATCTCGTGGGCGTCGATGAGGACGATGTCGCGTGACGGATCGCGTTCTTTGGCGATGATCGCGGTCCACAGGCCGGTGTAGCCGCCCCCCACGATGCACAGGTCGCAGGTTTCGGTGCGCACGAGCGTCGGGTTGCTGGGCGGCTCGTCGACGTCTTCGTACCAATACGGGTACGGGTCGGCGTCAGCGATGGCGTCGAGATGGAACTCGCGGATGCCGCCGGTCTCCCCGTCGATCATGAGATGCTCACCACTCGCTCAACATGCTCGTGAGCGGGGCTGCACTTCGCGCCCGTAGTTCGGCGTTGACCCGCTGACGCTCCAAGATTTGTTCCATGGTCTGCAGTGCCTGCTTCACCGGATGCTCCACGAAGAATGCCTGCACGTCGGCCACCTGTGTCGGTCGGTCGAGCAGCTTCACGGTGTCGACCATGCGGGAAATGGTGTTGAGCGGGAAGCGGTGGTTGGCCTCGTCCCAATGTTGCCGAACGAAGTTCCAGGCCTGCTCGCCGTGTTCACGGTTGGCGATACACAGACGCAACAGGAACGGGGCATTCTGCGACTTGACGTCGTCGCTCAGTGCCAGTTCACAGGTGCGGGTCATCAGGTCGGCACCTGAGAACTGGGCCAGCGAGTAGAGGTGGCGCAGCTGTTCTTGCGGAGTGTTGGCGTTCATTGCTCGGTTGCGCATCTGGTCGTAGACCTCAGCATCGCCGGTGGCTGCCATGATGCCGGTTGCGGCGGCGACGAGTTCGGCGTCGACGCCGGTGGGGTCGGTCTGCGCCGCTGCGTAGAGTGCAGCGGCGCGTTCACGGGCAGCGGGATCCGCACCCTGCAACGCCATCATCGACAGCATCAGCCCACGCAGCTTGGCAGTGAGGTCGGCTTCGCCGTCGGTGGGCTCGCCGAGGTCGGTGAGCACGGGGCCCACGAGCGCCACGATCCGCCGCTCGAAACCGGCGACGGCGGCGTCGTTCTCGGCGATCAACCGCCGAACGGCGCGCAAGCCGGTCGCAAGGCTTTGCCACACGCTGAGCTCGCGTTCGCCGCTGAACTGTTCCGCAAGCGCGACGTAGGCGGTGGCGTCCATGGATCCTGCGACCACGGCGTTCCACGCATCATCAACGAGGTTGTATCGCTCGAGGGTGTGCATGGTGGCGACTACTTCGGGAGTCAACCGGCGGCGCAACTCATCGTCGTACGCCACTCGGTAAAAGCCGTGACCGCCGGAGTTCAACACCACTGGGTCGTCACCGAGCGGCAGACGCAACTCGTTGCCGTCGAGCAACACCGAATCGCTGGCGTCACCCTGGCGAATGCCAACAGGTATCGCCCACAACGAAGTTGAAGAGTCTTCCGGATCGAACGAGAACCGGCGCTGCGACAACACCAGTTCGGTGCCATCGGCTGATGCGCTGGCGGTGACCAGCGGGTAGCCCGGTTGCCAGATCCATGAGTCCATGATTCGGCGAACCGGTTCACCGGTGGTGTGCTCGATGGCATCCCACAGGTCGCTGGTCTCGGTGTTCGCATAGGCGTGCGTGCGCAAATAGTGGCTGACGCCCACTCGGAACTGTTCTTCGCCGAGGTGCTGCTCGAGCATGCGCAGCAGAGCTCCGCCCTTCTGATAGGTGAGCACATCGAACATCCCCGCGCAGTCGGCGGGGGAGTTCACGGGGAACTCCACCGAGCGCGTTGACGACAACGAGTCGACCTCGAACGCCATGCTCTTTTCCAAACCGAAGGTGGTCCACCGCTGCCATCCGGGGCGATAGGCGTCGCACGCCACCAGTTCCATGAAGGTCGCGAACGCTTCGTTCAACCAGATGCCGTTCCACCATTCCATGGTGACGAGATCACCAAACCACATGTGGGCGAGTTCGTGCGCAACGACGTCGGCCACGTCTTGCCGCTCGTGCTGCGTGGCCGTTGCAGGGTTCACCAGGAGCAGGCTCTCGCGAAACGTGATGCAGCCGAGATTCTCCATGGCACCGGCTGCAAAGTCGGGCAACGCGAGCAGGTCGACCTTGTCGCTGGGGTACGGGATGTCGTAGTAATCCTGGAACCACCGCAAGCAGAAGGCCGCGACATCGAGACTGAACTCCGTGAGCGATTCCTTGCCGGGTACGCACACGATCCGAACCGGGATACCGTCGACATCGACCCATTCGGTGGCCACGAGCGGGCCGACAACGAATGCCACGAGATACGAACTCATGATCATCGTGTCGGCGAACGTGACTGCGACCTTGGCTGAGCCGTCGAGGCCCTCGCGATCGACACGGCTGATCTCGCGGCAGTTCGACACTGCAAGGAGATCCGGTTCGACGACGAGAGTGACCCCGAAGATCGCCTTGAAGTCCGGCTCGTCCCAGCACGGAAAGGCTCGTCTGCAGTCGGTGGACTGCATCTGTGTGGTGGCGATGACGCGTTCGTTGCCACCGTTGTCGCGGTAGGTGCTGCGGTACCAACCTCGCAACTGGTCGTTGAGGATCCCGTCGAACTCGACGTCGAGCACGTGGTCCCCGACCACGACGCCACCATCAGGACGGATGAACAGGCGTCCGCTCGATTCGTCGAGTTCGAACGGGGCGTCGAGGCCGTCTAACTGGCAGGAGACGATGCTGAGTTCGGCCGAGTTCAGCACCATGAGGTCGGTGTCGTCGACAGCGGAGATGTCGATACTGACGTAGCCGTGAAATGTCGCCGCAGCAAGATCAGGCTCGAGGTCGAGTTCGTATCGGGCGGGCACCACCGTTCGAGGCAGTCGGTGCGGGTCCAGTTGCATCGTCGAAGTCTCAGGCACAGCGGGATGGTATCGCTCCCAGTTGAGCCTGCTCGGCACGAGAACCGTATATGCCTCAGCGGATTCGGGCCACGAGTGCCGGGGTCGCGCCAGGCGAAACCTTGTAGCGTTCGGGCGTGAATTCTCCCCGCTTCGATGTGGTCGGCATGGGCAATGCGCTGGTCGACGTCATCGCTCACGCTTCAGACTCCTTTCTCGCCGAGCACCAGTTGGTGAAGGGCTGGATGGATCTGATCGATACCGACCGGGCAATGCAGCTGTACCACGCGCTGGGTTCGGCGGTCGAGATGAGTGGCGGTTCGGCAGCCAACACCGTCTGTGGTGTTGCGAGCTTCGGCGGGCGGGCGGCGTACATCGGCAAGGTAAGTGCCGACGACCTCGGCGACGTGTTCGGGCATGACCTGCTCGCAGTCGGTGTGCAGTTTCGGCCAGGTGGTCGTGAAAACGAGATTCCTACTGGACGGTGCATCATCGTCGTCACGCCAGACGCCGAGCGCACCATGAACACGTACCTCGGCGCGTCGAGTTTGTTGGCGGTGGGCGACGTAGACACCGATACGGTCGCCCAGGGAGCGCTGCTCTACATGGAGGGGTACCTGTTCGATCGACCCGAAGCCAAGGAAGCGTTTCGGGTTGCCGCCAGCGTTGCTCACGAGGCCGAGCGCCAAGTGTCGCTCACCCTGTCGGACTCGTTTTGCGTCGAACGGCACCGCGACGATTTCCGGGCGCTCGTCTCCGACGAGGTCGATGTCCTGTTCGGCAACGAAGCCGAACTCCTCGCTCTCTACCAGACCGAGACGCTGGACGAAGCCGTCGCCGCTGTTCGCTCCGAGTGTCCGCTGGTGGTCGTGACGGTCGGATCGAAGGGATCGCTCGTGGTCACACCGGACGAAGTGCTTCCGGTTCCACCGGTCTACGTTCGACACGTGATCGACACCACCGGGGCCGGGGACCTGTACGCCTCGGGCTTCCTGTTCGGCCTCGCTCAGCAGCGGTCGCTGTTCGAATGCGGCCAGTTGGGTTCCATCGCCGCCGCTGAAGTGATTTCCCACATGGGGCCTCGTCCGCTCGTCGAACTGCACACGCTGGTCTGATCTCATGTCAGTCGGGGTACGGCGCGTTCTCAGCTACAACGTGAGCGAGCCGTGGAGTTTGGTAGACGGCATGCTGGGCGCTCAGGTCGCTTCTGACGACTCGTGCTGGTCGGTCGCTCGGAGCGTACGCTGGCTCGGTGACTGAACCCGTTCGCAGCAACTCTCGCTCACTGGCGGAGGCCTGGCTGGACGCGGAGCCCGACGCCGACATGCGCGCCGACCTGCAACTGCTGATCGACGGTGACCCACACGAACTCGTCGCCCGCTTCACCGGGCGCCTTCAATTCGGAACCGCGGGTCTTCGCGCAGCGGTGGGCGCTGGGCCCCAACGAATGAACCGGCTCGTGGTCCAGCAGGCAGCTGCCGGGCTGGCGCAGTATCTGCTCGACACCGACCCGACAGCCACTGAGCGCGGCGTCGTCGTCGGCTTCGACGCTCGGCGAAAGAGCGATGTGTTCGCCCTCGACACCGCACGGGTGATGGCGGCCTACGGGATCCCGACCCGGTTGTTCGATGGATTCGTACCAACGCCGGTCGTGGCGTGGTCTGTCGTCGAACTGGGCTGCGCTGCCGGAGTCGTGGTCACCGCGTCGCACAATCCACCCGCCGACAACGGCTACAAGGTCTTTCTCGACGACGGTTCGCAGATCGTCACGCCGCATGATGTCGGTATTTCGGCTCGAATCGACCAGGTCGACCCATTGGCTGTGCCGATGCAATCTGCTGACAATGCGCTCATCACGATCGTCGGGCCCGAGTTGTTCGACGCCTATGTTGCGTTCGTCCCCGCAGTTCGATGTCATCCCGACGTGGCCGGTGTCACCGTTGCTTACACCGCAATGCACGGGGTGGGCGGTGCAACACTGCTGCGAGCATTCGCCGCCGCCGGCCTGCCCGAGCCCATCGTGGTGGATGAACAGTTCGTACCAGATGGCACGTTCCCCACGGTGTCGGTCCCCAACCCGGAAGAACCTGGAGCAATGGACTTGTTGCTCGCCGCGGCCGCCAAGAATGATGCACAGCTCGCGCTGGCGAACGATCCCGATGCTGATCGACTCGGTGCGGCGATTCCCCAGGCGGATGGCTCGTGGCGGCGACTCGGAGGCGACGAGATCGGCTGGTTGTTGGCCGACTATCTACTGGCCGAGACCGAGGGTGATGACCGTCTCCTCATCACCACCTTGGTCTCCTCGTCGCTCCTCGGCCGGATGGCCGAAGCAGCGGGCGTCACCGCAGTAGAAACGTTCACAGGGTTCAAGTGGATCGCTCACGAGATTCGCAACCATCCCAGTCATCACTTCGTGTTCGGCTACGAACAGGCGCTCGGGTATCTCGTCGCCGACCAACCTCGTGACAAAGACGGCATCACGGCCGCGGTGCTGCTCGCGGAGATCGCCGCTGTCGCCGCTGCAGAAGGCCAGACCCTGCAAGACCGCCTCGATGCCATCGCCGACCGTTTCGGTCGGCATCAGATGGCCGACGCGTCGGTGCGCATGACCCCGGTCGGCGCTGCGGCACGCGTGGCCGAACTTCGGGTCAATCCACCCTCCTCGATCGGTGGACGCGACGTCCTGTCGGTGCAGGAGTATCCCGAAGCGACTCTGCTGCGTTTCGAGTTGGCTGGCGGAGTACGAGTGCAGGTGCGACCCAGCGGCACGGAGCCCAAGGTGAAGATCTACGGCGAAGCCGTAGACGCCGACCCCGCCCCGTTCGTCGAAGCCCTGGCCTCCCTCATAGCGAAGCCCTGAAGAACCCATGACGATCGGTGACGATCGGGGTCAGACCCCGATCGTCAGACCTGACGATCGGGGTCTGACCCCAATCGTCAGGTCTGCTTGGTCATGTTCTTGTGAACAGTACGAAGCGGTTGTTGCGCCAGGCTTCCTGGTAGGCCGGGTTGGCGGCGAGTTCGGCGACACGCCTGCTGCCGGTCTCGGTGACCACGAGGTCGGGGGTCACCAACGTCGGCATGGGCCGGTAGTCGTCGACTTGAACCGATCTGCGGCCTGTTGCCAACACCATCACCCGAGCCTTGGGCGACGCAACGATGGCGTTGGGGGCCGTCAGTGCCTTGATCTGGTCAAACATCTCGATCGCGTCGGGATGCTGAGCACCCCACTCGATCTGACCGAACTTGGCGAACGTCTCCGCATTGTCGACGCGCTTGTTCGCGTCGTAGAGGTTCGCTCCGGCGATGGGCAGGAGCAACGCGGAGGCAACTGCGATGCCAACCCATCTGTGTTTCCAACCGCCCAAGGTGACGACGGCGGTGAGAGCGAGTAGCGAGATGAGGGGCGCAACGGAGATGAGATAGCGGCTGAGTGTGGCGCTGAAGCTAGTGCCCAGCGTGCCCGCTACGACGATGTAGACGACGAGGTGCGCGTCCCGTTGGCGATGGCGTGTGAAGGCGAGGACCACACCGATACCGAACAGCGTCAGCCAGATCGCCACGATGACCCAACCGAGGCTGGCGCTGCCCCAGACGCTGGCGTCGGGGACGCCCGGCCGTTTGAAACCAGCAAGTTCGGCCAAGTGGCCGACGTGTTTGCGTCGGCGGTCCCACACGTTGGCGAGGCTGACGCCCTCCAGCTTCGGCACGATCACCGTGGGCAGAAACACTTTCGAGGCAACGACGCCGACCAGCGCAACACCGAACGGCACGACCAGCCGCCCAGCGAGCAACCACCGTTCGGTCGGCGGGAGCCGCCAGGGCGCTGCTGCGCCCGTCTGACGATGACCGATGAGAGCGACGAGTTGTGCTGCCACGATGGCGGGGATCAGACCGAACCCCTCGCGTCGAGTCTCGAAGGCGAAGAAGGCGAGGAAACCCAGTAGGGCCAACGCCCACCAACGAGCATTTGCACCCACCAGTGCATCGCGCGCAATGAGTCGATCGAGCCAGACGAGTGTGAGCATCACGGCGGCAGCAAATGGGAACTCGGACTGGATGAGTTCGGTCCAGCCCACCAACAACGGCGTGAAGCACACAGCGATGAGACCAACGAGCGCGGTCGGGGCGCCGATGCGAGGCTTTGCGAGGGCGTACCAGATCAGAGCAAACGCAATGGCGCCAAGAAACGGCACGATTGCCAGATCGTCGACGCCGTTGCCAACAAACGGAATTGCAAGCGCAAGGAGCACCGGAAAACCCCATGGATACAACCCGGGACTGAACGGTGCCCCCGCTGACATGGTGGTGGTGAACACGTTCTCTTCGCCGACCTTGCCGGCGCTCCCGTTCACCAGTCCTTCGGCCTGGCGGATGTAGAGCGCCCAATCGTCGCCCCACCAGTGGCCCTGGTGCTGGGCTGCGAACATGATCGCCATCATCGCCCCCAGGATGAGGGCAAGTGTTGCGTTGATCACGTATGGCTGAGCGACGCGCCAGCGTCGATGCGCGACGGAACCCTCTGGACACAGGTCAGTCATCAGCCGCCGGTGCCGAATTGGCGGTCGCCAGCATCACCAAGACCGGGCACGATGAATGCGTGCTCGTTCAGGTGGTCGTCGATCGCAGCGGTGACCACATGCAGGTCGAGGTGTTCATCACGTAAGCGCTGGATGCCCTCGGGGGCTGCCAGAGCGCACACCACGGTGATGGGGGAGGTGGCACCGCGTTCGAGCAGCAGGCGAATCGTGTACACCAACGACCCGCCGGTGGCGAGCATGGGGTCGATGACGATGATCGGCCGATTGGCGAGCGTTTCAGGCAGCTTGTTGACGTATGCCTTCGGTTCGAAGGTCTCTTCATCGCGCGACACGCCGATGAAGCCAACGTCGGCCGCCGGCATGAGTTCTTGCGCTGCGTGGACGAAGCCCAACCCGGCTCGCAGGATCGGCACGATGATCGGCTGCACAGCCAGACGCCTGACCGAGGCGGTGGTGAGGGGGGTCTCAACGGTGCCGTCGACCGTTCGCAACGACCGAGTGGCCTCGGCGAGCAGCAACGTGCCGATCCGCTCGAGGTTGGTACGGAACAACGAGTTCGGTGTGTCTCGATCGCGGATACGGGCGAGCGAGTCGGCGACGAGCGGGTGGTCGACGAGGGTGACGGTGACGGGCATGACCTGCTCCTACAGCGTTCCGAGGTTTGCTTCCGCGTTGAGCAACGCGTAGCGCGGCTTGATGAGCCCGTTGATGGTGCGAAGGCGCTCGGGGAACGGAGCGAACGCGGACTTCATGGCGTTGAGCGTGAGCCATTCGAAATCGCTCAAACCCCAGCCGAACGCTTCATGGAGTTGTTGCATCTCTTTGCTCATCGACGTGTCGCTCATGAGCCGATTGTCGGTGTTCACGGTGACCCGGAACCGCAGACGACGAAGCATTCCGATCGGGTGATCGGCAATCGACGCACACACGCCGGTGTTGACGTTGGAGGTGGGGCAGAGTTCGAGGCAGATACGGCGGTCGCGGACGAAGGCGGCGAGCCGACCGAGTTGTTCGTGGCCCGGCTCGCCAGTGATGTCATCGACAATCCGCACACCGTGGCCCAGTCGGGCCGCGCCGCAGTACTGCAATGCCTCCCAGATCGACGCCAGCCCGAATGCTTCGCCTGCGTGGATGGTGGAGTGAAAGTTTTCCTGATTGACGTACTGGAACGCGTCGAGATGGCGAGATGGTGGATGGCCGGCCTCAGCCCCGGCGATGTCGAACCCGACGACCCCGCGATCGCGGTGGGCGACCGCCAGTTCGGCGATCTCCAGGCTCATCGCAGCGGTTCGCATGGCGGAACAGATCGTGTAGATCGTGAGATCGGTGCCGGCCGACCCGCGCTCGAATCCCGCAAGGATTGCTTCGAGCACCTCGGCGAGTGTGAGACCGGCCCCAAGACACAGTTCTGGGGCCATCCGGACCTCGGCGTACACCACCCCGTCAGCAGCGAGATCCTGGGCGCACTCGAAGGCCACTCGTTCGATGGCGTCTTTGTGTTGCATCACTCCAACGGTGTGAGCAAACGTTTCCAGGTAGAGCACCAGGTCATTGCGTTTGGCGCCACGGTTGAACCACGCCGACAGATCGTCCACATCGGTGCTGGGCAGGCCCGTGTAGCCGTACTCGGCAGCGAGTTCGATCACCGTGGCAGCACGCAGACCACCGTCGAGATGGTCGTGCAGCAATACCTTCGGCGCCCGAGCGATGAGGTCGTCGATCATGCGTGTGAACGGTATCGCCCGTTCGGCCAGTGAACCCTTCGCGAGGAGAACCGCTCAGGAGATTGCTGCGGTCGCCAAGGATGCGCCGAGTCCCGGGCATGGAACCTAGGTGCCGCCCTTGCGATACGGCTTGCCGGCCGCGGCGGGCGGCCGCAGGCGCTGTGCCGCGAACACGAGCACCAAGAGCACCAGCAAATACGGCAGCGTGTTGGTGAGCCAGGTCGGAGCGGTCTCCGAACCGAAGTACCAGACGAACATGCCGAGCGACAGGAACGCGGCGACTGCCGCGTGAACTCGGCGGCCTTGCCCGAAGGCCCAGAGAGCGACCAGCCCGAGCGACAACGCCACGACGAGCATGAGTGCGTGTGACGACGTGCCGTCGCGGTCGAGTCGCGACATGCCGAACGGGTAAGCGAACAGCAGCGCCGCCATCAGGACCCCGGTGGGTCGCCAGTTGCCGAAGATGAGTGCCGCCAGGCCAATGAAGCCGCGACCGCCGGTCTGTCCCTCCTGGAAGAATCCTGACAGTTCCATCGCCATGAACGCACCAGCCATGCCGGCCAAAGCACCGGACACGATGACGCCGATGTACTTCTGACGAATGATGTTGACGCCGAGCGACTCGCCAGCCAGCGGATGCTCGCCGGCGATGCGCAACCGCAGACCGAACCGCGTGCGCCACAACAGATATGTCGACGCCGGCACGAGGATGATGGCGACGAGCGTGAAGATCGACAACTGGCTCACGAGCCCGCGGCTGAACCCGGCCAGATCGGAGAGGTAGAAGATGTTGCGGTCGGCCAGATCTCCGAACCAGTCGGGTGTGTCCCAACCGCCGGCCAAAAACGGCATCGAGATCTTCGGCAGGGCCTTCAGGGTGGGTGACTGCGTGGGATTGTTGAACACTTCGGTGCTGAGGAAGCGCGCCATTCCCGGCGCCAAGATGTTGATTGCAACACCGGAAATGATGTGGTCCACACCGAAGGTGACCGTGGCCAGAGCGTGCAGCAAACCGCCCAGCGCGCCCCCGAAGATCCCCACCAGAATGCCGACCCAGGGCCCCCACTCGAGGGTTCCCCAAGCGCCGAACCACGTGCCGAGAATCATCATGCCTTCGAGGCCGATGTTGACCACGCCACACCGTTCGGCGTAGAGGCCGCCGAGCCCGGTGAGCAGGATCGGTACGCTCCACTTCAACATGAACTGAGCGGCAGTGTCGGACGTGAGTCGACCATAATCGCCGCTCTCTATGGCTTCGGCGGCGGTGAGTACGAAGATGCCGACGAACGCGTACATCATGTACCGGGCGGCCGCCGGCAGTGCGTTGAGTTTGGCGAGCATCAGGCTGCCACCGCCCCAACTGCGATCGACGCTTGTCGAATCTCTTCTTGTTCCTTGATGCGGTTGACGTACTCGTACGACACCACCGCAGCCAGCAGGATGACGCCTTGCATGATGGTGACGATCTCTTTCGACGCCGACCCGGTGATTTGCAGAATGCTGGACGACGCATCGAGAAAAGCGAACAGGAGCGCACCAAACGCGATGCCAGCCGGATTGTTGCGGCCGAGCAACGCCACCGCGATGCCGGCGAAGCCGAGGCCAGGAGTGAAGTTCTGGTCGTAGCGGTTGTTGCGGCTGAGGATGTCGACCATGCCGACCAGTCCGGCGACGGCTCCCGAAGCGAGCATGGCGATCATGATCATGCGTTTTGGCGGCACGCCACCGGCGCGCGCAGCCCGCGGGTTGATACCGCTGGCACGCAGGTCGTACCCCAACCTCGATCGATTGATGAAGAGGTGGTAGGCGATGCCGACGATGATCGCAATGACGATCACACCGCTCAGTTCCTTGGAGTTCTTGATGTCTGGGGTGAAGATCTCGACGAACCAGTTGAGATTGGGTATGTGGCCGGATTCTTCGATGCGCTTGGTGCCCGAATTGGTCGACAGCGCGCCGTCGCGCCATTTCACGGTGAGCCACGCCAACATGCCAGTGGTGGCGATGGCGTTCAGCATGATCGTGGAGATCACTTCGTTGACGCCGCAGGTGACTTTGAGGAAACCGGCGAAACCGGCCCAGAGCGCGCCGACGGTCATGGCGACGAGAACGATGAAGATGAGGTGCAACCCATTGGGAAGCACGATGGCTCCACCGGCGGCGGCAGCGAAAAATGCTCCCATCTGATACTGGCCCTCGACGCCGATGTTGAACAGCCCCATTTTGAAGCCGATGGCAGCGGCAACCCCCGACAGGTACAACGGTGTCGCCCGGTTGAGCATGTCGATGATGGTCTCGAGCTTGGCGCCGTGTCGCAGCATGTCACCGAATGCGACAAATGGGTTGCTGCCGGCGATCAGCAGCACGATGCCCGACAGCACGGTTGCAAAGACGAATGCGGCCACCGGTGCGGCCAATGCGAGACCGATGGAGCGTAAGCGGTTGTTCATGAGTTGGCAGCCTCTGTGCTCGTCGCCCCGGCGCCGGTCATGTACGAGCCGAGTTCCCGGGGTGTGATCGTGGACGGGTCGAGTGTGGCGACCAGCCGTCCGTGGAACATCACCACGATGCGGTCGGACAGGCCGATGAGTTCGTCGAGGTCGGCGGAGATGAGCAAGGTTGCAAGCCCGCTGGCACGGGCGTCGCGAATCGACTGCCAGACCGATGCCTGCGCACCAACGTCGATGCCGCGTGTTGGATGGGCTGCGACGAGCAGCCGGGGGCCGCTGGTCATTTCGCGCCCAACGATGAACTTTTGTTGATTACCGCCCGACAGCGCATACGGAGCAACGTCGACGTGGGGGGTCTTCACCCCGAATTCCTCACGGATGCTTTCGGTCTGTTCTCTCGCTCCCTCCCGGTCCATCCACCAACCCTTGGAGTACGGAGATTTGGTCTGGTGGCCGAGGGCGGCGTTCTCCCAGAGTGGGGCGTTCATGAGCAGACCTTCCCCTTGCCGATCGTACGGGATGTAGCCGATACCAGCTTCGCGGCGATTCCGAACGTCCCACTTCGTGATGTCGTCGCCTCCGAGGTGAATGGAACCGGAACTCGCCGCTGCGGTGCCGATGATGGCGCCGATCAACTCGACCTGGCCGTTGCCCTCGACACCAGCGATTCCGACGATTTCACCCTCATGGATGTCGAACGACACGTCCGCCACCACCGGACGGTCATTTTCGATGACCGTGACGTCGCGTACCGCGAGCATGACTCGGTCGGTGACCGTGGACTCCGTGGTGTCCGGTATCGGCAGCTCGCTGCCGACCATCAACTCGGCGAGGTCTCCGGCGGTCACGTCGTCGGGCTTCACGGTGGCAACCGTCTTGCCCTGACGGATGACAGTGATGGAGTCTGCGATCTCGAGCACTTCGAGCAACTTGTGGTCGATGAACAAGATCGTGGCGCCCTTCGCCTTGAGTTCGCGCATGTTGACGAACAGCGCCTCGACCTCTTGTGGCACGAGCACCGCGGTGGGCTCGTCGAGGATCAGGATGTCGGCCCCCCGATACAACACCTTGATGATCTCGATGCGCTGACGTTCGCCGACCTCCAGGTCTTCCACCAAGTCGTTGGGGTCGATGCTGAGGCCGTAGGCAGCGCTCACCTCGGCGAGATGAGTGCGCGCTGCCTTGAAGTCGATGCGACCCCCCGACAGCACCGGTTCAGACCCCAGGATCACGTTTTCGAGCACCGTCAGGTTGTCGGCGAGCATGAAGTGCTGGTGCACCATGCCGATCCCAGCCGCAATGGCCTCGGTGGGTGAGGCGAAGTGCACCTCCTCGCCGTTGACACGCATGATGCCCTCGTCGGGCGGCTGCATACCGTAGAGAATCTTCATCAACGTCGATTTGCCGGCACCATTTTCTCCGCAGATCGCGTGGATTTCACCTTTTTCCACGGCGAGGTTCACGCCGTCGTTGGCGATGACCCCCGGAAACCGTTTCGTGATATCGATCAGTTCGATCGCAAGTGACACGTGACCCTCCTGGCCGAGTCGTCGTGGGCAATACCTTCGGCGCGTGACGCTCCGACGGAAAAGCAGAAGTGGGACCGGACGTTAGTCCGGTCCCACTCACTGGTAGCACATCGTGCGTGTAGCCGATGTGTCACACCTCACGGTGTGACGTGTTCAGATCGCTCAGGGAGCGGTCGGGACGACGATCGATCCGTCGATGATGCCAGCCTTGGCCTCTTCGAGCTGATCGACGATGTCGTCGACGAAGCCACCCGAGGTGGAGTAGCCAACGCCGCCGGCGGCGAGGTCGTACCTGGTCTCACCAGCGGTGAACGTTCCTTCGAGGTACGCCTTGGTGATCTCGTAGACGGCCGTGTCGACACGCTTGATCATCGAGGTCAGGACGTACTCCTGCACCGATGGGTCAACGGTGAGGTACTGGTCGGAGTCGACGCCGATGCCCCACACCTTGCTGCCGGTTTCGGTCGACACATCGGCCGCAGCCTGGAACATGCCAGAGCCCGAGAGGCCGGCAGCGGCGTAGATGATATCTGCGCCCTCTGAGTACATCGACGTGGCGACGTCGGCTGCCGACGCTGGGTCTTCGAAGCCAGCGAAGTCAGGGAACTCGGACAGGTAAGCAACCTGGACGACGATGTCGGGGTTGACCGACTCGGCACCCGCTGTGAAACCGGCTTCGAACTTCTCGATGAGGCCGATTCCGCTGACGCCACCGATGAAGCCCACATTGCCCGTGGTGCTCTTCAGGGCGGCGGCAACGCCGACGAGGTAGGAGCCCTGCTCTTCGCTGAACACCAAACCAGCGGCGTTCTCGGCTGCGGGCCCGTCGAACGTTTCGTTCAACATGGCGTCGTCGATGATGGCGAAAGATACGTCGGGGTTGGCGGCGGCGATGGCCTTGGCGTCTCCGGCGAACGAGAAACCAACGCCGATGACGAGGTCGGAGTTCTCAGCCTGGAGCTGGAGGTCGGTGCCACGGGCCGATGCGTCGGTCGGGGTGAGCTCGTTGACAGTGACGCCGAAGTCTTCGATGGCCATGTCGATGCCGGCTGCAGCTGAGTCGTTGAACGACTGGTCGCCGCGACCGAGGAGGTCGAACGTGAGGCCGACAGTGACGTCGGACCCGTCCGGCATCTCGCCGCCGGCCATGGTGGTGGCCGTGTCTTCGGCCATGGTGGTGGCCGTGTCTTCTTCGGCGGCTGCCGTGGTGCTGGTGGTTTCCTCGTCGTCACCGCAGGCTGCGGCGGTGAGACCGAGTGCGGCGACGAGAGTCGCTGCAAGAATTCGCTTGCTCGTAATCATGTGCTCCCCCTTCATGGGAATCATGTGCATGGTTGCATTTCGTGTCGTTCCGATGTGACTGGAACCCAGGTGTTCACGTTGTTCACGCTGACTCAAGAGACTAACCGCCCAAACACAGCGCCCGGTTCGCTCACGCCGCGAAGTGATAGAACGTTGATGAAGTCAGAGCTCGGCTCGCTGGGGGAAACAGCCCCAAATGCGCTGTGCCGGGTTGGTGGCTCTCGCATCCAGCCTGCGAAACTGGCGCCCATGTCATCTGAGTCGCGATCTGAGACACCATCTGAGTCGCCATCTGAGTCACCATCTGAGTCGCCATCTGAGTCACCATCTGAGTCACCATCTGAGTCTTTGGCTGAGTCTCTGGCTGAGTCTTTGGCTGAATCCGCTGCAGACGGGCCCATCGTTCTCACTTCCGTCCGTGACGGCGTTGCCACACTGACGCTCAACAATCCCGCCAGCCGGAACACGATGACCGCTCCGATGGTCGCTGCGATCGTCCAGGCCATGAACGACTTCGAAGCTGACGAATCCGTCGGTGCGGTCGTCGTCACGGGTGCCGGTTCGGCATTCTGTGCTGGAGCTGACCTCGGCAACTTGCGGTCGGCAACACGCGAGAGTCTGGCAAACATCTACGAAGGTTTTCTGCGCATCGCGCGCAGCCCGTTGCCAACGCTGGCGGCAGTGAACGGTGCCGCAGTCGGAGCGGGCATGAACTTGGCACTCGGTTGTGACGTGCGCCTCGCCGCTCGGCGGGCGAAGTTCGATACGCGCTTCCTGCAGATCGGGCTGCACCCTGGCGGCGGTCACACGTGGATGCAGCGTCGAATCGTCGGGCAGCAAGGCGCCATGGCCGCTGTGGTGTTCGGGCAGATCCTCGACGGCACGGAGGCGGAACGGGTGGGACTTGCGTATCGCTGTGTCGCCGACGAGGAACTCATGAACTCCGCGCAGGAGTTTGCGCGTGGGGCTGCTTCGGCACCGCGCGAACTTGCAATCATCGCCAAGCAGACCATCCGCGACATGGCAGACATCGACGCTCACGACGACGCAGTGCTGCGCGAGTTCGAACCGCAGTTGTGGACGGTGCAGCAGCCGTGGTTCGACGAGCGCATCTCGGCATTACAGAAGAAGATTTCCCGCAAATAGGCGCTCGACGGGCCAACGTCCGCCGATCCGGGAGATGTGACGCCCATTTCGGCTGTTTACCTTCCACCCATTCACTCGGAGTGGGTGAAATCGCGCAGAAAAGTCACCGAACATCGTGCTAACCACCGCTGAACGCCGGGCTATTGTTTACCCACGGAGAGCTACCACGCCGTTGATCAGGAACAACCGAAGGCTAGAAACAGCCACAAGGAGGTTGCCCAATGAGCCAGCGCCATCGCACCACTGAGGTGCCATTGCCGCCCAAGCAGGAATTGCGTGCCCACGCCCATGGCGAGCGGCACCGAATCCATGTAGAGCTCAACCAGGTCGCACAGACCGTCAGCTCCGGGTATGAGCCCGAAGACTTGCACGAGCCTGGCCGAGCCTGGAAGCCGATTCACCACCACGACGCCGAGGTGGCCAAGCAGAAAGTGGCCAAGCGCACACGTGGTCCTCGGCATTGGAAGACGAAGATGTGGAAGCGGCGCACCAATGTACGTCAAGCACGCGCCGAAGCATTCCGCCTCGCTGGAGAGTAGACCGACCGCACGGTCATCGTCAGTAGACCGACCGCACGGTCATCGACGGTTCATGGTGACAGCCAGGTGGCATTGAACGCTGCCTGGCGCTCGATCCATTCTTCGACCGTGACGCCGTAGCGCACGTGGTCTTCCCACGTGCCAGCGATCTCGAGGAATCGCAACGCGATTCCTTCTTCGCGGATTTCTAGTTTTTCCATGACGCGGCGGCTGTTCGAGTTGCGGGGCACGATGCAGATTTCCAGCCGATGCAGTTGTGCTTGCTCGAATGCGTACTTCATCACCAACACCACGGCTTCGGCGATGTAACCGTTGCCAGCGAGTCGCTGGTCGACCCAGTAGCCGACGGTGGCTGACTGCAGCGCGCCGCGGGTGACGTTGTTGAGGTTGACCTCCCCAGCCAACGCGTCGTCGACGAAGACGCCAAACGGGTACGCATGGTCGGTCTGCCGTTCGCGCTCTCGGGCAGTGCATCGCGCCTCGAACGCGTGTCGATCGCGAGTCGGGTCGGGTAGCGACAGGTGACGCTGCGGCTCCCACGGGATCAGCCACGACTCGTTGCGTAGCCTGACTTCCCGCCAGGCTGGAAAATCAGACGCCGCCAACGGGCGCAGTACCACCCGCGCCCCGCTTAGGCGGGGCTGAGGTTGGCGTCGCAGCATCGACGCCGGGTGCCTCACCACGAACGGGCCACCGCTGCGTCTGGCGTGTCGGTCGCGAGCAAGATAGTGCTCAACTCGAGGCGGCGCATGACCGCCAGCACGATCACACAAGTGGCGACGATGGTGTCCACGGCGACAGACGGTAGCCCAGGGTTGTGGGCGCGGTGAACGCGCGACTCGGTGGCCACCATGCGGAACACCTCTTCGGCGGCGGCCCGGTCGAGCGAGACAGTCGTGGGAGGAGTTTCCGAGCCCACTTCCAACTGGGCCAGCGCCACGATTGCTGGGCCACGGAGGGTGATCGACCGAAGTACGGAGAAGGAGGGATGCTCTCGTTCGAAGTCGTCGAGGTGATCGTCGATGGTTCCGAGTGCGTTCGTCAAGTCTTCGGGGCGGGGAGGATCGCTGTCGAGCAACCATCGCGCTGACAGATTGTGAGGCCCCCACGGAAGAACAGCAGAGCCACCCGAGGGCACGACGATTTCCATGGCGTTGTCGGCCACGTTGATCACACCGCCACCGGGCATGTTCTCTTCGGCCAGTTGGGGGCTGCTCTGTGCTACAGCCAGTTCGTTCTCGATCCAACGGCCGACGGGGTCGTCGCCGCCCGCGAGGTGCCAGGCCCAATGTGCATGCAAACATTTCACCCCCACGCGCGTTCCGGCTACCCCGCCGAAGGGACGGGGGCCGACGTGATCTGGGGGCAGGTCAGCGTCGCGTTCTGCGGCATAGCGAGCGTGAGCCTCAGCAATGAGGGCCGGGTCGATCGCGGCTTCGGCAGCGTTGACGCCGCCAGCGGCCTCGAGTTGGCCCACCCGCCGAATCTCGAAGGGGCTGATCAGCCAGTAACGGGTTGGCATCGGAGTGCCGTCATCGAGTAGTGGCGAGTTCTTCAACACCACCGGTTCACCACCTGAGTCGCGAACCACGATCTCATAGCCACCTCGAGGTTCGCGACCCAACAGCTCACGAACTCGTTGGGCCTCTTGCCCGTCGACCACCGGGACTCAGGTCACTTCCTGCGGCGCAGCAGCAACAACAACAACAGCAACGCGGCCACGGCTGGCCCGAGCCGCTTCAACAACGCAGGGCCTGCCATGCCGGCCATGTCGATCGGCTCAGCCGCCGGGCCATCGATCTTGCGCACGGTCGGTGTTTCGGCCTGGTCGCCGGCGGTTGGGGCGGCCTCTGCCGGCTCGGCGGCCACGTCAGCAGCCAGAACAGCGGACACATCGGAGGACGGATTGGTGTCCGTCCCGTTCGCAGAAGACGCCGCCGCAGGCGAGGTGACAGTGGCAGAGTCATCGAGCATGGTGTTCAGATTGGATGAGAACTGATCGATGAGCTTTTTGCTGACATCGCCCATGATCCCTCGGCCGAATTGGGCGACCTTGCCGGTGATGTGCAGGTCGGCGACCACATTGCACTTGGTGCTCGTGGGTGACAGCGCCTCGGCGTGGGCGCTGATGTCGGCCTCTGCATTTCCACGGCCACCGGTGTCGCGGCCTTTGCCTTTCAGCTTGGCTGTATGTGCCGTGTCGTCGCGTTCCACGAAATGGGCCTCGCCGACGAACTGGGCGGTGATGGCGCCCAACTTCACCTTCACCCGGCCGCGGTAGATGTCGCCCTCGATCTCTTCGAGCTGAGCGCCTGGGAGGCAGGGAGCGATGCGCTCGAGATCACAGATGATCGGCCATGCTTCGTCGATCGGTAGATTTACGGTGAACTCGTTGACGATCTGTTCTGCCATAGCTGGAGGTCCTCTCGGGTATCGATGTCGTGGGCCGACCCGGGGCAGGGTATCTGGTCGACGAGCCCGGGATAAAGCCGCATGAGCGAGCGGGCACCTTCGTCGCCGGTGGATGGAAGCATCGGCCAGATGGAGTGATGCAGACGAACCGGGTTGCCGCGAACGCCGTCATAGGTGGCGACGGCGATCGGCGACTGGGAGGCGGCGACACGCCGCCAGGCTTCAGCCGTGACGCCGGGCTGATCCGCCAACCCGACGACGACCGAATCGACCCCGATGCGGCTGGCCTCGGCAAGGGCGACCTGGAGCGACCCAGCTTGACCGTCGGACCAGCCGGCGTGGTGAATGAACTGAACGGTCTCGGTCGCCGTGTCGTCGGTCCCTGTGTCGTCGGTCCCTGTGTCGTCGGTCCCTGTGTGACTAGCGGTGTCGTCAGTCCCTGTGTGACTAGCGGTGTCGTCGAGCGTGCTCGCGCGTGACAGCGCGCGCATGGTTTCGGTGTTTGGCTGTGATGCGCCGGTGATGATGATGACGTCGCCCACCCCGCTGCCAATCGCTGCCACGATCGAATGCTCGGCCACGGTGCGGTCTCCGATGACCGCCTCCAGTTTGTGAGTGTCACCCGAGTACCGACTGCCGGCACCTGCTGCGAGCACGACCACGAGTGTGCGTCGTGCGGACGGGTCAGGCGCAGACGTGCGAGTTTCATCGCGCAACGCAAGATCCTGCGAATCATCGTCAACCAGATCCTCAGAGATCTGCTCGCTTTCGACGTCATCCATGACGGGAGTATGTCAGCGCCGAAGCCGACGGACGGGAGTCAGGGCCTCGATTCCTGAAGGTCAGCCTTCAGATGTGACGGACCGGTGTCGATAATAAATCAGTTGCGTGACGAATATTACGGTCACGTAACGATAGCTTGTCGAAATCGACGGGCACTAGGGAACCTGAGAGAGCTGAATGACTGTTACCACGAGCAAGTTTTGTAGTCCATCGCGCACCACGCGCCGCGCCGCAATCGCGGCCGCTGTGACCCTTGGCTGCGCGTTGTTCGCGGCTCCATCGGTCAGCGCCGGAAGTACGCCATACACCGACTCGGAAGCAATCGCGGTGGAGGCGATGCTGGCGGTCGAAACGTTCGACACGTGGAACGGTTCGGGTGAATCACTCGACTATCAACGGTTCGAGCGTGCACGCGACAAGGTCGCCACGATGACAGCACAAGAGATGGGGCTCAGCATCAGCTCGGTTCGTCATCAGTTCTCGTCAACCACCATGGCTAAACAACGCATCATCTTGGCTGCCATGACGCAACTGGGCGTGCCGTATCGCAGCATGCAATCGCGTGAAGGCGAAGGCTTCGACTGTTCAGGACTCACCACATGGGCATTCAGCGAGGTGGGTCTGGAAATCCCGCGGAGCAGTGGCGATCAGTTCCGCGCCGCCGACGAACGAACCGCCGACGAGGCACAAGCTGGCGACCTGTTGTACTACCCCGGCCACGTCGGCATCTATCTCGGCGGCGACATCTATGTTCACTCACGCCAGACCGGTCGAAACGTGGAAGTCACCATGTTGCCGAGCAGGTCGCATGACTTTGCCGACATCGTTCCGCCCGAGGTCGTCCGTCTCGGTGACACCGTTGGGGAGGCGCCCGGCGCTCCCGCGACGACCCAGCCCTCGATCGCCTTCACGCCCGACGTTCGCTGACGCGACACCGGCTGGCAACCGGCTCGCTAACCCGCAATTGCCAAGCTGTTCTACTGATGGATTGGTCCATCCCCGTCGCGTAGGGAAGGCGCTTCCCGCCCGGTGCGCCGAGCAATGATCTCAGCGCAAATCGAAATCGCCGTTTCCTCGGGGGTGCGAGCCCCGATGTCGAGACCGATCGGCGACATCAACCGGCCGATGCTGCCAACGTCCTCGAGACCTGCTTCGGCCAACCGCACGAGTCTGCGCTCATGGGTGGTGCGACTTCCCATGACACCCACGTAGCCCACACGCGTCGACAACGCTCCCAACACCGCCGGAACATCGAACTTTGGATCGTGGGTGAGGATGCACACCGCATCTCGAGGACCGAGTTCGGCGCCACGCGCATCGAACATCGGGCCCGGCCAGGTAACCCGCACCTCGTCGGCCATGGGAAATCGGCGCCGCGTGGCAAAGATCTCGCGAGCGTCACAGACCGTCACGCGGTACCCCAATACCTTGGCCACCTTCGCCAGCGCGGCCGTGAAATCGACAGCTCCGAAGATCCACATCTGGGGCGGCGGGGCCCACGATTCCACGAAAACACGAACCACTGGGGTACCCAGCAGATCTTCTGGTGTCGTCTCCCCATTCGGCCCATAGTGCCGTACGCCGGAACGACCAGCTTCGAGCTCCGCGATCGCGTCACGGTACGCCACCCGATCGAGTTCTGAACTGCCCAACGTGCCGAAGGGTTCGTGGCCCGTGCGCACGAGCAGCTTGCCGCCGGTACCAGGACCATCGATCACCGTCACGAGCGCTACTGGGGCCTGGGCGCGCAGTGCAGCCGCAAGCTCCGCGTACACCGTCACCAGTCCAGCTCCTCGATGAACAGCCGAATCGTCCCACCACACGTGAGGCCCACCGCAAACGCCTCGTCGTCGCTGTAGCCGAACGTGATCACGCCGGCCACGCGTTCGCCGGCGAGGATGGAGAGAGCTTCGCTGACGACGGCGCCCTCGACGCAGCCTCCGCTCACCGAGCCGATGACTTCACCGATCTCGTTCACAGCCATGGCCGCACCAGGTTCCCGCGGCCCGGACCCATCGGTATCGACGACGCGAGCGAGGGCGACCCGCTTGGAATCAGCTCTCCAACGGTCGATGTCATCCAAGAGATCTTTCACGGTGCAAGTGTGGCGCATCGAGGCCACTCCGCCACCGATTGAGCGCAGGGCGTTGGACGAGATCAGCCGCCGATGACGCGTGCGAGTTCTTCGATGGCATCGATGGAGTGTCCCTCGACGAAGTCGTCGATGTGCGGCAGCGCGGCAGCCATGCCACGCGCCAATGGCGCGTACCCCGGCGTGACCTTGAGGGGGTTCACCCAAATGACATGGTGGGCCATCCGGTGGAGACGTTCCATCTGCTCGCCGAGCATGGCGGGATCGCCTCGATCCCACCCGTCGGACAGAACGACCACGATTGCGCCTCGGGCCATACCGCGCTGGCCCCACTCGTCGTTGAACACGCGTAGGCCGTCGCCCAGCCGGGTGCCTCCGCCGTAGTCGGCCATCCGATTGGCAGAGCGGCGCAGTGCCTCGTCGGGGTCGTGTGTGGAGAGTTCGCGGGTGAGACGGGTCAGCCTGGTGCCTAGCGCGAACACTTCGACCTTCTGTCGGCCAACCACCGCTGCGTGAACGAAGCGGAGCAAGGCTCGCGCATACGGCTCCATCGATCCGCTCACGTCGAGTAGCAACACCAACCGGCGCGGCCGTGAGCTGTGTGCGAGATAGTGCCTCCGGATGGGCTCACCTTCGGCTCGAAGGGCAGCTCGCACGGTGCGACGCAAGTCGGGCCGACTCGTGGCTGACTTGCTCGGGGCGTACCGCAGCGAACGCCTCGGCGAACCTACGAGCCTCAGTCGTGACATGAGTTGATGCGCCTCGGCAAGCTCGACCGAGTCGTACTCTGCGAAGTCTTTTTTCCGGAGTACCTCCGCAGCGCTGAACCGCAGTTCCACTACGGGGTCGTCGCCTGCGTCGCCGTTATCACCGTTGTCGCTCTCCGAACCGTCGTCGATGGCCAGCGTGATCCGGAGGGGTTCTTCGCCCGAATCAGCGGCGCTGCCGGACGTGTGCTCCCAGAACACCGAGAATGCCCGGTCGTAGATGTCGTGATCCTCGGGTCGACGCACGAGTGTGGCTCTGCCTGCCCAGTACACGTTGTCACGCTCGTCTAGCCCCAACCGAGACAATGCCTCGCCGAACGCAATGGTGCTGCTGATCGGCACGCTGAGGCCTACACCACGCAACACCCGACCGAATGCAACGGCGAGTTCGCCTGCGTCGCGAGTGGGAAATTCGTTCGCCACTGTTACACCCTGGAGCGCTCGAGGGCCTGCTTCACTGCGGTCTGCAGCAGATCACCGACCCCGTGCTGTTCGACCCGCTGCTGGTCTTCCCGGTACTTCAGCACGGTACCGAGGGTGTGGGCGACGCTGGTCTCGTTCAGGGTCGTCACACCGAGGCGACCGAGCGCAGTCGCCCAGTCGATCGTCTCCGCGACCCCTGGCGGTTTGTACAGGCTCAGATCGCGCATGCCGGCTACCGCGGCCGCGATCTCTCGCGCGAGTTCGGCCGAGCACGCCGGTACGCGCAGTCGAAGGATCTCTACTTCGCGATCGAAGTTCGGGTGATCGATCCAGTGATACAAGCAGCGTCGCTTGAGGGCGTCGTGTACGTCTCGGGTGCGGTTGGAGGTGAGCACCACGATCGGCGGACGTTCGGCCTTGAACACCCCGAGTTCGGGAATGGTGATCTGGTAATCCGAGAGCACTTCCAAGAGGTACGCCTCGAACTCATCGTCCGCTCGGTCGATCTCGTCGATCAGCAACACCGGGGGAGGGCCCTCGGTGGGAGCGATAGCCCGGAGCAGAGCCCGCTTCACCAGGAATCGTTCCTGATACAGGTCGGCTTCCAATGAGTCTGATGTGCGGCCAGCGGTCTCGCCGGTGGCTTCGGCGGCACGCAGGTGGAGCAACTGGCGGGCGTAGTCCCAGTCGTACACGGCTTGCGCAGCGTCGATGCCCTCGTAGCACTGCAGACGAATGAGCTCACCACCGCTGGCGCGCGCCATGACTTTTGCGAGCTCGGTCTTTCCGACACCAGCCTCACCTTCGAGCAGCAGCGGTCGCCTCAGTTCCAGCGCCAGGAACACTGCGGTTGCAAGGCCCTCGTCTGGAAGATACCCATGTTTGCTCAGGGCGGCGCTCACGTCTGCCGGGGTCACGGTTGCCGACGCTACCGTCGGCAGACATGGAACTCGGGATTCAAGGCAAGCGAGCAGCAATTGCGGCGGCATCGGCCGGGCTCGGATTCGAGTCGGCACGGGCATTGGCGAACGAAGGTGTGCGCGTAGTGATCTGCGGCCGCGACCGGAAACGGATCGACGATGCGGCGGCACGCGTCGGCCACGGTGCGGTCGCAGTGGTTGCCGACGTCGGAACCCCTGCGGGTGCGACGGCATTTGTCGACGAGGCCATGGCGGTGCTCGGCGGCCTCGACATCTTGGTCACCAACGCCGGTGGTCCACCGGCGGGCACGTTCGAATCGACACCTTTCTCTGCCTATCCGGTGGCCATCGATCTCAACCTGCTGTCGGTCGTGGCGATGTGCCAAGCGGCTGTGCCCGCAATGCAGGCCCAGGGTTGGGGGAGGGTCGTGGCCATCACCTCGGTATCGGTGCGCCAGCCGATCGCAAACCTGATCTTGTCGAACACCGCTCGCGCCGGGGCGACGGGTTTCCTGAAGACACTGGCGCGCGAGGTCTTCGCTGATGGCGTGACGGTGAACAGCGCGCAACCCGGGCTACACGCCACCGACCGGGTCACTCAGCTGTATGGCGCAAATGCACTCGCCGGTGCCAGCAGCACGCTCGGCGACCCAGCCGACTTTGGAGCCGTCGTTGCCTTCTTGTGCAGCCAGCAGGCCAAGTTCACCACCGGGGTCGGGCTACACGTCGACGGCGGCACCTACCAGGCCCTGACCTGACACCGACGACGTCAGGCGGCGCCAGCTTCGATCAGGGCTCGTTTCACCAGCACTTTGGCGAGGTGGGTTCGGTATTCGACGCTTGCGTTCAGGTCGCCTTGCGGCTCTGCCTCTGCGACAGCCTGCTCAGCGGCATCGGCGGCTGATGCGCCGCCCGCGAGGGCCGCCGACACGCTGGTGGCGAGGACGGGCACCGAACCCATGTTGACCAAACCCACGCCGGACGCGCCGTCGCGGTACCACGCGGCGACTCCAACGATGGCCCAGTCTTGCGCTCGCCGGTTGAACTTCTGGAAGCTCCAGCCAGCTCCGGCCATCTTGGGAACCCGAATCTCGGTGAGGATCTCGTCGGCCTCGAGAGCCGAGGTGAGGAAGCCCTGGTAAAAGTCGGCAGCTGCGATTTCGCGTGTGCCGTTTGGGCCCTGGGCGATGTAGGTGGCGCCGAGGGCCAGCGTGGTCGCAGGCAAGTCTGATGCAGGGTCGGCGTGAGCGATGGAGCCGCCGATGGTGCCGCGGTGGCGAACTTGTGGGTCCCCGACGTGGCCGGCCGCGTGGGCCAACAATGGCAATTCGGCTGCAAGCATCTCGCTCGTTTCCACGTCCATGTGCCGAGTCATCGCACCGATGGCGACGTGGTCGCCAGCGTCGCGGATATAGGACAGGTCGGTGAGTCGACCGATATCGACCAGCACGGTGGGCTGTGCGAGCCGCAGCTTCATGAGCGGCAAGAGGCTGTGGCCACCGGCGAGGAACTTGGCTTCATCACCGTGCTCGCCGATGAGGCTGATGGCTTCTTCGGCCGAGCCGGCGCGGACGTAGTCGAACTTGGCTGGAATCATGGCTGGCCCCTGGTCTACTTCGCAGCGGCCGCGAGGACCGACTGGACGATGTTGTGATAACCCGTGCAACGGCACAGGTTGCCTTCGAGCCCGAGGCGCACTTCGCGCTCGGTCGGACTCGGATTTTCTTTCAGCAGGCTCGTCGCCGCCATCACCATGCCCGGGGTGCAGTACCCACACTGCAAACCGTGGTTCTCCATGAAGGCTTGTTGCATGGGATGCAACGTTCCATCCGCCGCCGCCATTCCCTCGATAGTGGTGATGTCGGCTCCGTCTGCCTGCACTGCGAGCACTGTGCAACTCTTGACCGCTTCACCGTTCAGGTGGAGCGAGCACGCACCGCACGATGAGGTGTCGCAGCCGACATTGGTGCCGGTGAGCCCAACAGTTTCACGGATGTACTGAACGAGCAGCATGCGCGGCTCGACGTCGTTCGTGTGCGTGACACCATTGACGGTAACGCTGATCTCCACTGTGTCTTCCCCTTGGTCATAGGTAGTTGGCTGGGCCTTCCGACATCATGCCTCATTCACGAACGATCAAACGAGTGGGCGCGATTTTGCTTCGATGTGGGCCGTCACCGTCGACGTCATTGCGGCGCGCGCAACTCGTCATCTCGGGGTGCGCAGCACGTCGATGAGACGCAATCGCTTGCCCGTTCGAACGAGGGCACGGGCGTACACCAAGTTCGCCAGGCGCGCCGCGGCCACGACCCCGATCGCGAGGCACACGAGGGAGGCGACGATCTCGATGGTAGTGGCAGCCCCGATCGCGATTCGTGCCGGCATGACGATCGGCGATGAGATCGGGATGATGCTCAGGGCCGCGCCGACCAGTGTTTCGAGCGTCGAAACCGACACGACGTATACGGCTACCAGCAACATGGTGAGTGGAGCCACGGCACTGCCGGCCTCTTCGGTGCGGTCGGCGAGGGAGCCAAGCATCGCAGATGCGAGCAGGTAGATCACGATGCCACCGAGGAACCACGGCGCACTCGAGGCCAGCGTGACACCGAGTCCATCTGGCATGTCTCCGCCGACCAGCGTGCGCACGACGATTGGTAACGCCCCTACCACGATGGTGGCGGTGCCGAGGGCGGCCATGCCGATCACCTTGCCGAACAGCAACGATCGAGTGGGTGCAACGGCAAGGAGTACTTCTGAGACCCGGTTCGCCTTCTCGGTTGCGACCGACGTGGCGATGATGTTCGAGAGCAGCACGATCATCAGGTACATGACGATGGTGAGACCGAACGCCGCTCCTTGGCGCCCGTCGCGCGCTGTGTCGACCACCTCCACCGGGGTTGGCGCGATGCTGGCGAGGTCGGCAATGACGGAATCGTCAACGCTCGCATCGGCATAGACCTGCTGCGCAGCTCGTTGGCGCGTGACCTCTTGAATGATCGGTACGACGACAGTGGCGCCCTCGGTGCGCTGCAGGATCGTGAGTTGCTCGTCAGCCGCAACGACGAGGCCGAAGTCAGTGTCGCCGTCGATGACGCGTTGCCTGGCTTGTTGCGTCGTGGACTGTGCGTCGGTGGTGATGGTGACATCGAGCGCGGCTGCCAACTCGGTGACCTGATCGACGACATCGGTCGGCACGTCGGGGGTGGTTGCAATGCTGACCTTGTCGTTGCTGTCACCGATTAGTTCGGGGATGATCACGAGCGCCAACGAGGCCAGTAACAGCGCGGCGGCGGTGATCCAAAACGACTTCTTGCGCAAGGTCTCGGTGATCTCGCGCATCGCGACCATCCAGGTGATTCGGTTCAATGAGTGGCCTCCTGGTCGCTCGACAGTGCAGCCAGGAACATCTCGGACAATCGGGGTTGGTCGACGGCGAAGCTGTGTAGGTGATGACGGGTGCGGATGCGGTCCAGCACTTCGCCGGCGTCTGTGCCCGGTGCGAGCCGAACCCGAGTGACCGATGCTGCGACCGTTACGATGTCCCCATCGGTGGGCAAGATGTCCTCTGGAGCCAATTCGGCGTCCACCTGGAGGTAGCGCTCGGTGCTCGCGCTGCGGAGCGCAGCCAGTTCGCCCGCCA
This sequence comes from Acidimicrobiales bacterium, assembly GCA_038203385.1. Classification (GTDB taxonomy): domain Bacteria; phylum Actinomycetota; class Acidimicrobiia; order Acidimicrobiales; family Ilumatobacteraceae; genus Ilumatobacter. Next base: position 1,489 of record JBBREA010000006.1, on the reverse strand, counting down.
TCACCACCTTGCCGTGATTGATCATCACGATGGTCTCGCATAGATCTTCGACGAGGTCGAGCTGATGGCTGGAGAACAGCAGGGATCGTCCGGCTGCCACGTGGTCGGTGATGACCCTCGACAGGAACTGCACCGCGGTGGGATCGAGCCCCGAGAACGGTTCATCGAGCACGAGGAACTCAGGTTGGTGCACCATTGCGGCGGCGAGTTGTACCCGCTGTGCCATACCGCCCGAGAGGTCGCGAATGCGATCCCTGGCTCGATCGCCGAGCCCGAGTTCGGCGAGCAGACCCTCGGCGTGACCCTTTGCGACCGCTTTGTCGATGCCGTGGAGGCGGGCCAGCCACACGAGGTGATCGAGCACCCGCATTTCGGTGTACAGCCCACGCTCCTGGGGCATGTAGCCCCAGTTTCTGCGCGCGGACGCATCGACTGGCTGCCCGTTCCATGAGATGGTGCCGGCGTCTGGCTCGATGACCCCGAACAGCACCCTCATCAGGGTGGTCTTGCCTGCCCCGTTCGGTCCGAGCAAACCAGTCACTCGGCCCGGCCTCACCGAGAAGCCCAGGTCGTCGAGCACGTGGCGTTCACTGAACGACTGCGACACCCCACTGATGTGAAGGGTGTTGCCGGTCGACTCGTGCCCGTCGACCGCAGTGGATTCCATCATCGTGCGCCAGGTCCTTCCCGTAGGTGGCAACGTCGAAGGTATCCCAGCGAGTTGGCGCAGGCGCGCAGCGGACGCTGAGATGTGGTCAGATGTCGCAAGATTCAGAAGGGACTTCATGAACTCGATGGGCAACCAGATAGATCTTGCGGGACACGAGACACGTGAACGCGACGACACCGAGCCGTGGTACGAGACGTTCCCGTGGTGGGCCCTGATGCTCGGAATGATCTTTGTCGTGTTGATCGGGTTGGTCATCTTCGACGACGGCTACAACCTGGCGTTCCGCCGGATCATCCCAGGTCTCGGAAAGACGATCCAGGCCACGCTGTGGTCGTTCCTGATTGCCTGCTCGGGCGGGTTGTTGCTGGCGCTCATGCGTACTTCTGGAAGCGTGATCCTGCGCAACCTGTCGCGCACGTACGTCGAGTTCATCCGCGGCATTCCCATGCTGGTGCTCATCTTCACCATTGCGTTCGTCGTCGTCCCAGAGGTCAGCGAGGCGCTCGGCCAACCCAACCGGGTGTCGTTCGACTGGCGTGCGATCATCGCGTTGTCGCTGATTTACGCCGGGTACATCGCAGAGATCTTTCGTGCAGGCATCGAGTCGGTCGATCGGGGTCAGGTGGAAGCTGGACGTTCGCTCGGGCTCACTCGCCGGCAGACCACCCAGTCGGTCGTGCTGCCTCAAGCGCTACGGGCAGTGGTGCCGCCGCTGGGAAACGACTTCATTGCGGTCCTGAAAGACACGTCGCTGCTCTCAGCCGTCGGCGTCATCGAGGTCACGGCCAACGCTCGACAGTTCTCGGCCGGAACGTTCAA